>CAYLXL010000095.1:0-2554 GCA_964387745.1 uncultured Gammaproteobacteria bacterium | reverse complement strand
AAACCTTTGTTCCAGAGAATGGGCTTTTTGAACTATTAATTAACAGGATTGGTATTAATAATTCGGACCTTTCTAAATCCATTGACACAATGAAACTAACATACGCTAGTTGACTTATGTCACTCTCAACCAAAGACCTTTTGTTCTGTATCTTATAAGGGCTTGTATTTATTTCATTTTCTTAAAATTTCCTCAAAAAACAGTGAGTTAAACTTATATCTATGGAACTTTTCAGCATTAATCATGTCATATGTAGGTAGATAAAGTTACGATCGGAGCTGTTTACTTATGCCAAATTCAAATGCTAAAGAAGCTATAGAGTTGAGTTCAGTAGCTGCTTGTATTGCTTCATCTGACGAAGACTTTGCTGTACGTCATATTTGGGTCTTGCCCATAAACCCATTAACTGCATCTGACGATAAAACAGCTGCTGCAAATCAACAAGCATTTTACAGATCATCAGGAGTAAATAGTGGTTACGTTGATACAGTTTTTCCGATGTATGGAGTAAATACTCAAAAACTTGGTCAATTGTTGAAACCTACCGAATTAAGCATGGAATTGAAAGAATTTTGTCACCAACTCAGTGGACGTATAAGTACATCTAGTCTGAGTAAAGACGGTGGCACAAAATTTGGTCAGTTCATGTTAAGATTTGGTACCTTAGATAATTTAATAACCTCATACCGAGTAGGTGGCGGCTTATGGGTTCTTGAACTTGAGGATTTAGGTGATGGAGTGACTGTAAAACAACTGAAAGAAAAAATTCAGTCTTATATGCAACAAAGAGATGCTCTTCCAAATATAATTTTACATGAATCATCACATATCATTGTAGGCCATGGCAAAAACGAACAAAGTTATCGTGAGGTTAATGCTGTATTAGGTGTTGATCAATCATTGAATTTATCTAATGATCAATTAAACCAGTTAAAACAAAATCCAAATACAGTTGCTGAGATGGAAAAGAAAAATAATGCTGCAGGCGTACAGGTTAAAAATCCTAATGATTTTGAGTTAGGAATCACGGAAGTAGGTGAAGAAGACTATGAAGGGAGTGATATTGATGATGAGGATGCTCCAACGACAGTAGCAGCAACTAGCAAATCATTGGATGGCGATATCTACGGCCTTGGGATTCCGATGCGTGAAGTCGATGAAGCTGAATATTCTGAGGATGATTCGGATTCAGACTTGATAGTTGAATTTGAACAAGAATTTGAAGCTGAAATTAATAATGACTTAGAATACAGCGATGAATCAACAGAGCTTGAGAGCAAACCATCTAGCGAAAGTACAGCAGTTTTGATCTCACGATTATATAATCAAAAGAGCTCTAACGCCAAAACTACGGAAAAAAGCATACCTAACGAAGACAATAAGAAAAAGGGTCCTGACAGGTGATCAAACAAACGTTTTGAACCAAGTACCATAACATTTTAGTGGCACATGTCTCTATTTGAAGAATTAGATTTATTACCAGAAACGCTTGGTGCCTGGCCACAATCGTTACGTGTGTAATGGTTGTGGCCAGGTACATATGACCTTATAAATATTATAGATATCTGATTAATGTAGAAACATTAAATTACAGCGATTAAAAAACTCAATCGTTCAAGTAGCTTTTTATTAGATGTGATAATTTTATAGTTATTTCAACCAATATTTTTGTGATCGAGAGAAAGATAAACATTGCACTTACCAAATAAGCTAAGCAAGACGCACAAATTATAAATAAATCCCATTTAGATTGGGCATCTCCATCCAAATCATAATTAAAATACTTTAGGATCATTACAACACTAATTTGCATGAAAGCTATGGTTAAAAAAAATGCTAATCTTAATATATAGATATCTTTTTTAGAATACTTTGGATCTAACTGGTTGTTTTTACTAAAATATGTCATTTTTCATAGCTCTTTCATATGGATGTAGCTGTTCTATATTATATGAAAATATACTACTATTCACAATTGAATTTACTTCTCTAAGAGGTGCATCATAAAATTCTGATGATTGATAAGGTAGTTCTCTTGTAGTACCTGTCGTAAAGTTTTTGAATCCAGGGGTTGCAGGAAAATTCCTATTAGGAAATTTTGCACTACTAACTAATGACCCAAACATACCTCCTAAACTACCATATGATCCGCTTTGTAAGATCGAGCTAGAAGAAATCTGATCTTGTTTACCTGCCCAATATTTATATAGTGTATCAGAAGTTGCACTCCCTAATCCTCCATATACGGCTCCAGCAAGGAATGATTTACCTGGAAAAAGAGTCATCATACCACCCATCATTCCACCAACAGCTCCAGCTTTAATAATATTAAGCTTTGACTCACCTGCAACATACGCCCCCCCGACACCAAAAACTACGCCAGCACCCGCTCCGTAGAGTACGGGTCTTGATAAGATCATTAGCAAGAAAACAGGATTTCTCCCATCCGGATCGACATACTTATAAGGATTATTATTCCCATACGCATATCGATTAAATGAGAACGGGTTCTCAGGCTCAACTTTCATCGGATCTGGCGCCATAAACCTCGCAG
>CAYLXL010000094.1:0-2634 GCA_964387745.1 uncultured Gammaproteobacteria bacterium | reverse complement strand
GTAAAGATATCCAAGAAGCAGAGCAAAGACTAAAGACAGCGCAAGAAGGCAGTAATGATTTATATCAACATTTAATGCATCTGATAAACAGTCTACATTTTAATAGCGCTTATGGCGTAACTGGGGTTCAAGAAAATGCTGGTGCTGGTGCATATGTGGCAATAGTAGCCTTTGATAAGTATTATGGGTCATTAAGCGAAGCTGATAAGAGGAGAATTCCATATCTTGTGCAAGAGCAAATAGGCTTAATGATAAGTCTCGCATCAGATAAAGAAAAGAATGTTAATGCAACCACGACAATTGCAACATGTGTTGGCGATAGAAGAAATGCATTTATTAGAGCCATGCAAGGACAGGAAGAGATTTTAAGAAGTATTGGGCAAAGTAATACAGCCAAGGCAGAACTTATTGCCCGAAGAGAGCGTGAGCTAGCTTTTGCTAGAAATGATTTAAGACAAGCTGTAACACGACATGGTAGCGCAGGAGGTGGGGCTGCTGCTGATTCTTCTACAAGGCAAGCTTATAGTGGCACTGACAATTTAAATTTAACCAATAACTTGCTTCAAGGATTTAACATACCTGTAACAGTAGCAAGTATTGATGACTTAAATGTACTTTTAATGCTAGAGGCAAGCGAATTTGTAGGTATAATAAATCAGTCAGATGCACTTAAACAAAATATTGTAACCACAATAAGCAATGTAGAAACGCTAATTATTTTAAGCATAGAGCTACCAGATGAAAAGCTAAGAGCTTTACTCGGTGTGCTTGCAGATAGACTATGCGTAGAAAATGGCACTATAAGTAATTCAAACGATTTGGCTGCATTGCTACAAACCTTACCTCTACCAAAAGTTAGAATCGTTATAGAATGTTTAATGCCGCAAATGGCGGCTAACAGGCTAAACCTAGACTTTGGCAAAGTCTTAAGGCATTTAACCCCCGAGCAATGCGTAGAAATTATAGAAGTTATAATACGCCAGCCTGGAACTATTATTCGAAATGGTGACCAGCTTCAAAGTTTATTAAGCCTTACGCCAGAGCAATTAAATGCTGGACAGCGCACGCAGATTTTGCAGGCCATACAAGGCCAGCTTGAAACTATGATTCAAAATGGTACCTTGCTTTGGAGCTTATTAAGACTTACGCCAGAGCAATTAAATGCTGGGCAGTGCGCGCAGATTTGGCAGGCCGTAGAACACCAGCTTGGTACTATGATTCGAAATGGTGCCCAGCTTGCAAGGTTATTAAGCCTTAGCTCAGAGCAATTAAATGCCGAGCAGCGCACACAGATTCTGCAGGCCATAGAACACCAGCTTGGTACTAAGATTCGATATTGTAGCGAGCTTCAAAGTTTATTAAGCCTTACGCCAGAGCAATTAAATGCTGGACAGCGCACGCAGATTTTGCAGGCCATAGAAGTCCAGCTTGGTACTAAGATTCAAAATGGTACCCTGCTTTGGAGCTTATTAAGACTTACGCCAGAGCAATTAAATGCTGGGCAGCGCACGCAGATTTGGCAGGCCATAGAAGGCCAGCTTGGTACTATGATTCAAAATGGTGAGCAGCTTTTTCGTTTATTAAGCCTTACGCCAGAGCAATTAAATGCTGGGCAGCGCACGCAGATATTAGAGGCCATAGAAGGCCAGCTTGGTGCTATGATTCAAAATGGTACCGTCGTGCTTTGGAGCTTATTAAGCCTTAGCTCAGAGCAATTAAATGCTGGGCAGCGCACGCAGATACTACAAGCCATACAAGGCCAGCTTGGTACTATGATTCAAGGTGGTTACGAGCTTGAAAGTTTATTAATCCTTACGCCAGAGCAATTAAGTACCGAGCAGCGCACGCAGATTTGGCGGGCCATAGAACGCAAGCTTGGTATTATGATTCGATGTAGTGACCAGCTTGAAAGGTTATTAAGACTTACGCCAGAGCAATTAAATGCTGGGCAGCGCGCGCAGATTTGGCAGGCCGTAGAACACCAGCTTGGTACTATGATTCGAAATAGTGACGAGCTTTCTCGTTTATTAAGCCTTACGCCAGAGCAATTAAATGCTGGGCAGCGCACTTATATACTACAAGCCATAGAAGGCCAGCTTGGTACTATGATACAAGATATTGACCGGCTTTCTCGTTTATTAAGCCTTACGCCAGAGCAATTAAATGCTGGGCAGCGCACTTATATACTACAAGCCATAGAAGGCCAGCTTGGTACTATGATACAAGATATTGACCGGCTTTTTCGTTTATTAAGCCTTACGCCAGAGCAATTAAATGCTGGGCAGCGCACGCAGATTCTGCAGGCCATAGAAGGCCAGCTTGGTACTATGATTCAAAATGATGACCAGCTTGAAAGTTTATTAAGCCTTACGCCAGAGCAATTAAATACTGCGCAGCGCACGCAGATTTGGCAGGCCATAGAAGGCCAGGGAGCACAAGCGTTTGTGACAAGGGATTGTAGTAAAGATAGACCGGCGCCATAAAATTATAATAGAACCGGTTCAAACTTCAGAGCCATACTATTTCGCCATTTATGATAACCATAAAAAACTATTGTATAAAGTTAGTAGCCTCAGCAAGGAAAGTTATTGACTTTTTTTCTGATGTTGGTATTATAACTTATGTTTGAATCGC
>CAYLXL010000093.1:0-2640 GCA_964387745.1 uncultured Gammaproteobacteria bacterium | reverse complement strand
AGGGCGAGTAGAATCATTGACGAAATGGAAGAAAGAGGGGTTATAGGTCCGGCCGATGGAGCAAGGCCTAGAGAAGTACTCATTAGAAGTTTGGATGATGTGTTCCGGGAAGACGGTGATGAATCTGTAACACATATAGAAGTCAGCGACGACCCGCGCGACGAATATCTCACAAACTAGATATTGGACGGTAGACCTTGGACCTTAGAAGATAATAGTAGTCTGAAGAATATTAAAAGTTGGACCAAATTATGGAATTTAGCGCATGGAAAAGAAAAATGCTTATTCTAAAATCTACTATCTAACATCTAAATTCTAATCTGCTTGTGTTTTTAAAAATTAGGGTATATTATGAGGCTATAAAGTCAAAATAAAAAAGGGAGGGTGCCCATGAGGCCAAAAGTAAAACCTATTAGAGACTATAGGGTATTGTTTTGCAGCAAAAATACTAACAACAAAGCGCTCGCACCTGCGGGCGCTTTTTAATTTATGAGAATAAATATGCCGAAGTACAATAAACAACCTTGGCTATTAGATGAAGAAACTAACTTTCCTTTGCCTATTTATCCTTTCATAGATGCACCAACTGTACTAACTAAACATGGCAACCCGTATCATAAAGACCCAGACGATCATCATTTTTTCTTTCCCCGGAAAGTTTTTTTGTCAGATAAGCTTAATCCAGGTGGGCAAGTGGTAAGAGTAAGTAGAATTCAGGCTGTAAGGCGATTTTATCACGACAGGGCTCATAATTATATGGATGCTCCACCGCTGGTAGAAAATCCTGAAAAACAATTCGGTATGAGCTTACTAGCTTTGCTGAATTTTGTGCCTCGGCATGCAATAGATTTATCTGGTGACTCACCGGAAAGAGTAGAGTTGTCCGATGCTGAATACGAATTACTAAGAAATATGACCAGAGTTGATTTTACTAAAGACTACCATGCTTGCATAGGCCGTTTCTTTATAAAAACTATGATCCAAGAGCACCGTAGTGCAATCGACCAGAATTTGGAGGGCATGTTTTTAGAAACCAGAAACAATACCACCAAGCGACAAATAGGAAATAGAATTTTAAAATTAGTCTCGTTCCATGCGGTAGAGCCAATTCAGCCTACTGTAGATATTCTCCGTAAACAAGGTGAGATTCCCGAGTGGCAAACTAGCCCATATAAAACTGTGATTAAATACGCTCGAAGCGCGAGGGATGCTAATAAGGCACTTATCCCTTGACTACAAGTAATTACTCCTCTATACTATAAGTATGGATACGAAGTTCTCAATCAAACAGTTTAACGCTCGCTTTCCAGACGATGCTGCCTGCCTTGAGGAAGTAAAGCAACTGCGCTTCGGCAATACGCTCGAATGCCCAAAGTGCACGAAAGAGAACAAATTCTATCGTGTTAAAGGTCGCTCTGCATATGCCTGTAGCTTCTGTGGTCATCACATCTACCCACTCAAGGGTTCCATATTTGATCATTCAAGCACTGAGCTTCGCCTCTGGTTCTATGCCATATATCTCATGGCACAAACTCGCGCTGGCATTAGTGCTAAACAGCTCGAACGAGAACTCGGGGTTACGTACAAGACCGCCTGGCGTATGTTTAACCACATACGACAACTTATGTCTGCCGGACAAAACCCACTGACTGGTTCTGTTGAAGTTGATGAAGCCTACTTTCACCCAAACCCGCAAAAGCGCACCACTGCCAAAGCTCATAATAGCCAGGTAGTCTTTGGTATGGTTGAGCGTGGTGGACGAGCAACAGTAAAACATGTCAAAAGCTCAGGTGTCCGGGTGCTCTCAAAAGAGATTGCAGCTGGTGTAGATAAGAGTGCTACGGTCTACAGCGATACCTACGGCTCATACAGACACCTCACCCGTGCTGGCTATATTCACTTCACGATTAATCACAGTGCGCAGGAGTATGTTGTCGGGCACCGTCACACCCAAAACGTCGAGAACCTATGGAGCAATATTAAGCGCGGCATTACGGGCGTCTATCGTCACGTTGACCCAAAGTACTTACAACTCTATGTCGATGAGTATGCTTTTCGCTACTCAAATCGCAAAATGCAACCAAAATACATGTTCGACTTAATCCTCACGAAAGTGGCAACCTACAACTTGCCGAAGAAACTCAAGCCTTCGGCTTAGGTTGTGGCTTCTTTTTCTGCGGCTGCACGGCCTTTTTGAGGAAGGCATCAAAGTCCGCTTCGGCGCCCTTACGACCACCGGCTTTGAGGAAGTCCGTAAGTTCTTTATCTTTCGCTGGACGCTTCTTTTTTTGCATGTATCTAGTATAGCGCACTACTACATCTGTTGCTTCTTGAGGCTCTTAAAATCCCCACTATCGATATGTACCTATTTTCCGTATTTTTATCTCTGTTAACTCTTCCTTTTTACTCTCCTTTTCTTTATATATACATAGGCACTTATATACTTTACAAACCCAAATAGAACAGATTGAAGAAAACTAGTGGCTACTTACTGTTTTTCTTTTGTTTGCGCACCCACTTAGCCAAATCCGCATTGCTAATTGGTTTGGTTTTGCCAAGTGCCTGCACTGCTTGCTCAAACTCAGGGCTAACCTTAGGTAACTTGACCGGCTTTTTGGCAGGCTTCTTATTCATGACTTG
>CAYLXL010000092.1:0-2829 GCA_964387745.1 uncultured Gammaproteobacteria bacterium | reverse complement strand
AATATCTGTCCTATAAATATCGCTAGATTTTAAAGTTGACCAAAATTCACAAAGCTTATCTACCCCGAAATTTGGATCATGAGTCTCGCTTGCCAAAAAGGCTCCATTAATAGCTCCTGCACTTATTCCTGAAATTATGGGAAAAAATCCGTCTTTATCTAAACCATTGAGCTTAAAGATTTCTAGTAATGCCTTCACCGCTCCTGCCTGAAATGCCCCTCTCGCTCCCCCACCGGTTAGAATAAGCCCTGTGCTCAATTTTTTTCCCCTATTTGAATCTTTTTACCTGTTATTTATTCCTTTCTTAAATGTTAACATAGGTGATGAAAATCTTCACAAAGGTCTAGGATATGGAAATCTTTTCACCCAAAATTAATTTCTTTACTATTTTAATGATTATTTTAGCACTAGGTTGCACCAAAAAGGACACAACGGTTAAGGTCATCAAAAAGGAAATTGTAGAAGTTGCCTATGCAGTTGGGACCTTGGAATCAAAGGATATCTACCAATTTAGACCCGGTACCAGTCTTAACCTTCAAGAACTTTATGTTACAGAAGGTGAATTTGTTAAAAAGGGTCAGCCGCTTTTAAAAATGGACATAATAGTCTCTGCCCCCTTCGACGGAACAGTTATCAATATCCCGGCAAACGTAGGGGAAAATGTAAACGCTTCAGAAACAGTAATTCATATTGAAAATCTAAAAAGGCTCCAAATAAAAGCTATATTGGAACAAAAAAGTATTTTTAGAGTTAAAACAGGTCAAAACGTTAAAATTAGCTTTGAGGAACTGCCCGGAAAAATATTTGAAGGAAAAATATCTAAATTATACAGTTTAGACCCCCAATTTGTTATTTATATTGAACCCCTAAATCTTCCTGATAATGCTCTCCCCGGTATGACAGTCGATCTAGTTATAGAAGTTTCTCCAAAACGGCAGGGATTTGTAGTACCAATAGGAACATATAAAGATGGAAAACTTTTGGTGAAGAAAGGATTGAGGAAAGAAGAAATTTCTGTCGAGCGAGGGATTGTAGGACCTGATTTTGTAGAGGTTAAATCCGACAAAATTTCTGAAAATGATGAACTTAAATTTTGGAATTAAAGTATGCTTAATTTAAGTATCAAATATCTTTTTTCCAGGAAATCTCAAACTATTTTGACTTTGCTTGGAATTATTATTGGAAGCTTCGCCTTCGTAACCATTAACAGTTTTTTTCAAGGTTTTCAGGGATTTTTAATGGAAAATCTAGTTAATAATAATGCCCATATTAAAATAACCCCAAGAGATTCCACCCCAAGTTTAGCGGATATGCAAAAACGAGTCTATTCAGATAATGTCTCGGCCTTTTTTATCAATAATCCCAAACAACAAAAGGTGAATGAATATATTCAGTCTCCAGAGCTTTGGTATCGACGTTTCAGATTAGACAAAGAGGTTGTGGCCTTTTCGCCGCAAATTACGTCAAATGCGATGGTTACTCAAATAGCTGCTCCATACAGCGTAAAACTAGTTGGTATAGATCCTTCGGCGCAAATGAAAATCACCGATATTGAAAATAAAATGGTAAATGGATCAATGTCAAATCTATCCAAAAAAAATTCTTTTGTAATAGGAGCAGGTTTGGCAAAAAAAATTGGCGCCTATTTGTCAGATCTAGTCTACCTTTCCATCGGGGAAAAACCTCCTACTGCTTTTAAAGTTAGGGGGATTTTTGCCACAGGGATTAGAGATTTTGACGAAAATACAATCTATTCAAATATTGAGGATGCCTGGGAAATTATTGGAGATAGAGGAAAGATTAATACTATCGGAGTAAGATTAAAAGATTTTCAAAAATCTGCATTAAAAGTATCCCATTGGGCCGAAATTTCTGATGAACGAATCGAGTCTTGGGATCAGATCAATAAGAATTTTCTAAATGTTTTTAAAATCCAAAATGTCACCCGTTATATGATGGTTTTTATCACCATAATAGTTGCCTCCTTTGGAATTTTTAATGTTTTAAATATGATGGTTAATAATAAAAAAAGGGATATCGCCATTCTCGGGGCCCTAGGATTTACGCCAAAACAAGTTTCGCAAATCTTCCTAAACCAAGGACTTTTACTTGGTCTAGTGGGAGGAATTATAGGTCTTATTTTGGGTTACTTCGGATGCCTTTTTATAGAAACCATTCCTATGGGAGAAACTCCCATGGGTACGGGAACAGGACATCTAAACGTGGCCTTTGAAATTAGCATTTATTTAAAGGCATTTTTTATTGCCATATTTGCGGCCGTTTTCTCCAGCTATTTCCCGGCAAGATCCGCTTCTAAGTTACAGCCAATTGATATAATAAGAGGACAGGCTTCCGATGCTTGAATTTAGATCAGTCAATAAAGCTATCCAAGATGTAAATATTTTAAGTGATATCACTTTAAAGATTCTTGATGGCGAATTTATATCGCTAATGGGAAAATCTGGATCAGGAAAAAGTTCGCTTCTATATCTGATGGGTACACTGGATAAACCTACTTCCGGGGAAATTTTTTTCCAAGACAAACTCATCGACTTTAAAAATGAACAATTAATTCATGAAATTAGAAGCAATGAATTAGGGTTTATTTTCCAATTTCACTATCTTATCTCAGAACTTACTGTTTTAGATAATGTACTCCTCCCCACTACCACCAATGGAAATAACAAGAAATATCTAGAGAGAGCGATTTATCTGTTAAATGAAATGGGATTGGAAGGAAAGTTTAAACGAAAACCCCATCAATTATCAGGTGGAGAACGCCAAAGAGTAGCGATAGCAAGGGCATTAATTCGAAAACCGACATTGATC
>CAYLXL010000091.1:1183-2840 GCA_964387745.1 uncultured Gammaproteobacteria bacterium | reverse complement strand
GTACCAATTGCCATATCAATTCCAATTTTATTGATATTTTCTATAAGCTTGGCTGCGCCAGACATTGGCTCTGGAAGTCTTTTTTGCTGTTTCTTAAGCTCAGAAAGTGACTCTGAAAAGCTTTTATAATTTATGCGTACTTTATAGTCTCTATTTATTGCCTCTATTTGGTCCTGGAGATTCCTGCCAATATACTTAAATAATTTTTCATCAGTTATTTTTATACCGTAGTTAGAGAGGATAGTATTATTTTGTCGCCAATTATAGCCTACGCTATCGACGATAACTCCGTCCATATCAAAAATTACGGCAATTTTGTGTTTCATTATACTTTCAATACCTTATAAATATTCATTTTATGTTTTCATTACTAAACTCAATGGACCGTAAGACATTAATAACCCCGGATGTTGTCAAAATACTTCTTTTTAACGATTTTATAGGCTTCTCTAAATGACATTCCGTCATTTACTAAATCGTACACTTTATTAGTCACAAATAAGTCATCTGTCATGGCTGATCTTAGACGGTCTTCATTAAACTGCAAGTTCGCTACTAGCTCGCTAAGTAAAATAATTGTCTGCTTGCATAAGTTTATAGCATCTATAAATGATTTCTTGGTAAGTTGTAGATCACGCTGATAACCAGTGCCAAAGCCAAGAATAATATCCTGAATTTGTAGTTGAAGGGTGTGGTAAAGCTTAGAGTTACCACGCATTATTTCAAACACATCATAGTTTCGTTTTTGGGGCATTATAGAAGACCCAGTTGTGTATTGGCTTGGCAGACTCACAAAACCAAATTCACTAGTAGTAAAAAGAAGCATATCATTGGCAAATTTTCCGGCTAAAACCATAGCAGGTGACAAGCTCTGAAGAACAACATTCTCGAATAAACCTCTAGAAATTCCGCAGTAAATAGGGTTTTCCTGAGTTTTACCAAAGCCTAGCTCTTTAGTTGTTAAATCTCTTTGATTAGCAAAATTAGTTATGCCAAAACCCGATGCTGAACCTAGTGGATTTTGATTAATGTAATCAAGTGTGGATGGTAAATAATTCGCAACATCTGAAAAACCGTCTTTATAGGCACCCAGCCAAGTACCTATCGTTGTAGGCATTGCTTTTTGCATGTGTGTATAGCCAGGCATTGGTTCTTTTCCAAACTGTTTTATGGCTGCTTCATAGGCTTTTACTAACTGTTTTATATCTTTCTCTATTTCTAATAAGATTTTTTTGCTAAACAGACGGGTCATCACCAGCGACTGATCGTTTCTGCTTCTGCCTGTATGTATTTTTTTACCAGCCTCGCCACACTCATCTGTTAAATATTGCTCGATAGCGGTATGTCCATCTTCTTGGCTTTTATCTATCTTGAAGCTACCTTCTTGTACCAAAACAGTAAGCTTCTCTAGGGCAGTAGTCAACTTTCCAAACTCTTCTTTGGTCAAAATCTTCTGAGCTAATAGCATTTTAGAATGTGCCTTTGATGCTTCAATATCAAATTCAAGCAACTGCAAGTCTGTAATATAGTCACTACCAACGGTGTAATCTTCTACCAGCGGATGCAGGCCGTTATCATCTGCTTGCCATACCTTCTTAGCCAATTAATTGCTCCTTTTTTAGTTAACTCTTAACTTGATTATACCAAGGTAATTCTT
>CAYLXL010000091.1:0-1083 GCA_964387745.1 uncultured Gammaproteobacteria bacterium | reverse complement strand
TTGGTGATCTCACGGGGAATCGAACCCCGATTGCCAGGATGAGAACCTGGTGTCCTAACCGTTAGACGATGAGACCAAATACTAGACAATATTTTACACTAAACTACTTAACCAAGTCATCATCATTTAGAACAGCCTGGTGCTCCGCCACGCTAGCGCGGCCCCAAAACTACATCTTTCAAAACAAGTTTTGAAGAGTAGATTTCCTTGCAACAAGCCGACCGGCTTGTCTCACTTTAGACGATGAGACCATTTGCTAACTATATTATAAAGGCTCGATTCGGAATCGACCCACCCATAATTTACTTTGTAAATTTGGTCGGGCCCGCCTCAGCTTGGTGGCATTAGCCATCCAGGCTTCCGGCCTTGCAAACTTCTGCCTAGCAGTTTTCAGCCGATTGCCAGGATGAGAACCTGGTGTCCAAGACCGCTCCGACAATGAGACCATAGCTAGACAATATTTTACACTAAATAACCAATTTGCTTCAATTAATTTCTAAACAGAGGACCACGAGTTATTTTAGAAGTACTTTTGTTAGCTCCATAGCCGTCACCATTTATTACAATATCAGCCCTTTCCCAGGGTTTTTCTTCTTCCAAAAAAGGGTCTTCGTACATTTTCCAGTTGTTCCAGAATGCTACAGCCTCACTTTTGGTTCGCTGCTCTGTCTTCATGTCTCTCAATATTCCACGCTGAAAAGCCTTTTCTGCATCAGCCTGAACCCAAATAAGTATTGAGTTATTGGTATTCAAACTAATTCGGCCGGCACCAACGCCCTCTATAATTAACAATTTACTTCTTCTTGATAGAGTAATTGCACCCTTGCGAGTTTCATTCCAGCCCTTTGGTCTATATTCAATATTTTCATTATTTAGCCATGGCTTAATAATATTTTCCTTTATTTCTGTATCCCAATTAATTGGATGATTATTCCATGCAATATCATCAGTATGCACTACAGGTGCTTTAAGCAAATTTCCTATTTTATTACCAAGATATGATTTTCCGCTTCCAGACCTGCCATCAATTAATATTATTTTACTGTTTTTTGAATCAAGAATATCTTCTAGCAGCAGCTTCAA
>CAYLXL010000090.1:0-2921 GCA_964387745.1 uncultured Gammaproteobacteria bacterium | reverse complement strand
ATACTAGCAGTGTTACTCTGCTCAGCAAATGTTGGAGCGGACCTATGAATAGGTGCTGTTAGTTTGGCTTTGACTTCGCCCTGGTTATCGATTGGTTCGCCGAGGACGTTAAAAATACGTCCTAGCGTTTCGTTGCCGACGGGAATGGTAATAGGTGCGCCAGTCCCCTCTACACTCATACCGCGTTTTAGGCCGTCTGTACTGCTCATCGCGATAGTGCGGACGATACCGCCACCGAGGATCTGCTCGACCTCGAGTGTTACTACACTGCCGTCGTCTCTTTTGACTTTGAGTGCGTCGTAGAGATTAGGCTGGACTCCCTCAAACTGGACGTCGATAACGACTGAGACAATCTGAGTGATAATGCCTAGATTATTTGTTTTTTTCATAGTTCTCCTTTTTATTGATGTGGGGTAAGCACAGGGGCATACCCTTACATGTTTGTATATTTATTCGATCGCCATGCGTGCGGTGGTGACGTCTAGTAGCTCACTAGTGACGGCACTTTGTCTTGCTTGATTATAATCGAGAGTTAGGTTGCCTATTAGTTCTTTGGCGTTGTCAGAAGCGCTCTTCATGGCGACCATCCGAGCGCTGTGCTCGGTAGCCCTGGCTTCGAGTATAGTCTGATAGACTGACATCTCGATCTGATAAGGTAGGAGTGTGTTTAGTAGTTCGGTACTACTAGGCTCGATTGTATAGTTATTTGGGAGTGCATCACTCTCGACTGCAAAGGGAAGAATTTTGGTAAAGGTAATGTCGTTTTGGAGGGTGCTAATAAAGCGTGGGTAGGCCAAATAGACTTTGCCTACTTTACCCTGACTATACTGCTCCATAGCGTAGGCGCTGACACTCCTGGTCTCTGCAAAAGTTACGATTTCACCGAGGTTGTTAAACTTGGCCTGTAGCTCGGTGTTGCCACTAGGGGTAATGTACTTTGCTTTTTTGCCAACGGTTGCAATCATGATTTTGGAGCTAGCGTGACGAGCGGAGAAGTCGAGGAGTGAGCGGTAGAGATTTACATTTAGGGCTCCACAGAGACCTTTGTTGGTCGAGATAAGAATTACTAGGATGTCTGGGTTAGTGGAGTTCTGGGTGAGTGGATGAGTGCTCCCCTTTAGTCCCCCGCCGACTTTGTCCATCATTTCTTTGAGTTTGAGAGTAAAGGGACGAGTAGCGAGTGCTGCATCCTGAGCTTTTTTCATTTTGCTCGCCGAGACCATCTCCATGGCCTTGGTGATCTGAGCAATGTTCTTAGCTGATTTGATGCGTCGTCTTATACCAATAAGGCTCGCCATTATTACTCACTTTCGCTCACAAAAAGATGAGCACAGGAGAGATTTACATTCTTCACTACCTTTTTCATCTCGACTAAGAGTTCGTCACTTAATGCGGCTTCTTTTCTTAATTTGGCTGCTACTCCTATACCATCTTTGTTGGTAGTTAGGTAACTCAGGAGACTAGCTTTCCATTCGAGCATATTCTTGAGCTCGATTTTGTCTGAATACCCTTCGGTAACTGCCCAGATGAGCATAACCTGCTGCTCGACTGGTAGTGGCTCATCCCAACCCTGCTTGAGGATCTCAGAGACACGAGAACCCTTGTCTAACTGAGCTTTGGTTTTGGCATCGAGATCTGAGGCAAACTGAGAGAAGGCTGCGAGTGCGCGATACTGGGCTAGATCTAGACGCAGTCGACCGGCGACCTTTTTCATGGCCTTGACTTGTGCATCACCACCGACGCGTGACACGGATAAGCCGACGTTAACGGCTGGCTTAAAGCCTGAGTTAAACATGTCTGTTTCTAGATAGATCTGGCCATCGGTAATACTGATGACGTTGGTTGGGATGTAAGCTGAGACGTCGCCTGCCTGGGTCTCGATAATAGGGAGAGCGGTCAAGCTACCTCCTCCGTATTCTTTGTTTAAGCGGCAAGCACGTTCGAGCAAGCGAGAATGGAGATAGAAGACGTCACCGGGATATGCTTCGCGACCACTAGGACGTCTTAGGAGGAGTGAGATCTCACGATAAGCCCAGGCATGTTTACTTAGATCATCGTAGATGATGAGTGCATCCTGACCATTTTTGGCATAGTACTCACCTAAACTCGCACCCGCATAAGGGGCTAGGTACTGCATCGAGGCAGGATCACTGGCTGTTGCGGCTACGACTGTTGTGTATTTCATAGCGCCAAACTGCTCGAGGGTATTGACTAGCTGAGCGACAAAACTGCGTTTTTGGCCGATTGTGACGTAGATACATTTAACATTCTCGTTGGCTTGGTTAATGATGGTGGTTAGGGCGATACTACTCTTACCGACACCTCGGTCTCCGATGATTAGCTCGCGCTGTCCACGACCAACAGGGATCATGGCATCGATTGCGATAATACCTGTCTGGAGTGGTTGAGAGACGTGTTGTCTGGTAATAACGCCTGGAGCAATATTTTCGATTGGATAGATAGCTGCTCCTTCTGGATCTGCTTGGCCATCTAGCGCGACACCGAGTGGGTTTACAACGCGTCCAAGAAAGTTGGGACCGACAGGGATAGAGAGGATTTTGCCTGTAGCTGTAGCAGTCATACCCTCTTTGAGATGAGAGTATTCGCCTAGCAAGACTACACCAACGCTCTCAGTATGGAGGGAGAGGGCGAGACCGAAAGTACCACCAGGGAACTCGATGAGCTCGCTCATCATGACGTCGTTTAGTCCTGATAGATGCGCCACACCGTCACCAATCTTTTGGATAGTGCCAATACTAACTGGCTTGACTGATTCACTCCATGAGTTAATTTTTGAAAGTAGTGATGCATCTGCCATATTACCTATTCCTTTAGCTAATTGAGCTTTTGATACTATCTATGCGAGCAGAGAGCGAGAGATCTAGTAAGGAACTCCCATAGAGGATACGAACCCCAGCAAT
>CAYLXL010000089.1:0-3007 GCA_964387745.1 uncultured Gammaproteobacteria bacterium | reverse complement strand
ATCAACAATAGCAGTTATTTCTGGAGAACCTTTATCTTCTCGGCAATCTGAAGGCTTAGAGCTTTCAGGACTAAAACGAAAACTTTGCGATGAGACTCTTCTTGAAGAGTGATCTTGTTGTATACTCGTTTCTCGTTTTTTAATTTGCCGTTCTAAGTATTCAATATTAGCGAGAAAAGTAATTATATTAATATCTTCTTTATTCGATTCTATTACAACCGCTAATTTCGATTGGATAGATTCCAACTCTTTTAAAGCTTCTTTTGCTCTATGTAGCTGCATGCCTTCTTGAGGGAATGCTAGAGTTTCATGTTTTGGAAAATTATCTTTTATTATTTCAAAATGTTCGTTGAGCTGTTGAATTTTGGACAATATCTTTTTACAGTACCTATGCTCATCTTTACCCGAAGAATCCTTCTCAACATATGCTAATAAAGGACTTATTTGCTGAAAAAAAAGCTTGTCAGCATAACCAGCTAGTCTGAAAGAGCTAGATTCATCAAATGTATATGGTGAGTGATGACTGCCAACAACCGAACCGGGAGTTCTGCATGATCCTCGCATAAGATCCATTATACCTCTCGATAGACGTCCATCACAATCATCGCCCCTTTGAGCTATCTCTGCTAACTTATATGACTTAACATATTCCGGATCAAGCTGTTCTAGCAATTGAATTATCTTTAATGATTCTCTAGTAGCTGTAATTTTTTCCAGGCTAACTTTAACATTTAGCAACCTTTTAAAAATCTCTTCAGCGAGTAATCTATGGTTAGTTATAAACGTATGACCTTCATGAAACGTTCGGGGTTGTAATTTTTGTTCAGCTAAAACTGCCTGCAGGCTCTTGGCATAAGTCTCCTCCTGCTCCAATATTAATAACAACCCATTGATAAATATTTCTCTATCTATGGTGAAGTTTGTTAATAAATTTTCAATATCAAGAATGGTCAAATCAAGATTTTTAAACTGATCAATAAAAGGTATATGCATACTCAAGACACCTTGAGCAGAGTGTTCAGGGAGTAATATAGAAGAATATGCTAAAGCATTTTCGACAGCATCTACCATCTTAGGTGTGCCATCTATAGAATTGATTATACCACCATCATTTATTTTAAGATCTTTAATAAATAATATATATGCAAAAATCATCATCTTAGCTGCATCTATTGCTTTAATAGGTGATGCATCTTTTTGTACAAACCCTTGTAAAGAACCAACTAATAGTGATTTCTTTTTGATTGCATTAGCTTGTTCGAAATAGTATTCATGACGTTTATCTAAAGATAAGCAACTGATATTTTCCGTATCGGTATCTTCTCCTATAGGTCTTTGTGCAAATTCTCTAGGTAATGGTTGGTCTTCTAAAAATTTACCGATAGAAACAGCTTTAATTAATGATTTCTGAAAAAAACTTTCCATATTTAATAACTTAGAAAACTTCAATAAAGTGAGATCATGCAATCCACGAGCCGGACCAACTTTAAAGATAGCTATAGGGATTGCAGGCTGTGATTTAACAGCCAACCAGAAAATCCCTGGCATGGTATGGGCACTAAAAAATAAATGTTTATCTGCAAAAGGTAAGTCCGATAATCTTGCGATCTCAGTGATATCTTTGCTTTCTAAAGCTCGGTCAATGGCTGTGATTGTTGCTTGTTCTTCTATCGAGAGCTCTTCGGGGGGAATCTCGGCTTTTGGAGCTTCAATCATGTCTTCTGCAGCATGAGTTTGCGAAATCTCTGGGCCAGGATCTAACAACTCGGCTGCAGCAGTTAAAGAATCTGATTCGGTCAAACTATAAGGAAAAGGGCTGAAGTCTGCAAGAATGTCATCACCTGTTTTACTAGTTTTAGATCTGGATTTAGCTTTAGATTTAGCTTTAGATTTAGCTTTGACTGGACTTGGTATACTTGAAGCAACAGGTACATCGAGGTTAATACAATCAATAATTCTTGCAGCGTTAACTCCTTGATCTGGTAGATCTGGATTTATCATAATTTATCTCACATATATATACAGCAATATGGCAGGATTTTACCACATTAATAGCAAGTAGTCCAACTGTGTTAATAATCATTTATAAGTTGATAAAATGTCACATTTTGGTACCTGGCACTTGCATGAAGTATCATGTAACTTTTTGGTGCTGGGCTTATAATTTTAATGTGGGGCCGTGCTCTTCTGCTTTTAAAGCCCCACTAAGAAGAGCCATTGCAGAAAGATAGTCTGCGTCCGTAATTGGTTTATCTGACAATTTTTTTTCTGAAAGTAAGGTTGTCGAGCTGCTATTATGGACCGTTGGAACAGCATTGATTGCAGGAAATTTATACATTATAAAATCTCCATAAAAGCCTAACTTATGTTTAATAAACGTTATTATTTTCATAATAATGTTCTGCTGCTGACTAGCAAATATTTTAGATATTTGTTGTGCTTTATCTGAATTTTCCAAAACTTCTACACTAGAGGATTTTAATACGCATTCTTTAGGAGAAATATTAACAACAGCAGTATATTTAGCAATTTCTTGGTTGTTAGCTAAATCTTTTAAAGTGTTAGTAAAAACAAGATCAACACTGTTTTCATCAAGTACTTGTAAAATAAAATCACTATCCACATGTAGGAGAATTTCGTTTTGAATTAATAAACCATTAATCCCGCCGAGTAGAGTGAATGGAAGCTTTAACCTACCTTGATGAAAAGAACTCAAGATTTTCTGTTGAAATGCTGAGTCTTTTATCCCTCTTGTCGTCAAGCAATTTTTAATCTTAGCGACAGTAATGGCAAATTCATCTTTTTCATATTCTTCTTTAAGTTCTGGGAAAACATCATAGCCTCTTGGTATTTCTTTATCATCATCATGAACAACAAGTGCAGTAAAATCTTTAAATTTTTCTCTAACTTCAGTGTAATACCAATCTTGTTAATTAAGGGTTCAAAAAAGTCCATTCTCTGGAACAAAGGTTTTTAATTTGGTTTTTTATACTACAAAATTTATTCC
>CAYLXL010000088.1:864-3140 GCA_964387745.1 uncultured Gammaproteobacteria bacterium | reverse complement strand
GAATGGGGCCCTGCCAAGTAGGGGGTTATTTGTTCCCACACCCAGGGTTCAAATAATTGAAAATAGTATTAAAGACCTTGATACTATAACTCTGCTGAGGCAGGGCCCCACGGGGCTTTTAACTTTTTATGGTTTCGTAAAGTACTGGAAATTTGTTTGAAAAATCATTTATAAGTTCGGATATAAAGTTACTTAAATATTCACTGCCTTTTAATTTATTACCTTTTTTTAGTAATTTAATAGTATTAGTAAGATCTAAATTTAAGTAAAAATAATTTATATGTCCTAATAAAAGAGAACTGATGGGATTATTGATTTTACTGGTACTAATTATAAATGTCGACTGATCGAATATTTCTTCTAAAGAATTTGATTCGGCTTCGTCGCCAACATCCACAAAACCATACTTAGCACTAGGTATTTCCCATTCAGCATTTAGCGTAATAATATTTGTAAGCAGCAAAAAATCATAATAACTAATTTTGCCTTCAAAATTATAGAATGGCGTTTTTCCTATATTATTTACGTCAATATTATTAACTACCGTTTCAAGCAACCTTCTTCTTTTATTTAATCCAATTAAGTCAAGCTGGGCATTATATATTTTTCCTACAAAAGCAGTAAATTCTATTTCGTTTAAAAACGTGGGTTTAATTTTTTGATCATTTTTTGGATAAAATGATTCTTTAGCAATGGCTTCAACTACTTTTTCTGTGCTGTAATTATGAGTCTTGGGCAGGTTATTATTAATTTTACTTATATTTGTTATGGTGCTCAGGGGTAGGCTAATGAATGCTCCATAAGAATTTATTCCCAGTTTTGCAATATATTTCTCGCGCAATTTTTCTAGATCTTTATTAGCCATTTTAGCTTTCGAAGCATCTTGAATGACAATGGGTAGTTCTGCATTATTGGCTCTAATCTGCAAACATTCGTATAAGTTAAGTTTTGAATGATGTGTATTTTTCTTGGGCTTAATAATAGTTTCGACTATTTTGCTGCTATTTTTACTTAATAGAATTTTATTATTAAGTTCTGGTAGTTTAGATAGCGTTTTTGTAATTGCTTTTACGGTATTGTTTTCGCTTGCAATTACGCATAAGTCAACTTGTGGCAGGCTATAGCTTATGAATTCAGAATTCATTAGCCACTGCGTGTATTTATGTATTTCGTCTGTATTTTTTAGATTTTTTGCTTCTCTTAGTACTGTATCAATAATCTGCCCCTGCACTAAAAGTACATTATTAGATCCTATATACTTGTTTAATTGATTTAAATATTTATATCTTGAATGCGTATCGTAGCTTGCGTTAATATAGGGATTTTTTGAATTTTTAGGAGCTGTGCCTAGTTTTATGACTAATTCATCTACTGTATATTTTTTCTTAATTAGCTGTTTTTTTATATCTTCAATAAGTTTGTCGGTTTGCTTTTTACTGTCGGCGTATATAGAAACTATCATAGCTAATATTTGATTCGTATGTTCTTTTTGATTACATCCCAAATTTTGCCGTGCACTTCTTCAACAGATAAGCCATCTATTTCCAGGGCCATGGCTCCAACTCTTTGGGCAATTAATCTATAGCTTTCGTCAACTGTTAACTTATTAATACTGTCATTTTTTTCAAAATAGTCATTTTCTTCATCGTTATTTCTATTAGCCATTCTTTTTACTATTTCATCATGGCTATTATGAGTTAAAACGAAGGACAAATTTGGAGAAGCATATTCATTTGAAACATATTCTTTAGTAAATGATTCGATAAAATCGAGGTCGAGACCTTCCCCATATCCTTGATATGCTAGCATAGAGTACCAATTCCTAGCAGAAACAACCCATTTACCACTGTCTATAGACGGTTTAATTACTTCGTTCCATAGTTCAATTCGCCCCGCAGTTACCAGCATTACATTTGTCATTGGCAATCTTGGCAAATCACCATTCTTAACTATTCTACGAATTTCATTACCAATTATTGTTGAGCCGGGCTCTTCTACAAGTAAGGTCTCTAGCCCAAATTCATTTAATTTATTGGCCAGGATTTCTGCCTGGGTAGATTTACCGGTGGCGTCCCCGCCTTCTATAACTATATATTTCCCTTTTTCCATTTTTTAGTCGCAATCTAAGGGTTTATATGGCATAATTTTGTCTTTGTATGCCTTTGGAAGCATATCGCTTGGTTTCCATTTTGCTATGATTTCTTCAATATTATCTGCTGATTGATTTTGATATTTACCTGTATCTAGGCTGTACTCGCTTTCATCTCCCTCTGAAT
>CAYLXL010000088.1:0-854 GCA_964387745.1 uncultured Gammaproteobacteria bacterium | reverse complement strand
ATTTGAGCTATTCTCATACCAACTAGTAAAAAGACAAGATGATTATTATTGATATAAATCTCCATTGTCCATCTAATAACATAGCCACAGTCACCCCAGCCGGCATCTTGACAAACATTTATTCCACTTCTGCCCACTGTACTTCTAGCTTGCATACTACTAGTTCCGTCTCTGGCAATGCCAATAAATTCATAAGTATGTCCCAGTATTCTCTCTCCCGCTTCTAGTCTAATTACTGGGTGCTCTTTTGGAATTCCACCGACTGCAGATAGGGAAATTTGGCCGAGAGATTGATAAAGAGGCCTTGCCCTATGTTGTTCAAAGTGTTTGTTTACATCAGCTTCACTAAATGGATTAAATACTGTCGATTCATCTCTGCTGTTGTTAATTCTAAAAAAATGTTCTCCCAGCCTTACGTCTACGCTTGTAGTATTAATCTTTGTTACTACGCCCTTGTTATTTTTAGTTTTGATATTGTTATTTTCGTCAATACTATCGTTACTTTTTTCACCTTCTTCTTCATAGTATGGATAAATAATTATCTGCTTATCTTCTATAGCCTGTTTAATTTCGGAATTACTAAATACACCCTTAGCCATAATTTTACCTATGGTGATACCCTTCCTTCTCTATCTTTTCAGCCACCATTTCAATTTCACGCTGAGGAAATGATGGAAAATGTGAATCATCTGATTTCGTTCTAAGTGATAAAAAGTTCATTAATGAACGAGCATTCATGGTTACATACATACTAGAAAATGTTGATACCGGCAAAACACCTCTTGCTACCTCTCTGGCGATACCAGCGTCAAGCATAGCTAAGTAAGCGGCATATGCCCTGGTACATGCAGCTT
>CAYLXL010000087.1:0-3429 GCA_964387745.1 uncultured Gammaproteobacteria bacterium | reverse complement strand
AAGTGAACCCATAGAATGACCAACTACTATAATTGGTTCTTTCAGCCGAAGCTTTTTAATGGTTTTTTCAATAGATTTAGCGTGATCTTGTAAGTCGTAAGAACAATTTGCGGGCTTTGGCGAGTTCCCAAATCCTAGCAGATCCAGAACAATTAATCTCAAGCCCTGCCCGTTTAAATTACTTATACAATCATCCCAGCACTTACCATCGGTAGCTATGCCGTGCAAAAACAGAATAGGCTTCCCTGCTTTGCTGTCATATCTTACGAATAATTTAGACGGTCTTTGTAAAAAACGCAGAAATTTATATACAAATACGTTCATTTCTTAGTAGCCATTTTTTTTGATAGTTCTTTTTTATTAAAGAAAAGGTATACACTTACCGACAACACTCCAGCAATACCCCATAGCGGGAAAAGCCATAATGGCACACCAAGTAAGCCGGTAGCTTTGTAGTCCCAGGCTTCTGAATTATTAATTATTAATATTTCTGTAATAGATCCAAAAATAGCGACTGCGAAGTACTCTCTGGCAAGTTTAAAATTATCGATCCAAAGTAAAATAATGGATAGAAAAGACAATATTCCAAATAGCATGAAGTTTTGTCGCCAAAACAAAATTGTTACTGCTATCACTGCTAATAACAGAAAATATTTGAATACATATTTTTTCATTTTTGGTTAATAAATTAGACGGTCATTATTTCTTGCTCTTTGGCCTTGGACAGTTGATCGACTTTTGTTTTTATATTAGCCATTAAGTCATTCACCTTCTTCTCTAATGATGCTAGATCATCTTCTGTGATTTCTTTGGCATTTTTTGCTTTTTTAGCTTCATCTAGAATATCGTGTCTAATATTTCGACAAGAAATGTGGCAATCTTCAGCCTTAGTGCTTAGTTGTTTGACAATATCTTGTCTTCGCTCGGTAGTAAGTGGGGGTATTGGTATGCGAACAACTCGACCATCGTCACTAGGATTTAGCCCTAAGCTTTGATTATTTCTAATTGCCTCACTAATAGCTTGAATATTGCTTGGGTCAAAAGGACTAATTTGTATCAGTTGGGCTTCTGGAGTGGTAATGTTACTGACTTGGTTAAGTGGCATTTCCGTTCCATATGCAACAACAGTAACTCCATCTAACATGCTTGGGTGTGCCCTACCGGTTCGGAGCTTTTTTAGCTCTTCTTCAAAATGTGCCAGAGCACCGTTTAATTTATTTTCAGTATCTTTAATAGCTTTATTAGTATCCATTTGTTCCCTTTATTACTATGATTTATATTTTACGCTAAATTAACGGTTAAATTAATCTATTTTTTTACGCTCTAGCTTTCGAGCGATAGCAATACCTAGCATGCCACTTGAATTTATGGACCAGTGCACTAGCCACGGGGCAACAATACTATTAGATATGATTCTAAGCCAAGCAAAAATTGCCCCGGCAATGCTTGTTATGACAACCACCCCAATAATCGATCCGTATTTTCGGCGTTTTAGGTCACGGTTTGCTTTGGCGAGTATTCGATTGTTTTCTAGCATGGCAATGGTTGGAAAAATATGCCATAAGCCAAAAATTAACGAAGAAATTATAATAGCTGTAATTGTAGAATTATGTTGCAATAAAAGCCCAAGTAATACTCCCCTGAAAAGCACTTCTTCTATTAATGCCGTTCCAAATGGAACTCTTACGGTTGCTTCGTAAGATATTAATTTGCCGCTGGCATTAGCTAGGTCGTCTCCTAGGAAAAATCTACGCAGTATGGGGATAGTGGCAATTATGGATGTTCCGAGTACAATGGCTGCAACCGCTAGAAAAGCAATATATATACCTGGCCAAATTTTATCGAATGCAAGGCCCATTTGCTCAAAATTTAGGCCAAAGCTTAAGCCAAGCAATACGGCAACACCAGTGATTCCTATATTTAAGTATAAATGCAACTTTTCTGGAACAGACTTAGCTAGCACCGTGCTATACAGTAAAATTAAAATAACTAGGACAGCTTCTTGGGCGTAAGGGGTTGGAATAACCATATTTCAATGCCTTATTATACGCCGAAAAATTATATAAGCATAAATACTTAAATATGAAAAAAGGCCCCGGTTGGGGCCTACCTCTTTGTAAGAGGGGTTTAACGGAATGCCGCCACTTCTACCAACTTGGGTATAGGTGCTAGACTAAGCTGTCCAGTGCTCCCTTACGGGAAAGGCTACGGCGATTCCGTAAATGGTCAGGGGGGTGTGATCCTTTTGGGATCCTCCCTGGCTTCCTGTCGCTTTCGCGACTCTTGCACTATAAGCTTCTCCTAGAAGAAGCAGTGCATTGGGTGGATAGCGACCCATTTTAGCCTACCGGCAAGGGTTTTCAACCTAGTGACGACAAGTCAAACAGTTTGCACAATTCGGACTTGTCAGGTCCGAACAACTGTTCGAGCCTGTTGGGCTAGTGATGAGCCTTTCGGGCATCCCACTAGTCGTCTTCCTACCTATGGTTTAGCCGCTTGACGGCGACTTTGCCATTTTACCAACGATTTTGCCTACCCTGTGCGGGGCCGGGTCAATCGTCCCTCTCTTTCGAGATTATTCCATGATACTCGGAAATTAATTCTGTGTCAACAATTTTCTTAAAGTTTTTTCTTGCCGCGTTTTTTGTCGTTGGCTATTAATGCCTGAAGAACTTTTTTAAACTGAGGCTCGGTTACGGCATCTAATTCAAAGGCTGTTCTAACGAACGGTGCTAAATCGCCCCTGTAATCGTGACCGGTTGCAACAAATTGTCCGGGGATGGGCTTAAGGGCATTTTTCATATCTACCAATGTCTGCACGAATGTGCCTGGGACTCTGAAACGGGTGCTTTTTGGAATTGTCGGTGGTCGTTTTTTGTCGTCTTGGAGCCAGTCTGGTGCTTGTACTAATAAGTTTGTGGTAAACCTTGCTACTGGATCGTTGTAGTGCGTAACCATAAAATATCTAACTTGCGATCGCTTTTTGGGAGTTAAGGCTTGGAACTCATCGTAATGATTAAAAACTCCAATTAAATCTGCGTCGGCATTCAAAGTATTGCCAGAAACAACATTTTCTTTCCATTTGCTTTGAGACGGAGTACCAATCCATAGAGCACGGCTAACTAGTGAGGCTTCTAAGCCATCTGTACCTTCGTACATAAAGGCATCTTGGCTAGTCCAGGCTCCAAGGCTTTCGCCAAAAAGCATTAATTTTGGTCTTTTCTTAGGTGGGATTTTTAAGAGCTCTTTCTTAATACCATTTATAAGCATTCTATATTGAATATGCCCTTCGTCTCTTCTGTCTAAAGATAATGGCGATGGTCTTTTTGAATATTGTATGGTTACTTGGGCGGAATCGCCTTTGCTCATATATTCGAGAGCATCACTCATTACATAATTAACATAGCCTGTTCCTGTTGGAGATATAAC
>CAYLXL010000086.1:3149-3499 GCA_964387745.1 uncultured Gammaproteobacteria bacterium | reverse complement strand
GCGACCACAAATAAGCGTGAGCTCAGTGAGTTTTGACCACTCTTCTGCGATGCGCTGATTAAACTGTCGACCGCGAGGCGAAAGGAGTACCGTTCTCTTTTTTGTTTTTTTCACACTGAACACTTTTTTGAGTCGCTCAAGTCCAGTGGTTTTTTTCGTCGGGATAGCATCGACTGACTGGAGAGCGTTATATATCACATCCGGTTTCATCACCATTCCTGCTCCCCCGCCATATGGGGTGTCGTCTACTTTTTTATGACGGTCTGGCGCAAAGTCACGCAAAAAAATAGGATGCACGGAAATAATATTTTTTTTCTGCGCGCGCCCTAAAATAGTCTCATTCGTGTAGT
>CAYLXL010000086.1:0-3139 GCA_964387745.1 uncultured Gammaproteobacteria bacterium | reverse complement strand
GGTGTGGAAAGATGGTGAGGACGTTGAATTTCATATTGGGTTTATAGTAGCAAAAAATATTGTTTTTTTCAACCTCTGGCATAAGGGTTTAAAAAAAGAAATCCTCGAGCACACGCAAGCGCGTACACGAGGATCAGACAGTCAGAGATTCAAGAGCCTCCGGGCGGAGCTACTCCAGATTGACCATCGACGGATATGTAACGTAGACACCCCATGCCTGGTTGCGTCCTCCGACTGTCGCTTTTGCGGCATACGCACCCTGGGTACTCCCGATGCCGACCACGAACGTCCCCTGAACCCAGTCGGTTCTCCGCACCGACGCAGTTACCCGAAAGTGAATCACATCCCCGGGCTCCCGATGTTGGGTGTAGATCGGCTGTTGCGTCATCGGATCCCAGTCAAGAAACTGCATGCTTCCAGAGTAATCGGAGCGAGAAAACTCTCGGAATTCCGGATTCGTGTAACGCACCAGGTCGTCTTCCCATGCCTTGAAATCGTAAAAGCGGTTCACCCAACCCGGGATGATGATGCCGGTAGGGTCATCTGCCACTATATTCTCTTCATCAGGAAAAGCACGGAAGGTGCTGATCTCAGAAAAGAACCCCTGCTCTTCGAGTGGATGGCAGATGTGAACCGTGAACGAGAAAACCTCGAAGCTCTCCTCTGGAGAGCGCTCGAAGATGCGCAGGAACACAGACCCTTCCGGAGAGACTGCCGCCGTTCTGACCACGAAATCGACTTCTGGTCGACACTCGGGATCGAGCACGGGCGTGACCGGCGCTGACTCGACCGGTTCGCAAACCTCGAGCTGAACGTTCCAGCGAACCATGTCTCCCACGCAAGGCATTTCCGGAAGCATGGGCGGCTCTGGATCCAGACGCACCATGTCGACCGGTTCGCACGTTCCTGAGTTCGTGTTCCACTGAACGCGCTCACCGGTACACTGTTGGCTCGGGGTGATGACACTCAGGTCATCTTCCCCACAAGCGGTGATAGCGAGTACGAGGCAGAGCATCTGATAGAACTTATTCACGACTCTTCCCCCTTTGGAAGTATCAGGTTAGAACGGCACTCCATGTGCCAGTTCCTCCAAGGTGTTTGCATTCCCCTTCGAGTAAAGACACATCAATAACCTCACCTGAGGGCTGGACGTACCCATATTCGAAGGAGAAATACGTATTTTAATGATCTCTCTATATAAAAATAGCTTCATAGAGACATATTTTATCGTCTCTATGAACAAGGAAGAATAGCGTAAAAATATAATTTTGTCAAGGTGGCGATGTTTCAAACCAAAACCCGACCTTGCGGCCGGGCTTTGTTTCTTTAAGGAAGAGTTTTATTTCTTTCCTTCAACAATTTTTTGTTCTACGTTCTTTGGACATTCAGCGTAGTGGCTAAATTCCATACTTGCTGACGCACGACCTTGTGAAATCGAACGAAGGTTCGTCACATAGCCGAAGAGTTCTGCGAGAGGTACAAGCGCGCGAACCACTTTGTTTTGTCCGCGATCAGTCATTTCTTGAATCTGGCCACGCTTTGATGAAAGGTCTCCGATCACGTCACCCATGTTTGCTTCAGGAGTAGTTACTTCCACCTTCATCATTGGTTCAAGAATCACCGGCTGTGCTTTTTTACACGCAGCTTGGAACGCCATGGAGCCAGCCATCTTGAAGGCAATTTCTGAAGAGTCCACATCGTGGTATGTTCCGTCGTACACTGTCGCCTTCACATCAACCAGTGGGTACCCTGCCACGACACCTTTTGAAAGTGATTCTTTGACACCCTTTTCAACCGCAGGAATAAATTCACGAGGAATCGCGCCACCTTTAATTTCGTCAACAAACTCAAACCCTTTTCCTTCTCCCATTGGTTCCACTTTGAGCCAGCAGTGACCATATTGACCACGACCACCGGATTGTTTTACATACTTTCCTTCTGCTTCAGCAGAACCACGAATGGTTTCTTTGTATGCTACTTGCGGCGCGCCAACATTTGCCCCCACACCGTGTTCACGCTTCATGCGGTCAACGATAATGTCGAGGTGAAGTTCTCCCATACCAGAAATAATGGTTTGGAGAGTTTCTTCGTCGGTATGCACTTTAAAGGTTGGGTCTTCTTCTGCAAGTTTTTGCATGGCAATACCCATTTTTTCTTGGTCGGCTTTGGTTTGTGGTTCAATGGCAATATGAATAACCGGTTCAGGAAATGACATTGATTCAAGTACCACAGGAAACTTTTCGTCACAAATCGTGTGACCTGTGCGCACATTTTTTAACCCGATCGCGGCCGCGATTTCTCCGGCATACACCTCTTGCACATCTTCTCGTGTGTTCGCGTGTAAACGTACGATACGACCAATACGTTCTTTTTCTCCGGTCACGGTGTTTACCACATAGCTACCTGCTTTGAGTACACCTGAATACACACGAAAGAAGACGAGTTTACCAACAAATGGATCACTTGCAATTTTAAACGCGATTCCAACAAATGGATGATCGTCTTTAATTGGTACTTCTTTTTTGACTTCCGCGTCATCAGGATCGGTCCCAACGAGTGGTGGTTTATCAAGAGGACTTGGTAAGTAGGCCACAACGGCATCAAGCACAAGCTGCACACCAATGTTACCGAGTGCTGAACCACACATCACCGGGTAAATGCGGTCTGAAAGCACCATCTCACGGATACCGGCTGCAATTTCTTCAGGAGAAAGAGTGCCTGTCTCAAGATACGTGTTCATGAGGGTTTCGTTCGCCTCAGCTACTTTTTCAATAAGAGTATTGCGATATTTTTTCACCTCATCCTTCATGTCGTCAGGAATGGGAATCTCCACTGTGTTGATACCGTGGTCACCCTCGAACTTAAATGCTTTTTCCGTGACCAAGTCAATAAGGGCACTAAACGATGACTCTTGCCCAACTGGAAGTTGAATTGCCACTGCGTTTTTTGACAAACGCTCCTGAATTGACGAAAGGGTCATGTAAAAATCCGCGCCCATCTTGTCCATTTTGTTCGCAAAACAAATGCGAGGCACGTGATACTTGTCGGCCTGGCGCCACACGGTTTCTGATTGAGGTTCCACACCTTGTGACGCATCAAACGCAGGCACCGCACCATCAAGTACACGAAGTGAACGCTC
>CAYLXL010000085.1:0-3565 GCA_964387745.1 uncultured Gammaproteobacteria bacterium | reverse complement strand
GCAAGCTATGAGGGTGACCAATCGATGATCTCACACGAAAAAAAAATAAAAGAGTCAGAGGACAAACTTCGTAAGCAACAAGAAACATTGGGTGAAGCGCAAAAAAATATACTCAAAACTCTAGATAGAGCAGAAAACCGCGAAGCAGACTTCCAAACCTTTGAACAAACAGACTTGCCTAAAAAAGAAACGGAATCGCCAAAACATGGTAGAAGAAGTAGAGATTTAGGAGAACAAACAGCGCCCATTGTTCGTCAGCCGGTTCTGAGTAGTGGTCGGAGTCGTTCACCAGAAAGAAGTGCGTTACCTGGTATGCCAAGTGGTCCAAAACAGACAACAGATGTTGCGGATCATACAGAAGATGTTGCGGATCATACAAAAGATGTTGCGGATCATACAAAAGATGTTGCGGATCATACAAAAGATAGTGGCCCCACCAGGAAGAAATAGTTCACCTATACCCATAAGGCGTAAGCATTGCTGAATGGCCACTAATATCGGGTGTAAAACTTTGCAATTGTGCGGCTATAGATGCAGCACGTTGTCTGAAAACTGGTTGTCTCACATAGCTGCTTATACCACTATCCAAAAATAACTCAGGGTGTTGATATCTAATTGCAGTATTGATTTTCATAGCTATATGTTTAATATCCGCATCAAAAGGATCTATTAACGGGCTTTTCATATCTGGACTATTCCAATAAATAGCTAAAGTGTCTTTTACTTCCGTAAGAGTGCTTTCTTTCGTCATTAAAACTGTTACTGTTAATTCTGATGGGTTCGGACGTTCACGTTTACTCGAAATCTCGCTGATAATATTGACAATAATGTCATGGAGTTCTTCATCACTATTAATTTTATCGAAATAAGCCGGTGCTATTCTTAATGTTTGTGGCTGAAGAGCGCTGCGGTTTTCTAATTTTGAGGCGTTTCTTTTCATGTATTCTTTGATCTTATCAGCAGCTACTTTGAAATCTTGGCCAAACAAGAGTTTTTTCAAATAAGAGATTAAATCAATTAATAAAATTTGATCGAGTGCTTGACCAGAAGTTTTGAATAATTCAAAGTTAAGCCCAAGTTTTTGCTTCAAAGCTTTTAGTTGTTTACGTAGTGTTTGATAATTACTTACATGCTCAGGTAGCATTAAATTCAATTTTTTAAGATTATGAATAATCTCAGCTAGCTCAAAAAAACCTTCAGTTTGTTGATACTTTAGGATAAGCCCTTCGCGCAATGTAGTATAGCTGGATAAGACCTGAGCTGCTTTCTCTTTAGAGGCAATATAGGATTTTATTAACTTATAAATATTTGTAATTGAACTAGTTGCTGTTATCAAAAAAGGTGCCCAAAAATAACCTAATGAATCGAAAAAAACTCTGACTGTTTCAACATCTTCTTCATTTTGACTTAGTCTTTTAGTTGTGGCGAAGATGATAGCACGGACATTTAAAACAATCGCAGGAGCTAGAAAAAATAAACTATAACATAACAGAGCTATATTTGTAGTTAAATCAGTTCTTAAATTGGGATCATAAATCTGTGCGTCAATATATGGTTTTATTTTTTTCGGCTCAGGTACTTGACTACTCCAGTTTGCTCGGGCTAAAGCTTCGCTTAAGGTATATGTTCTTTCGCTCAGATCTATGTTGGCAGTAGTAATATTTGTGTGATTGACAACTGGGACAGAAGACGAATAAATAGGAATTCCACGTCCTACGATGTTAACTGGTTGAAAGTGACTTGGGATCATTTTAATTTAGACAGATATAATCTTTCTCTAATATAGGGACTAATGATAACATTTTTTTGATGATCCACTAGAACATATTTATCAATATTCATTGATTGGGCTATGTTTATATAATCATTTTTGCCTGCAACTAACAGTGCAGTTGCAGCCGCATCACAAACATAAGGATCATGATGAATCACTGTTACGCTATCAAAACCAGTTGCTGATTTACCAGTTTTGGGATTAATAATATGATGCCGAAATTTGTTATCTTTTTTATCTATAATAAATCTCGCACCCACTCCAGAAGTTGCAATGCATTCACCAGGATAAATTTTTAATGGCATTAGTTTATCTTGCTCAGATTTTGCTGCAATCACCCATGGGGTAAGTGTGCTCGAATCTTTATAACCCATAACATAAATATCACCACCAATATTGATTATGGCATTGTGAATGTGTTGTGCTAACAGAATAGTTTTTATTTTCAACATAGCGTCCGCTTTAATAAAGCCACTCACATCTAATTGTAAATAGGGATTAGTGTTTTGTATCCTGAGCTGTTTTTTATTGATAATAATCTGATTAGGGTTAGGGATATGTTTTATATAATTATCAAAATTAATTTGAGAATTATTTTCAGAATCAGTATTAGTATTAGGGTTGTCATTATGAAATCCCCAGTAGCTGATTAGTTTACCTATAGCAGGATTAAAATAACCCTGAGATTTATTATAAATATTTTGACTAAGTAAAATAATTTCAATAATTTCTTGTGAAGTTGCAAAAGGTTTGAGTGTTGCCAAATTTTTATTTAAATCTTGTAAATCACCTTCACGCCAAGGATGCCATTTATAATGCAATGCTTTTAAAAGTTCATTAATATCTTGTACAGTTTGATTAGTTAGTTTAGCTTCACCAACACCAGTTGTGACTTGTATAGTAGTTCCAAAATGAAGATAGTTATAGTGGTGAACAATTTTACTGCCCGCATGTCTATATATAGACACTGTACCAATAATTAAGATGCTAATGAGTAAACAAGCTAAAGTATATTTATTTTGCATGAAATTTTGCTATTAGATAATTAGATAACTGATAAAAGAACCAGTTTACGTTATGATTAAAGAAAGATCAATCATCTATTATTTGACTACTAAGCTCTGCTTGCTAGTATTAATTTATACCTACAAGCAAAATAAAGGATTAGTAATGAAAGTCATAAAACACATAATTGCGGTTAGCATTCTTACAATGAGCATTAGTTCCCAGGCACATGCGGCAATGTTTGATTGGTTTTGGAACCTACTAGGTTATGAAACTGCTGAGAACGCACAGCGACAAATGCCTATACCGGTTACACCGCCAGCACCAGCAGATAAACAGGTTGCTCCTGCAGTAAGTAATGAGTTGCCGCCATTGAATAATCCTTTACCTGCAGAACCTGCAGTGCCTGCTGTCCCTGCAGCCACTGAAGCAGTTGCCCCAGCCCCAGCGGTTCCTGCTCCTGAAGCAGTTGCACCGACACCAGCAGTTCCTCCTGCTCCTGAAGCAGTTGCACCGGCACCAGCAGTTCCACCTGCTACTGAAGCAGTTGCACCAGCACCAGCGCCAGCTGCTCCTGCTGCTCCAGCAGAAATACAGACTCCAAGTGTAGCGCCTACTGAGCCAATGCCAGCTACTAGCACAGATGCTGCTGCGCCAAGTATGGATAACAGCGTTAATCCACCAGTAGACCAACAAAACCAACCCGCAGCGCCTGTGGATAGTACTGATGCCAACACTGCCGCTCCAGGAGCATTTACTCCATCTGCGCCAGCAGCAGCAATGGAC
>CAYLXL010000084.1:0-3577 GCA_964387745.1 uncultured Gammaproteobacteria bacterium | reverse complement strand
TGTGGACGACAAAAGCTCAGGATGACGGACCTCTAGCCCCTGCGTGAACATTTACCAGATAGCGGTATTTTCGCATGACGAGATTTTAGATCAAGCCTGAACATTTACATGATCTTAACCTGGCTACGTAATTTTTTCTGCTCGACTATAATTTCACGTGCTGGCTCATCTACACAGACATAACTTTGCTCTCTTAGACTGTCGATTAAGGGCGATTAGCCGCTACCTGGGGCGCCTGTTAATATGTAAAATTTATTATTTTGCACTAGCATTCCCCTGTTAACTTAACTGAACTGTGTACCTTTAAAACAAGCATTATTTCTTGCAAAAGTCTCTAATACTGATGTTGTTACAGCGGTTAATACATCATTTCTAGGCTTTGCATTTTCCTTGTTTTGAACAGTATATATTGCTAATACTATGGGCTTACAATATGGCGACCATACTATTCCTATATCATTGACTGCACCATATAACCCACCGCCAGTTTTCTCAGCTGCTGACCATCCACTAGGCAAACCAGCTCTAATTTTATTGTTGCCAGTCGTATTTCGCTCCATCCAGTCAAGCAATTTTTGTCTCGATTTCTTTGACAATACATTACTCAGTAATAATTTTTGTACACTTAATGCCATTTCCTTTGGTGTAGAAGAGTCATCATTAACCTTAGGATTTGAGTTTAAATCAGACTCATAATTTTTCATATTAAATGAACTATTACCCATACTTTTGGCAAAAGAATTTACCGTATCTAGCCCACCTAACTTATAACTAATTAGATTAGCCGCTGTATTATCACTATACCGCATAGCTGCATCAGCCAATTCATGAAGTGTCATGCTACCTTTATCTAAATATTTTCCAGTAATGGGATGCCAAGGCACCATATCATCTTTAGTATATTTTATACTTTCTGATAACGATAACTTTTTCTCGTCTGACTTTTTTAATAATGCTGAGACAGCAACAAGCTTAAAAGTACTAAGTATCGGAAACATCTCATCTCCACGATGACTTATTACTTTGCCATTATTAGTATCTATAGCATATACACCAAGCTTACCATCAAATGTTTTTTCGATTCTGCTTAGCTCATCATTGTTTGCAAAACTAGTCATACTAAATATTGCTATAAATATTAAAATGATTGCTTTTTTCATATATCCACTCTCCCTGCTTGTCCCAAGATATTTGCCAACGAATCTATTAAGTCAAAATTACAGTTGTGTAAAATTCTATCATCATTCATATGCTTATAATATTGACTTAATATTATAAGCTATTAAGCAAAAATACAATCTCTCTATAAATGTAACACCGATGCTGCAGCTAAAGCTCCAATAGTAGTTCCATCCTCTGCTGCTGCCGTCGTAGCAGTCATTCGTATTGGCCTTCTCACTCCAACTTCTTCATCTGCCGTAACAAGTTTTTCTGGTACAAATTCAATTCTACCAGCCAAATTACATGGTTTGGCTAATTCCTGTAGCTGTGGAATTATCTGTAGGATTAATGTGCGTACTTTTTCAAATTGAGCCGCTGAAAGTTTAATAAGGGATTGTATTAATTCATTATTCATCCCAGCACTAACCCCAGATCTTAGCGCCATACTAGCATCAGCAGTTAGTTCATAGCTTTCTGCTTTATTAGCCAAAGCGACCTCAAAACCGTGGCTACTATGGTAGCTAGCAATAAAAGTGCGTATGATTCTCGAAATAAGCTTAACCAGGCTACGTAATTTCAGAACACTCTTTTTATTATAATCGCTTTTGTATCCTTATTACTTAGCTCGGCTCATGACTGTTATTCTTAATTACTCTAACCGAATATTTTCTTGTAAATATTCCTAACCAACGTATAGATTCCAAATAATTTGTTATTCTTTGGATTATTAACTGCTCTCGATCATTTGCTAAATCACATATCTTATTTGTCTCTGCACAAATGCATGGAAGATAGAGCTTCCATTCTTTTTTATGTAATATTTCATTAAACTTATATGTGCCACTTTCATCTGAATAAAATACACCTTCATTTCGCGACGCTAAATTTATTTTATATTTACAATTTGTATTCATTTATTCGCCTCCTATAAATAGGATAGGAACTTTTCTATAATTTAGTATTGGTTGTTCAACTGATGGCCAAACTGAATTAGTGTGACGAGGTCAGGCCTGAAATAGGCCTGCCCCCTCACTCAGCTGGTAAATTGATATTATGATTTGGTGGAGTCAGAGCATAAAATGCTCCACAAGACAAACAATTTATAATCCTTTTTTTTATAATACTATCAAGAACATTATATAATTTTAGTTCGCGATCAAGTTCAAAAAAATTATAATTACAATTAGGGCAGTTTATGAATAGTCTTATGAATGCATTACAAGTAAAAAATATTACACTCAATGAAGCTAATGCTATTGCAGAGAGAGATAAAAAATATTTTTGTTGAGGGCAAATAATGATTATAAAAGCTAATAGTCCTAAAAACACATATACACCACATATAAGAGCCCGATACATATAAGAAAAAATAATAATTTTTTTAGATTTAGCTGCAATTGCTTGCAAATCAGTCTGAGGGATTTTTTGCGGATTGTAGGATTCACTAAAACTTTTGTAAGTAAAAGAGAACGTCATGATAAATATACCATAATACAACAAAGTCGTATAAATCACTCTTTCATATATATCAGTTTCATCCTTGAGTAAAAGAGCAAAAAAAGTCATTAAAACATATGATAAAGCACAATAAAAAATTGTAGCGATCATTATAACATTCCTGTTCTTTAACTTTCGGACTGTAAAATCAAATAAATAACAAATAACAAACGGAAAAGTAATTTCTAAAGACAAAAATATTAAATTAGGGTCCATATTTTAAAAATTCATAAAATTAATGTTACTTAAACTATTTTGATACATCCCAACATAATTAGGGCGTTCAAAATTAAAATTATAACCTTTGGAGCTATTTCCACTATCTCCTGCATAGATATTATCCATAGCTTTGCCTGCAGATTTTGCCATAATTACCTCATATTTTTTCACTACAAACGTTTCCAAGTTACCCATTGCTTTATACCCACTTTTGAGGTTCATATAGTTATCGAAAGATTTATCTATAATGCTTGATCTGAGCGCAGAACTCCAGTTCGCCCCGTTTTCAGTGTTTACTATTGTTTGCAAAGTACTTGCAGTACTCGAGAAAGAAACTTCTGCAGCAAGTTCCGAAGATTTTATCAGCATTCTGCTTGCAGTTCTAGCTGCCATCTTAGAGCCGACATATCCCCCAAATGGTGGTGCAAATGCTGCTGCACCGCCACCTGCCAAAGCTCCTACAAGTGCACCGCCATATCCTGCTTGAAAATAGCCTTCTACAGCTCCGGCCAATGCTCCTAACCAGATTTCAACTGGCGTAGGAGTATTTCCACTCAAATCCACATACTTATACGGATTATTATTCCCATACGCATATCGATTAAACGAAAACGGGTTCTCAGGATCAACTTTCATCGGATCCGGCGCCATAAACCTCGCAGTTATAGGATTATAATACCTAGCACCAAAATAACTCAAG
>CAYLXL010000083.1:0-3715 GCA_964387745.1 uncultured Gammaproteobacteria bacterium | reverse complement strand
AACATTATTCATTTCGGATTTGTCAAAATCTGAAACAATATCAAAACTAAACTTAGCCATCTAACCCCCTGTTGCTTGCATTATTTATAACTTCCCATCCCGTAGGCTTCCAGCCAATTTCATCTTTTACTAGTAGGCTTATAATATTTTTCTTTTTTAGTGTACTTTCTAAGTTTACATTTAGTGTCTTATGACTATCTGACAAAAAGGGCTTCCCTACTATCCTTCCCTTAAAAGCTCCACATTCTAAACCCCCGCAATTTTCTTTAGCACTCTCAGTGTGAACAATCTCAACAATCTCATTCTCAAAATTCCAATCTTCGAAATAATCTCTAACAACTGTCCGAGCAAGCCTCTCAGACCTTGATTTTTTATATGACCTATAAATTGAACCTATGAATCCGCTGTTAGCACATACCTGTTCACTAACTACACGCTTAGCCCTATTAAACACATAAATCCTTTTCTATTAAAGTAATTAATTAATAAACCTGTTGCTAATATTTGTCAAACTTGGTTGTTCATATATATAATTACAAGGTTAATGAATGATTACACCAATGAAGAAATAAAAGTAGCCCGAGAAAAGTTACTTCAGCATGTCGAAAATAACCCATCAGATAAGTCTGTTTTAAAATCAGACATTTTTAAAGATCTCTTTAAAAAGCTTTCAAGCATTCCCAGCGACCAAAAAAAATCCTTCGGCGAACAAATTAATAATTTAAAAAATGAAATAGCGGACAGTATTAACAGCGAAGAAGAAGTCTCTAAAAAACCACCCATTGATGTAACCGCACCGTTTGATAAAAACACACCAAGACAATCAAGACCCCAAACTTTGAACGCCGAATTTGGAACTATCCATCCACTTAATACAGAAATGTCCAAAATAATAGGAATATACAGCCGTTTAGGATTTTCAGTAGTTGAGTCTCGACAAATAGATAATGATTACAATATGTTCGAGGCCCTAAATTTTCCTGAAGGCCACCCAGCAAGAGATGATTATGACACCTTCCTTACGGATAACGGCCTAATTGCGCCCGCTCATACCAGCACAATGCAAAATCGTATATTAAGAGCAAACAAATTCAAGCTAGAAAATGGAGAACCAATTGCTTTTGTTGTTCCTGGTCGAGTTTTCAGAAACGAAGACTTAGACGCGACTCACGAGCACACTTTCCATCAAATAGAAGGTGTATTTGTAGATAAAAAAATAAATGTCGGGAACTTAATTGCGGTTCTAAATGAATTTATGAATAACTACTTCGGAGAAAACGTAAGTACTAAAATTCAGCCTTTTTATTTCCCCTTCACCGAGCCAAGTTTTGAATTTGCCATAGAACGACCACAATCATTAAAAAAAGGTAACGCAGAAGCAGATAATTGGCTGGAACTACTTGGGTGTGGCATGATTCACCCTGAGGTTTTAAAGCAAGCCGAAATTGACCCAGCCATATATACCGGTTTTGCTTGGGGCGGCGGTATTGAAAGGTTGGTATTAATGAAGAATTCAATAGAAGATATTAGACACTTTGAAAGTGGTAATCTAGACTTTTTAAGGCAGTTCTCATGAAGTTAAGTGTTAATGATACTAACCAGTTTACCCAGGAAAGCATCTTGAAAGATGGTTTAGACTTCTTAACCAAAAAAATTGGTACTCAATTAGGGGCCATAGAAGATATAGAAAACCTTGCGCCAAAATATAAAGATGCAATTATCGCTAAGGTAATTGACTGTAATAAACATCCGAACGCTGACAAATTATCAGTGTGCAAGCTAGATGACGGTAATAAAATTAAAGACATACCAAGAGATGCCAACAACTTAATTACCGTAGTTTGTGGCGCAAATAATGTAGGCAAAAACCAATTGGTTGTTTGGTTACCACCAAATTCAGTCGTACCTTCAACCTATAATAAGGACTATTTTACTTTAAGCTCAAGAGATCTAAGGGGAATAACAAGTTATGGGATGATCGCCTCACCAGAAGAACTTGATTTAAACTTCTCAAATGGAGGCATTCTAATCCTAGAAGAAGGAACTCCAGGTCAGCACTTTAGCGAAGTTTACAACTTAGACGATATAGTAATTGAGCTAGAGAATAAAATGTTCACTCACCGACCAGACTGTTTTGGGGTTATTGGAGTTGCTAGAGAAATTTCAGCAATAATGGGCCAAAAGTTTAGCAGTCCAGAATGGTACATTAATGATTCAAAAGTAGAACCAACCGAAGAGAGCCTTCCACTTTCAATTAGTGTTACCACCAACAATGTCAACAGAGTATCGGCAGTTGCAATGAAAAATATTTCAGTTAGTGATTCGCCGATCTTTATTAAATCTAGTCTAATTAAAGCCGGCATAAAGCCCATAAACTCAGTTGTAGATATCTCAAACTACCTTATGCTTATGACCGCTCAGCCAATACACATATACGATTACGATAAAGTTGCCAAATTATCTGGGTCTAGCGGAGTTGTATTGAATGCTAGAGATTCTGTTTCCTCAGAAATAATAAAACTACTAAACGGCAAAGAATTAAGCCTTAGTGATGGTGCTGTAGTTATTGCCACCGATGAAAAACCCATAGGGCTTGGTGGAATAATGGGTGGTTCTGAGACAGAAGTCGATGAAAATACTAATAATATTATTATCGAGGTTGCTAATTTTGATATGTACAATATTCGCAGATCTTCAATGAAATATGGATTATTTACCGATGCAGTAACTAGAAATACAAAAAGACAGAGCCCTTTGCAAACACTAGTAGTCCTAAAGCAAACAGTTCGCATGCTTCAAGAACTGTGTGGAGGAATAGTTGCCGGGCAAATTTTAGACTATCAATCAAAAGATGTCGTTAAAAATCATCCAATTTACATTAACAGCGATTTCATCAATGAAAGATTAGGCTCAAACCTAGATAATCAATCAATATCAGAACTCTTAAGACTTACCGAATTCCAAATTGCACAAAAAGAAGATGAACTTATTATTACTCCCCCATTCTGGCGGACTGATATCAATCTTAAAGAGGATATTGTCGAAGAAATAGGAAGGCTACACGGATTTAATAATCTCCCAGTTTCTCTACCGACCACTAAAACAACCATTTCCAAAATAGATGATCAAATCAGTACCAATCAACTAATTCGAAATCAACTAGCAGCGTTTGGTGCTAACGAATTATTAACTTATAATTTTGTTAACGAGAAACTGTTACAATCTTCGCATCAGCCAGTTAACGAAGCCATAAAAATTGCTAATGCCTTGAGCCCAAATCTTGAATATTATCGACTGTCCCTAACGCCAAACCTGCTTGAAAAAGTACATATCAACCAAAAAGCCGGTTATGAAGAATTTGCAATTTTCGAGATTGGCAAAAGCCATTCGATTAAAACCTTGGATCAAGAAAATTTGCCTAAAGAAAAAACCTCAGTTGCCCTAGTTTATGCAGCTAACAAATCTATGTCAGAACATAAAAGCGGAGCCCCATTTTTTGTGGCTAAAAAATATCTTACCGTGCTGGCCGAAAAACTTGGCTTAGATTTAAGCTACCGCGAGATGCTAGATTCGGATACAGACCCAGTATTCGGTCCATTTATTCATGACAGAAGCGCAGTAGTGTTACTAGGTGAAACAATAATTGGAGTAGTGGGTGAATACAAACCTTCTGTTATCCAAAATTTTAAGCTACCGCAGTTTTGCGCTGGTTTCG
>CAYLXL010000082.1:0-3884 GCA_964387745.1 uncultured Gammaproteobacteria bacterium | reverse complement strand
GCATTAATTTCGTTCATGGTCATATCAGAGCCACCAATAACATTGAACAAAATACCTCTTGCGCCATCTATTGAAACTTCAAGAAGTGGAGATTCAATTGCCTGATGAGCGGCCTCTACAGCTCTGTCGTCGCCACCAGCTCGGCCAATTCCCATTAATGCAGAACCGGCATTTTGCATTACCGCCTTAACATCTGCAAAGTCAAGGTTAATAAGACCATGTACTGTTATAAGATCAGATATACCCTGGACGCCTTGCCTTAGAACGTCGTCTGCTACTTTAAAAGCTTCTAGTAAAGGTGTTTTTCTATCAATAGTCTGCAGTAGACGGTCATTAGGAATGGTAATAAGCGTATCTACATTATCTTTTAACTTTTCTATTGCGTATTCAGAATTACGACGCCTCTTTTCGCCCTCGAAAGCGAAAGGTTTGGTTGCAAAACCAACTACTAGGGCTCCAGCCTCTTTAGCTGCCTTAGCTACTACGTAACCTGCACCACTACCAGTTCCACCACCAGCACCAATAGTTACAAAGACCATATCGGCACCTTCAGCCATCTTTTTAATGTCTTCCATAGAAGATTCTGCGGCTGTTTCGCCAACTCCAGGATCGGCACCGGCACCAAGACCTTTGGTCATGTCACCGCCAATATGAAGCTTAACATCTGCTTTTGAATGATGCAGGGCTTGGGCATCTGTATTAATTGCTACGAACTCGACGCCTTTTACTCCTGCGTCTACCATTCTATTTATTGCGGCACCGCCGGCACCGCCAACACCCAACACTTTAATGCGGGCAAAAGTTTCAATAGGAGGTTTTACTTGAGGCATTGTTTCTCCTGGTTTATACCTGTTTAAATACTTATTTTATACAGCCATTATATCGTACATATTAAAAAAGTGCTCATATTTTTTGCAGACTAATACACAGTATAAAATTAATATTCAATAATATTTATTACGAAAATATTTTTTTAATTTTATTGAACAGGCCGGCTCCATCACTTGCCATACCCATAATTCCGCCCTGAGTCGGGTTGTCTGAAAGCAACATATCTAACATCATTAGACCTACCCCAGTGGCATATTCAGGAGCATTAACTGTGTCGATGAATCCACCTGTATTTTGAATGACTCCGGTTTTTGCTGGCAGTTGCAGGGCATCTTTAAAGTATTCAGCTATTCCTGGCATATTTGCCATGCCGCCAACAATAACTACGCCGCCAGGCAACTTTCGGCTTTTTCCAATTTTTTTGAATTCTCGTTCTATTTGTTCTAATAATTCATCTACCCGCGCTTCTACGACCATTCGGACAGTTTTTTCGCTAAATGAGTGTCTTTTACCACCATGCTCTACGCTAACCTCTTCTGGCGGTTCTATTGTGTCATCTAAGGTTGCATGGGCTTTTTTAACGGCTTCGGCAATATCTAGATCGGTTTTTAGGCCTATTGCTAGGTCATTAGTTAGGTTCTGGCTGCCAATTGGTATGACAGACACATATTCAACTTCGCCCTCTTCTATAACCACTATGTTGCTAGTGCCGGCCCCAATATCTATAACGGCTACTCCTGACTCTTTTTGCTTACGGTCTAAAACGGCTTCGGCGGCGGCTAGGCTAGATACGGTGTGGTTGTGAATTGCTACTTGTGCTTTCTCTAAAGCAGAATCAAGATTCCTAAGAAGCGGAATTCCAGCGGTAACAACTACGGTGTCAACCTCTAGCCTGACACCCTGCATTCCGACAGGATCTTTAATGTTGTCTTGGCCATCAATTTTATAGTTTTTGGCAAATACTTGAATTATTTCTCTGTTAGCGGGTAAGTTTATAACTGTTGCGGCTTCTTCTACCCTTGATCTATCATCATCTGTAATTTTTCTAGATGGACTACTGATTGCCACAACTCCGTGGGATGGCAAGCTGCTGACATGTGCTCCATTTACATTTATTGTGGCGCCAGCTACCCTTACGCCGGCCATTCTTTCAGCTTCGGCAATAGATTCAGCTACAGAAGTTGAAACCTCATCTAAATGAATAACTGTTCCTTTGCGCATGCCTGTATTTACAGATGTTCCTACGCCTATGACTGATATTTTTGTTTCTAAGTCGGTATGTTCCATCATGCCTATTACACACCGGACGCTACTGGTGCCAATGTCAAGACCGACAAAATAAGGTGCTTTTTGCATGGCATTAGTATAACGCTTGTGTTAGGCTTAGCGCAAGAAATTATCTGGTGAGAATTTCGCAACTATCTTCTGTAATTAAAATTGTATCTTCAAAATGAGCAGCTAAACTACCATCTTCGGTTCTAATAGTCCAGCCATCGCTATCTGTTGATATATTATGAGAACCTAGCGTCGTCATTGGTTCAATAGCTATTGTCATTCCGGCTTTTAAAATAGGACCTTGGCCAGGCGAACCATAATTTGGTATATTGGGGTCTTCGTGTAATTCGTGACCAACTCCGTGACCAACAAGCTCTCGAACAATCCCAAAGCCATATTTATTTAAAACTTTTTCTACAGCATTTGAAATATCGCCAACCCTTACACCATCTTTTAATACATCTATTCCGGCATTCAAGCTTTCTAAGGTGCCTTTTAATAGCCGGGTAGCCTGAGGGGTGCCAGTTCCTGCTATAGTTGACCTAGCGGCATCTGTAATCATTCCGTTATAGGTTACACCAAAGTCATAACTAACTATATCGCCTTCGCGGATTTCATTTTTCTTTGGTATGCCGTGAACTATTTCATCGTTCACAGAAATACAAATGACATCTGGAAAACCATACATACCAAGAAAAGTTGGTATTCCACCCAAGGCCTTAACTTCTTTTCGGGCTATGGTAGCAAGTTCAACAGGAGTAATGCCCGGAGCTACATTTTGGCCAACAAGACCAAGAACCTGGCCAAGCATTTGACCGCTAATTTTAATGTCTTCTATTTCTTGAGCATTCTTAATTCTTGTGTCTGCCATTATTATTTACCTGCAATCGCTAATAAAATTTCGTTTTGCACCTCCGCAATTGATTGCTCTCCATTAACAGAAACAACCGGTATGGAATTATTCTTGAATTCTTCAATAATTGGCTTAATGGTATGCTCGTATTCCAAGAATCGCTCGGCTATCGCCTCTTCGTTGTCATCTTGTCTACCCCTGCTTAATAGCCTTTCTTTGGCCATTTCTTCACGCGTCTTTATATGAACAACCGCTCTTAAAACAAGCTCGCCTGAGCTCTGCTTAGAAATTAGCCAATCTGCCTGTTCTTTACCCCTTGGGTAGCCGTCAAGAACAATTGTATGATCTTGGGCGTTATTTAACTTGAGTTCGGGTTCAACAATACTGGTTACAATATTTTCGTCCAACACTTTACCAGTTAGCATTTCTTCTTTAAGATGGCCGGTAATTTTCTCTCTTAATAATTGACCTACTGAAAGCCAAGAAAAGTTATTGTTCTCTGCTAGCAGTTTACTTTGGGTACTTTTCCCAGAACCTGCTAAGCCAAGTACAACAAAAATGCTCGTCATTTTTCTACAGGTTCTCTTTTAATATTTTGCTAACTCTTGAGCCATCCGCCTGACCGGCGACTTTTTTAATGGATTCTCCTATTAGAGAACCAAACGGCGCATCTTTGCCTTTTTCTTCTATAACTTCTTTGACTATAGCTAGAATTTGTTCATCTGAAAGCTCGGCAGGAACATATTCTGCATAGACAGTTCGCTCGAACTCTTCTTGATTAGCCTGTTCTGTCCTATCATTAGCCTTAAATAAGTCTCTGGCCTCTACTCTGGCTTTGATTTCTTTCTTAATTACCTTGGTAGCTTCGTCATCTGTAAGTTCATGACCAAGGTTTATTCTTTGGTTTGTAAGTGCGCTTTTAAGC
>CAYLXL010000081.1:0-3962 GCA_964387745.1 uncultured Gammaproteobacteria bacterium | reverse complement strand
GCATTCTACCTGGGGTTCGGCGTTCGACTAGCGCAAAAAGTGCGGAAGTCGGGAGAAGAAGATATCACAATAATTACTTACAATCCTGAGCTTTTGTCGTCCAAATATATTATTAAAAACACTGTAATAACACGACAAAAGCGTCAGGATCCAGTTGAGATTTTGATTTATAAGAGAAAAAATGCAGTCATGTGTGCGAGCCTGAATTAATGGTACCACTAAAAGAAATCTGCACTGGATCCTTTCAAAAAAGTCGTGAGAGTAATTTATTTTTTTCAATTTCTCGGACGACTTTTTCTTAGGATGACGGATTAAGGTGAACGATTGCTCTTATTTTATCTATCTTGTTTAGTTTTTATTAAAGAAACAATAACACCAACTGTTAAAATAGTTAAAGTTATACCCAATGACAATAGAGGTGGTATTTTTGCCAGATCTAAAGCATCGGCGATAAAAATCTTTAATCCTATAAAGATTAATATAGTAGCTAAAGAATATTTTAAATAATAGAAACGGTCAATGATTACGGCCAAAGCGAAGTAAAGTGCTCTTAAGCCTAATACGGCAAATATATTGCTGGTATATACAATGTATGGATCTTTGGTGATAGCAAAAATTGCAGGGACGCTATCAATAGCAAATACTAAATCAGTAAACTCAATCATAATAAGTGCTACAAATAAAGGCGTGATATACAGTCTTGTTTTGTTGGTTTGAGGATCAGATTGGTAGATATAAAATTTTTGTCCGTGTAGTTCTGATGTAATATAAAGATGTTTTCTCATCCAAAGAAGTAGGAAGTTCTTTGACATATCTACAGGTTCATGAGACACGAAAAATATTTTTATACCAGTCAAAATCATGATTACTGCAAAAATATATAAAACCCAGCCAAAAGAATTGATGATCTGTATGCCTAAACCAATCATTATCGCTCTGAGGACAATAACCCCTAAAATCCCATAAAAAAGAACGCGGTGCTGGTACTTAGCGGGTATCGAAAGGGCAGAAAAAATTAAAGATATTAAAAAAACATTATCTAACGCAAGGGACTTTTCTAGCAAGAAGCCGGTCATATATTCAGCAAAACTGTCTAGACCCTTTATGTACCATACCCAAAGACCAAAAATACAAGCAATAAAAATATAAAAAAAACTCATCAACAAACTTTCTTTGATGCTGATGTCGTGGTCTTTTTTGTGAAAAATACCAAGATCAACTGCAAGCAAAGTTAACACTACTAAGAAAAAAATAACCCAAATCATCATAAAATTGTTATCCTAGCTAAATACAAAGTAAGTAGAGATTAATATTATTTTATTGTTCGTACTCGTATTAATTTAGTATAGGCATATTTTTGGTGTTGCATGGCTAGATTCAGAAAAAAGTCTTATTTTTTCGTCGGATAATAAAAAATTACCCAGTTCTTAACCCAAATTCATTATTAAAGCGCCAAGTCCTAACTATCTCTAATACATCGGTATCTTTGCTCATCTCAACCGGAAAGGGATCAAACGGAGCTGCTATATGCACTGTTTGAATTGCCGCTTCATCTAATATTTTTACCCCTGAACTTTTTTCTACCTGAACTTTTTCAATTTGGCCATTAGCTCGAAGGGAAACAAGTAAAATAACTTCACCAGCTAAATTTCGACTGCGAGCTTGTTCTGGGTAATATTTGTTACCAAAATATTCAATTTTTTCACGCCATTTAACTAAGTATTCTGCGTCGCGGTACTCCTGGCTGCTAGCAGAGACAAATCTTCTTTTTGGTCTTTTAGCTAAAAGGTCTGCTCGTTCACCAATTTTACTAACCAAGCTAGTTAATTGTATTTTTTTATCCAAAAATTCTTGTGTAGCTTTTTCTGGCTTAAATTCTGGCAGCTTTTCGAGCTTAGAGTCATTGATACTTGGATCATTTGTAGACTTTAGTGCTGTTTCAGCTGTAGTTGTCACAGCATTATTTTTTTTATTAACTAATTGTAAGCGGTCATCTTCAGGGGTTATTTCTTCAGGTAACACCACTTCTTTTAATTCGGCATCAGGGAAAAGTGCTTTAGTGGTGTTAGTAGGGATATTTTTTGAATTACTATCGCCGCCGCCCATATTACTCGCTTGTGCTAGATAGTCAGGTATTTTTGGTTTATCTTTGGTTTTGCTGGCAACAAGAGTGACATCAATAGTATGCTCAGCACTATTTTTCTTAATGTTCCATTGTATACTAAGTCCAAAAACCAAAAAAGTATGAATAATCAGTGAATACACGATAAACGTGTATAGGCTATCCCTGTTCAAATTAAGAGTCATATTAATTATTTCTGAATATGTGTGCTATATATAAATATATTGTTTATATTATTTATATACTAGGTTAAACGATGATGTTAAACAATAATGTTAAATAATAAGAAAATTATAAAACTATAAACTATAGGATTATAGGGAGACAGCGGTTGCTCAGTAATATGGTAAAAAATACAATTAAGCTAATTTTCTTATTGTTAGGTTTATCCCTGGTTAGTTATGGTCAAGACTTTGCTAACTATGCAAGTATGCAGGTGCAGACAATAACTCAAGCTAATCTTTTAAAAAATAATGATGCTAGTCTGCCTATGTATACTTCCGGTAAAGACGAGGTATCATTAACCGTATTTTATGATTATAACTGCCATGCAAGCAGGCAGTTATTAAAATTACTTAATGAACAATATAATCATAATCCCAATAATAAAGTGAAAATTGTTTTTCGCCCAATGGATTATGGTTTTAATTCCAAAGAAGTATTACAAGCTATAATATTTGTTAAAAACTTGAACCCAAGTAAATTTGAGCAAATTAATCAAGAAATAATAAAAATTGATTCACCGATTACTCTTGCTCATATTCAAAATATTGCAGGCAAAATAGGTGTAAATTTTCAAGACGTTTTAAAAGAAATCAACAGCCCTAATATTCAAACTGAAATCGACAAAAATAAACAAGATTTTGAAGCATTGCCTTATCCAGATGGCCTACAACCACAGTACAAAAGTGCAATCCCAGTTATAATTTTATCTAGAGCCGAAAAGGGTGATAAATTAATTTATTTTCTTGGATCGAACCAGAATAGTCTAGAAACAGCCATTAGTAATATTAAAGTATAGAAAGTAAAGAAAGCATAAAAAGTGTAAATAGAGGCGCGTATGAAATTTAGTAAGTTAAAGAAAATATCATTGTTGGTTGTTATCTTGAATCTTTGGTTTGTGAATTGCAGTATAGCCGCTGACTGGTCTGGGGAAGACTTAATCAAAGCGGCTATTAAAAATAGTAAGGATCTCTTCAATCCTAGTAAAAACCCTGTGTTTTACCAAGTTGCTTCGCCAGATAATAAAGCCGCTACGAGTATTGAAACAGTCATAGTATTTTATGATTACAACTGTACTTACAGTCGCGACTTAATTCCATTGCTAAGAACACAATGGGAAAAGAAATTATATAAAATTATTTACCGTCCAATCGGCATGACCAGTGATACATCGCGCTCACTTGCTGAAATGGCGCTAGCGGCTTATCAGGTGAGCCCAGAAAAATTTTTAGATTTGCATTATGAGTTAGCTAATACTCGATATATATTACCGTTGTCTTTAGATAATATGCGTGCTGCTATTACAAAAGTAGGCTTAAAATATGATGATCTTGTAGATATAGCTAATAAACAGGCGCTTGGTGATGTTATTTTAAATAATCAGGTTATCTATGATAATATTCGATTCCCTGGGGTGCCGAGTATTATACTAGCTAAATTAGATAGTAATAATAATATAATTAATGATAAAATATACTACATAGCTGGTAGTGATAGGAATCAGCTTGAGTATAAGCTCTATCGGATTTTGAATTAGATTACATCTGTCACCCAGAGCGCAGCGCTTCTTATTACCCATAAGTTTTTGTTGAACTGGTTTAACTGATTGATATATTAT
>CAYLXL010000080.1:0-4073 GCA_964387745.1 uncultured Gammaproteobacteria bacterium | reverse complement strand
CTGTTTTTGCCTCATTATTTTTTGCCAAAGTGTGATTTAATATGATTCAACTCGTGGTTCTAGATTAGATATAGCTGTACTTGCTAAAACCACCTTTCATTACTAGTATTATAACTAAGTGTCACATTTTATTAGATATATTAGCGCTGATCAGTAACTTATGAGCTGTAATAAAGAAAATTTGTTTTCTCTATTTGGACAAAAAATCCTTATAGGGGCACTGTTAAGTACTTTGTGCCCAGCTAGTATGGCACAAAGCCTTTGCGGCAATGGTGTTATAGATACTGGCGAAGCTTGTGATTTAGGTAGTAGTCGTAATGATGGTGAGCATGGGTGTCAATCAGATTGTAAAGTCAGTCCAGCAGTAGGTGGCATGAGTTGGACTTGTACTATTAGCCCTGAAACGTATAGATATCACGTTACGAGCTCAGAACCAACAAGTTTAAAGTCATTATTCACTGCTATGCGCATACGTAATTTTGATACAAATAGCCCTGATTATGTTTTAAATCAAAAATGCGGTGTAGCAAATATTACGTTAACTGAAGATGAACGATTAAAGTGTGAACAATTTATTCGTGAATTTATAAGATTTAAAGATTTAAATTTTAATATTGCGATTAAATTAGCCGATCCTAATGTAACGGATGAACTCTGCCCTACCGGTGGGCTTGTCATCAAACAATATGATCCGGTAACTTTGTTAGCAAGCGGTACATATACAGTTTTGTGTAATCAACCAACGAGTTAAATATTAATTGGAGAGAATGGGTATGTTAAATTTTATCAGTAATAAAAAAGCATTAGCTCTTGGGGTGGTTATGCTTTCTTCGGTTGCTTTGAATAGCTATGCAACACCAGCTTGTACATCAACTAATCAAATAAATTGCTGTGGCAATGGTATCGTCGAAGCCGGCGAGGCATGTGATATGGGTGCAAGCGGCTCTCCTGCTACAGCTGCTAACTCATTTAACAAAGCTGATGCTGATATAATTTCGGGATGCGCAGCGGACTGTAGTAAAATTGCTACAGCACCAGCTGGTACAACCTGGAACTGTAGCACAACTTCCCAACAATATTTAGATAAAACCAATAGACTAAAAGCTTTATTCTTAAAACTTGCGTTCTGGCAAAAAGGTAGGGTGGTCACTGCTACAGCAACTAACACTCCGATTCCTGCAACAAGTAATAGTGTGACTAATAGTCCTAACGTAGACGATTGCATATATTATGCCAAAACATCTCCAAACGCACCTATTATCAGACCAACCTGGATTCCGAGCACCGGTAATACAGTCGGAGCTACAGAGGGTTACAATTGCCCGCAATATCAAAAAGACATGATGGAGTTTGTTACCTTAAACTATAACACAAAAACTAGCGATACTACTTTAGATTGTGCAACAGCTAGGACAGTAATGGGAATAACAGCTCCCGCAACCTTAGAGTTTGCTAATCCTTTACCGACCGATGCGTTACCTACAAGCAAGCTAAATACTTCAAACTATAATTATAAAGTAAATGGTTGCTGATTAAACAAATAATAAATATATACATAATGTTGTTGAATTCATCTTAGATTGGCAGATCTGATCAGCAACATTACATAATGGCTGTGCCTATATAAGGCACATAGGCAGCTTATGGTTTTCAATGGAGCAAGCTCAAAAAAATACCGTGGAAAATTTATAATATCTTTTTTGGTATTATATATTTTTTTGAGCGCCACCCATCTGGTCAATGCAGTAAGTATCCCTGTCTGTATGCCGCAATTTACTACTATGCCCTCACTTTGTAGTAAAGATTATCCACGGACGCAAGCTCCCACACAACCATCATTGTGTAACAAAGATTATCCATTGACCCAAGCTCCTACACAACCATCAATGTGTCACAAAGATTATCCACTGACTCAAGCTCCTACACAACCATCATTGTGTCACAAAGATTATCCACTGACTCAAGCTCCTACACAACCATCGTTGTGTAGCATAAATTATCCATTGACCCAAGCTCCTACACAACCGTCATTGTGTCACAAATATTACCCACTGGCTCAAGCTCCTACACAACCATCTTTGTGTAGCAAAGATTATCCACTGACTCAACCTGCTATAACGCCATCATTATGTAGTAAAACTATCAATTTATTACAAGCAGAACCACCTCTATCATTATGCAGCAAGACTTTAACAGATAGTGTAACCGCGTCTGCACATTCTGTTTGTAGTAAAACACTAAATGAAATATCACAGCCAGCTACAAAGCCATCATTGTGTAATAAAATATTAACAGATATCTTACAACCAGCAATAGAACCGTCGTTGTGCAATAAAACATTAAGCGATATATTACAACCAGCCATGACGCTGTCGTTGTGCAACAAAACACTAACCGATATATTACAACCGGCAATAGAACCGTCATTGTGCAACAAAACATTAACCGATATATTACAACCGTCAATAGAACCGTCATTGTGCAATAAAACATTAACCGATATATTACAACCTTCTATGACACCGTCGTTGTGCAATAAAACATTAACCGATATATTACAACCGGCTACGGAGCCGTCGTTGTGCAGTAAAAATTTAAACAGCGTCATCCAAATATTACTTGAACCTTCATTATGCAGTAAGCAACTGATCAATGGATTACAACCAAGTACAGTTCCATCTATCTGCAGCAAACTTTTAACTACAACTATTCAAGCTCCTGAACCGATACCATCGATTTGTAAAAAACACATGCCTGCTATACCACCAGTATTCATAGAGTTTCCTCCAGTACCTACTACTACGCCACCAGTTACAGCGACTACGACCACAACTACGCCACCAGTTACAACAACTACGACTAGTACACAACCAGGTACAACAACTACCCCACTTGTTACAACAACTACGACTAGTACACAACCAGTTACAACAACTACGCCACCTGTTACAACTACTACTACATTTACGCCTCCACCAACTGTTATTAAGATCACGCCACCACCTAGTGGATCATCTGTACCACCTACATATGTACCAGAGATTGAAATACCTTACTACAGACCTCCACGAGTTGATATCCCTGCTATACCAGAAGCACCAAGGGTATCAACCCTCTTATCAGTATGTTTCCGTAATATTGAACTAACAGGCTGTGCACCATGTAAACCTGTAATGTGCCCAGTTAAAGTTGAAACAAAATACAAGATGAGATTTGATGAATATAATTTTGCCCATATTTGCCGCCAACCAGCACCTAGAATTTGTAAAAACCCTGTGCCTTTTGATTACAAAACCCGCGGACTAGATAAAGGTCAAGAATGTATTAGACGAGAATATAAGTTTATTGAAAATATGTGCCCGCGCACACCTGCACCTATGTGTATGAATAAACCGTATGCAAAAATTTGCCCTAATAAACGTCAAGATAACAAAGGACCAAAGATTATTGTCAAGCCATGATAATAACTGTAGTAAAAGTGTGAGGAGAAGTTGGTAAATAATGATGATGCCTGCAATCTGCAACAACTGCCATTGTTGTAGATTTGCTCCAGCAGGCATCAGTTCATTATTTTTAAATCTAAATTATATGACTAAGTCAGCTTTTGTCGCGACTTCATTACGATCCAAAATCCTTCTATCTCGCTGCGCTCGCTCTCCCTTTACAAACATTAGTATCTACACAAATAATAGATGCTCAAACCCCGTCATCCTTGTAGAAGTTCATTAATTCGGTTCCAAATTGTAAAATAAGTTACAGTTTAAGGAGCCTAGAATGGGAAGAATAGATAAGAGCCAAGGTCAAGACGCGACAATGGAAAGACGTCATATTCATGCAATGTTACGTAATATAGATGAATATGATCTAGTTAAAGCAAAGAAGCATCCAAAATTCAAATTCGCCATAGAGTTTTATGAAGCAAGGGGTATATGCAAACAAAATTTCTTAAAATACTATCGAAGATTTCTATTATGTAATAGGGATATAAGTTCATTAATCCCTCATAAAACTGGAAGGAAAGTAAGCATCCGGTTATCCACGGCTATCCAAGCCTAAGCCAATAAAATATATTG
>CAYLXL010000079.1:2790-4492 GCA_964387745.1 uncultured Gammaproteobacteria bacterium | reverse complement strand
TTTTTATTTTATAAATTATTATACGTAAACGATAAATTTAAGTTACATTAACAGTATGTTTGAATTCAACAATTTTACCCTCACTGTTTATTGCTATTAATTTTTCCATACATAAACATATAAGATTAAACAAACATTACTCCAAGCTAACAAACCATAGCTAATTTCAATTATTCTAGGTATGTTAGTATATCTTTTAAAAAATAAAAGATGATACAACGCTTCTAATACTAATTTAATATAATTTTTCATATTATTTCAAAATAAGATGTGATAATGAAATCATAATTAGAATTAAATCCTAATTCTATGATTTTTAATATTTCTGTTTCATCAAGCCCATAATAGAACATATTTTCATCATCCCCCTTTTTATCTGAGGAAACAATGAAGTTATAAAATTCATCATTTATATTATCTTTCCAATAACCATTAATTGAATATTTCATGTTATTTCACTATATAATATACATTCTTTTAAGTCAAAGATTTTAATATACTCAGTTAATGTGACCATATAATCGTAAGTTGTATTAACTTCAAATTGAAAGTCAAACATTGGTAATGGTAAATTAGTTTTTTTAGATATAAATGAAATTTTATAAGTCATGTTATTACAAATTTGAATCTAACCAACTATTTAATTTCTCTTTATCTGTTATTAAATTTAAAACATCTACGTCATTAACAAATTTAAAGAATTTTTCTTTTACTTCACTAGTAGTATGAGATTTTTCATTGTCAATTAAATCGAAACAATTTTCATCACCCATTACATAAAATGTATCAAGAAAATTTCCATCTGAATCTTTTTGTAAGGTGTTTGCTTCAAAGTAATTTAAAACAGCGTCTCCATTTTTATCATACCAATTTCGTTTTGAAATGGCAAAATTATATTCATAATCACTTTTTAATAATTTGAAAAAAACTTTATAACAATCATCGTCATCATCTTCATATTTATAGATGTAAACAATTGTATTTTTATCCACTGATTCATCAAGATTAAAATAATTATTCATTTTAACCCTTACTGGTAAATTTAATTCTTTAATTTTCATAACGTGAAGTTTTAATATTATACGACTAAAAAATTAAAAGGTTGCATTTAATCTTTCATTAATTCTTTCTTTAACAATTTTTACATCATTTTTAGTTGGAATATAATTTCCCATGTAAATTTCAGGAATGTTTTCAAAGGCATCTATGAAATTTTGAACTTTAAAATTTCGATTTAAACATTCTTGATGTATTTCTATGTATCTTTCTTTAAGATAACCTATTCTAGTATAAAAGAATTTAACATGACCTTTGTTTAATTTAAATTCTGTTGGTTGATTATTTAAATTAAATCTACCTGATTTAATACAATTAGGAATTCTTTTAATTTCCCTATGTTCTGCAATCAAATGTTTTGAATTTAATTCAGATGGTGGAATACCACAATTAATTCTAGTCATGTTATTATTTTAAAACTTTAATAAAATCATTACAATCCATAATATCAATAAATTCACAATCTTTTTTAGTTCGTTCAATACTTCTACTTAATTTACTAGCTAAATGACTCCAAGCTTTATCTTCATTACCACAATTAATTAAGTAATATTTACCACTAGTTTTTAATTTGAATATAAAACATACCCAATCACCCATAATAATATATTATTTTAATTTACTTAATTGTTTTAATGCATATAAC
>CAYLXL010000079.1:0-2780 GCA_964387745.1 uncultured Gammaproteobacteria bacterium | reverse complement strand
TAACGATTGAATATTTTTACCAACCATGTTTGCTGATAATTCTTTAGTTGGCGATTTTTCATTAATCATTATTTGATTAATAACTCCAACAAACTTTCCACTCATAACACCATAAACCCTATCACCAATTTTTAAATCTGGATTTTTAATTAATAATCTTTTTCTATTTAAATTTTCATGAGGACAATGTAATTTTTTACCAATTATATTTATTGGATATAATGTTTTTTTACCAATTATACTTACTTCACAATTTAAAACTGAATCAACAAAACCAATAAAATTTCCATTTATTTTATTGAAAACAGCATCCCCCGATACTATTTCATAATTTTCTTCCCATATTTTTTTATGGTTAAAAACTATGTGGTTTGGAACAACAAACGGTATAGTTAAATCAGTTCTATTACCTTTGAATCTATTACAACTAACACACATTGGTTGTAAATTATCTAATGTATCTAAACCTCCTTTTGATTTTGGTTTGTCATGGTCAACATTTAAAGGAAATAATTCATCATCATAAACATCCCAATGTAAAGAACCGCTTTTACTTTTACCTAAAATTAATTTTGTACCAACTTTACCACAATTAATACATTTACAACCTTTGTGGTAAAAAACTCTTAATCTATTATGATTTTTAAATTCTTCTAATGAACTTAAATCTCTAACTTCAATAATTTCGTAATTAAAAACTTTTGTTTTCATAATAATTTACTTTAATTTCTTATACGACAAATACAGAAAAAAGTTTCATTAAATAAGTTTATTTAAATGAGAAATTTCTTGTGGAGAACCAAAGAAATTGATTGCTTTAAACCAATTAATTTTAGTATTGTCACTAATTGATTGACCGTATTGGTCGTAAGCTAATTGACCTCTAATTTCATAATGATTAATTTTGAATTTATAATCATCTGGCAAATCACTAAATAAAAATTCTTCATCCTCAAGAATCACAGTAAAACCATCATTAATAAAATCAATCATAGTTGTTAATCTTTGTTTACCATCAATGATTTGAATTATGTCACCACCTCTTTCATCATTGTAATCAATCAAAGAAATTGCACAAATGTTTGGAATATTTCTTTCAATTAAAATTGAAATTATTAATTCTCTCTTTTGATCTAAATTCCAAACTTTTTCTCTTTGTAAATTAACACCTTTAGATGGTAAAAAAACATCAAAATCCAATTTCCTATTATTTAAATTCTTTATTTTAGAGAAATATAAATCAGTAGAAGTTAATTTTAATTCATTAAATATTAACGTTTTAACTGGTTTCAATTGCTTTTTCATAGGTATTTATAATATAACTGTTTATTAACTATACGACAAATATATAATAAAGTTGCGATAATAACAAAAAAAATGAACCCATAACTAAAATAATTATGGGTTCATGTTAAATAAACATCTAAAAACTTTTTATTTATTTAATAATTCTTTTAATTTGTTTTCGATCCAAATTAAATTTGGTACTCCATGTGGACATTCAATAACATCTAAAATTTCTTTTATTCCATTTTTATAATTTTCATTACTTTCAGTTAAACCTTTAATTAAGTGAAAATTATATTCACTCGATTCAATTGTTGTTTGAATTATACCTTTCGTCATAATAATTTTGTTTAATTAATAATAAAATTTAATCTTCATCATCTATGAAAATAGCATCATCTTCATCTTCAACATCCAAACTTACATTAACACTACCATTGACAATATCAGTACCGCTAGTATCTAATCTAAAATAGTCATTAATATATTCTAATGCTATTTTTTTAGCTTCTTCTTCATTATTAGCTTTCTGTTCAAAAGAAACTTCAAATGTTATTTTACCATCAACAAAATAGTTTTTCATAATGTTTATATTATATTATTATAAGAACAAAAGTAATTGATTTAATTAGAACATCCTAACAATTTATCATTTTCATAAATACAAATATAAGATTTGCAAGAATTACATATATTACGTGGATCACCAACATAATATACATCTCTTTTAAATGATACAATATTTAAAGATTCAATATTTTTTATAGTCTGTTCTGTTAAAACAGTAAGTTTTAAATTAGGATTTGATGAACAAACAACTTTTTTTGTTGCTTTAGATTGTGAATCCAAATATTCAATATATTTAGAATTATTCATTTTACACAACTCTCCACTACCAGTAATAACCCAAGAATAAGCATCAAATTCTTCATCTGATGTAATATAAATGTTGTTATCAATTTTATTAATGTATCCTATTTGATTTTTAATTTCAAAACCAGATGTTTCAATATCACAATATATTTTCATATCTAAATGTAATCGGTTTGTAAATTATTAAAAAATTATCCTAAAAAATACCTTTTTTTAAACAATCTATGTTTTCCATATTTATGAGATTCTTTATCAGTATAATTAATATAATACCTAATTGTAAGATATTTTGCATTTAATTTATCTAATTTATAATTTTCATCTTCAAATGAATATGAGACTATATATTCTAATTTAGAATCAAATAAAATGTTTTTAAATATTGAATTAGCTTTGGTATTTGAAAGATAATTTTTACAGTATGAATTTTTTAAATCATTCAATAATTTAAAATCAATACCTTTAATTTTAGAAAGGGTATTAATTATTTTCTTAAAATGTTTTGGTGATAGATATTTTTTCATAATTTTTATATATTTAATTATACGTCAAAGTTAATATTTTGTTTCAATTTAACAAAAATATATTTTAACAATAGAATTCAAATTCTGTATTTTTCA
>CAYLXL010000078.1:0-4586 GCA_964387745.1 uncultured Gammaproteobacteria bacterium | reverse complement strand
CCCAACCCTCCAAATGGCAAGTCGAATCGCTATGGCTCTTGGCAAGACTCTGCAGATCCGTTTTGTTTAATCTCCTAAACTAGAGTAGTTGAGCTCTGTGTGAGACAATAAAGACATGTTCTCTAATATCTCTAAGCTCACAAAATCTAGCGGTCTAAAATCAGCAGCACTCATGACTGTCGGCAACGTAGGCTCGACAGGCATTGCTGCCGTTGCCATGATTATCTTTTCTAGACAACTTGGTCCAGAACAATTTGGTATCTTCTCAGTACTCTTTTCACTCATGCTAATAATCTCTCGTATTGGAGATATGGGCATCAACATTGCTGTCTCTCGCGCTATTGCCCAAAATCAGAATAATAAAACCCTCAACCTAGCCTTTGCTCAAAACGGAGCTTTTCTAAAAGCAATTATTATGGCATTGGTGGTAATTACTGGCATGATCACTACTCCGTTGATCACAGAGACTCTGCTTACTCTAACTCCAGATTTTGTCCCTATGGTGCGAGCCGTCATACTCCTTTCGATCTCTGTAGTTGTCTACGAATACGTTAACTCTCTCCTTCAGGCCAGACAGTATTTTGGCCTCTCGGTCTTGACTAATACTGTTCAATCTTCTCTCAAGCTGCTCTTGGCACTAGCTACGCTAGTATTTGTAGGTATAAACCTAAGTACTGTCACCCTAGGGTACATGATCTTGCCACTTATCGGAGCTTGCGTTGGTTTTTTTGCGATCAATGTAAGGGAGCTCTTGCCTATTTATAGTCCAAAAATCACAAAATCGTTAATTAATGTGGCTCGATGGACCAGTATCTCGATTCTTGCTAGTGCAGTCGCAGAGAATGTCGACGTTTTAATAGTCCAAAAGTACCTCTCAGTCCATGAGACCGGACTATATGCTGCCGCAACTAGGATTGCGACTGTTGCTTCACTCATTGGCTGGTCGCTCGGTACAGTATTGAACATGCGGGTAGCAAAATATAAAGACAAAGTGAACTTGGATCGCTATCTAAAAAAAGGCATCATGCTAGCAATCGTTTCTCTCTTAGCGACTGCCGCACTCTGTTTGATATCTTATCCAGTCGTTACGTACACTATCGGACCAGCCTACCTGAGCGTCGTCCCTACATTAAATATTCTCTTAATATCTACCGCGTTCTTAACAGCTACTACACCGTTTGTTGCTTTGTTTTATGTCTTTGATTACCCGCGATATTTTGCAGTCTCTGGGATTATAACTGCTCTTAGCTTACTTATCTCAGATATTGTCTTGGTACCTACCTACGGGTTAATCGGTGCAGGTTGGGCGAGGGTTATTACTAGGTTGGTAGTTGGTATCTATACGTTATATATTGCTTATTCCTTATACCAAAAGACTTATGGCAAAAAGTAACATCACTGTTCACATGATGGTCAAAAATGAAGACCAATGGGTTAGATATAGCTTACTCTCTATCCTACCTTACGTTGATACGGTATTAGTCACCGACACGGGCAGTGCAGATCACACAATCGATGCTATTCAGTCTATCAACTCTCCCAAAATCAAGTTAACTCTCACACATGCCGCGACTTCTGTGGACGTCACTCGTATCCGTGAGGATCAAATAAATAACACAAAAACGGATTGGTTCTGGGTAGTCGATGGTGACGAAGTATATCCTGAGGGCACAGTCAGAGAGGTAGTGGAAGCGATTACAAGCGGTCGCTATGAGGGGGTCACTGTCCGCAGGTATGACCTACTAGGAGATATCTATCATCGTCAAAGGGAGAGCGTAGGGACATATAACATGTGGGGAACTAGTGGTCATCTAGTTCTTAGAGCACTCAATCTAAGTAAACTTAATGGCTTACATTTGCGTGGTGATTATCCGAACGAAGGCTACTATGACAAAAAAGGAATCGCAATCATCGATCACGATCCTGGTCTGCACTATATCACTAAAAGCTACCTATACCATGCGATGTACTTGAAAAGGAGTAGTTTAGGTGGGAACCTACCCATGTTTAATCGCTCAAAAAACAAAATCGAACTAGGAATTCCATTGGAGTCTAATTTACCTACTGTATTTAACTCTAAGCCTCTTCCATGGGAAAAAGACCCAAAAAAAAGTAGATCTCTCACATACCTTGCACTTGCATCTCTGATTACACCTATAAAATATCTCAAACGAAAAATTACATGAAAATACTCTTTCTCAATCTGACTCAGGGTTTGGTAGACCGTGGCCTCGAGCGTGTAGTAGATCTCTATGCCCAAGCACTCTCAAAGAATAATCAAGTGACGGTAGTTCAAGCAGGACCGGTCAATCCAGACAAAAGTTATACAATTATTCGAAGTATGAGACTAGAGACTGCCCCTCAGGCAGCTCCCTATAATTTCTTCGAAAAACTCTTATTTAGGCTCGAATGCGATCCATCTAGTGTAGCAGTCATCAACTTTACCAAAGCATCGATACAATCAATCAAATCAATCAACCCTGACGTAGTTATCGCTTGTAATGGTGCACCCCAAATAAAAATTCTCAAGCGAGAGTTGTCTACTCACAAAATTGCAGTATTTGGTCAAGCAGGGATGGGACATCACGATCTTAAGACTTTGATAGCAGCTCCCGATCTATTTATTGCATTGACCGATGCTCAAGCGAGTTGGTGCACTCACTATATCAGACCTACAACAAAGCTTGTGGTTATTCCAAACCCTGTAAACCATATCAAGTCAAAGAAAAAAATCGATCTAGGTGTAGCACATCCTATTGTCCTAACCGTAGGTGCCCTAACGCGCTACAAAAAAATAGTCAGTACTGCCGAATCGCTAAAAAATCTCGCAGTCTCTCATGTAATAATCGGCGATGGCGAGGATGGCGACAAACTCCAGGATATACTTTCGAGTAGAGTCTCTGACTTTCGATGGATAAAGCAGGTTGACCCTGATTTGATGCAGGACTATTACCAAGCTTGTGACGTGTTTTGCTTTACACCTGACCCGAGAGAGGCCTTTGGAAACGTCTACATCGAAGCTATGGCGGCAGGTCTACCAATAGTCGCGACCGATGACCCAGTGAGGAGAGAGATCATTGGTAGCTCAGGATTTTTTGTTAATCCACATCGTCCAGACGAGGTAGGCAGCGCAGTACTAAGAGCCATTAGTAATGGCCGCATTGACTATGGACCACAGCTATCGAGATACAATATCAAAGTAGTTTCTAAGCTCTTAGAAAAAGAACTCTATGACCTCGTCAAATAACAAACCTATCGCTTCTGCTATCCTTGCTACTTACAATAGTGAGCAGACTATTGTCCTAGCTATCACCTCGCTCCTTACTCAGACCGTCGATATCGAGATGATAGTCGTAGACGATGGTAGTACAGATCAAACAAAAGACATTCTTAAAAATTTCCCTGGCGTCATTTACCTTTCCCAAAAACATCTGGGACCAGCTCATGCTCGTAACCTAGGGGCCAAAAAAGCTAGCACTAGCATTCTATTGTTTGTCGATGCTGACATGAGTTTTGATAAGGGTTATGTAGAAGATTTGGTCAAGCCGATCCTAAACGGCAATAGTATAGGAACCTACACCATAAACGAAAGAGTCGCCAACTGGGAAAACCCTCTAGCTAGGTGTTGGAATATCCAAGAAGGGTGGGCCGATCAGTTGCGTTTCCCAGCTCAAGCAGATGTTACACCCGGTACAGACTATCGCGCGATCCTAAAAAAAGAATTTGATCGGGTGGGTGGGTTTGATGATATCGGCTATACCGATACTTGGAGTCTCTTTAACAAGCTAGGTGTCAGGCCACAAAAAACTCGTGCAACCTGCTACCACAAAAACCCTGATTCTTTCACAGCAATTTATAAGCAGGCTCGCTGGGCTGCCAAGAGACCATATAAATACGGGATAATTGGCTCTATCTATGCAATCCTTCGGACCTCGCTCCCCCTCTCATTGATTATTGGTATTTTAAAAGCAATTAATCATCACAATTATTACTTTATCCCCTTCAAAATTGTCTATGATCTCGGCAGATTTGTTGGTATTCTAGAGATGCTAACTACTGGTAAACTGAGTAAATAGTATGGTTTATATCCTAGGACTCGCACTAATTTTAAGGCTATTTTTACTCAGCCAATCACTCTGGCTAGACGAGGCAATCCAGGCGCTCGCCCTAATGGGACGTATGGGGCCTCTGCTGACATATGCTCTTGCTGACTTTCAGCCTCCTCTCTATCACTTGATAGGCTGGCTCTGGACCAGTATAGCCGGCTACAGCGAAGTATCTCTTCGTGCTCCATCACTCCTCGCAGGGCTAGGCACTGTCTATTTTGTAGCTAAGATTGGAGAAGTCTTTGGGGGCAAAAAAGTGATGTATCTCGCAGGATTACTCGCTGCCACTAATCCGCTCTTAATCTACTATTCTCAAGAGGGGAGGACTTATGGCATCACGACCTTTTTTGTCACCGCCGCCATCTATTATTTCTACAGAAGACTCAACAACTCCAAGAACAATCTATTTACCATTTATTATCTGCTATTTACCATCGCATTCCTCTGGACCTCCTACCTCTCATGGTTTCTGTATCTCGC
>CAYLXL010000077.1:0-4838 GCA_964387745.1 uncultured Gammaproteobacteria bacterium | reverse complement strand
CAAAATCTAAGCCTACAAAAGCTAGGGCACACAGCGTCAAAATTAAACAATACAACCCCGCCTCTATCGAAACCAAATGGCAAAAGAAGTGGCAGAAGTCCAAAATCTATCAATCCAAAGAGGGTGGTAAAAAAGATAAATTTTATGTTCTAGACATGTTCCCGTATCCATCTGGTGAGGGTTTACATGTCGGTCATCCAAAGGGTTATATAGCCACCGACGTCATTTCTCGTTACAAGCGTATGAATGGTCATTCGGTCCTGCACCCTATGGGATTTGACGCTTTTGGTTTGCCAGCAGAAAATTACGCTTTGAAGACCAAGACCAATCCAGCTGATTCGGTCAAAAAGAATGTCGCTCGTTACAAAAAGCAATTAGAAATACTTGGCTTTGACTATGATTGGTCACGCGAGGTCAATACTACTGATCCAAAATATTACAAATGGACGCAATGGATCTTTTTGAAATTATTGGAAAAAGGTTTGGCTTATGAATCCTACGAGCCGATCAATTGGTGTCCATCATGCAAGACTGGATTGGCAAATGAAGATGTTGAAGATGGTCGTTGTGAGCGTTGCGGTACTGTCGTCGAAAAGAAACCTATGCGTCAATGGGTTTTGAAAATTACCGATTATGCAGAGAGACTTTTGGCAGATCTTGATTTGAGAGATTCAAATAAAACTTTAATAGAAACCGGCTCTACCGATGGTCCATGTTTTATGCAAATGGTGGAGCCTGGGAAAATTAGATTGGATTTGCCTTTCGTGGAGAGAAAGGCAATTACTGCAATCGTTAAACATTGGTCAGAAGATAAATATATTGGTTTAGTTTGGAAGAAAGTTCCTTGGAAGACTTTTATTACAGGTGGTGTTGAGGCGGGTCAAAGTGTTGAACAGGCAGCACTAACTGAAATAAACGAAGAGACTGGGTATAAGAATATTAAATTTGTAAAGAATTTAGGAAGAGTCAATTCAAAGTTTTTCCATGTACCAAAAAATGAAAATCGATTTGCTCATTTTGATGTCTTGTATTTAGAGCTAAAGGATGGTGAAAAAGAAGAGATTTCAGAAAATGAGAAATCAAATCACGAAGTTGTCTGGGTTAATAAAGATGAAGTAAAATCATTTATTACACCTGAGGCACAGAAGTATATGTGGTCTATGTTTGTTGGAGAGTCAGCAAAATATATTTCAGAAGCAAAACCTGTTCTCGACTGGCCAGAATCGATAAAAATTTTGCAGAAAAATTGGATAGGTAAAAGCGAAGGTTCGTTGATTACATTCAAGGTAAAAGCTAAAAGGGAGGAGGTAAAGGGAGAAGACGAAGTCGAAGTATTCACTACACGGCCCGATACATTATTCGGGGTTACTTATGTTGTCCTTGCTCCAGAACACAAATTGGTAAATGAGTTTTTGAATATTGTAGAAAATAAAAGTGAGGTAGAAGAATATATAAAGAAAGTAAAAAATATTAGTGAGATAGATCGCACTGATGCCAAGAAAGAAAAGACAGGCGTAGAGCTCAAGGGTATCAAGGTTATAAATCCAGCAAACAATGAAGAAGTGCCACTTTGGATTGCTGATTATGTCTTGCCAGATTATGGTACGGGTGCAGTTATGGCAGTGCCGGCGCATGATGATAGGGATTGGGAGTTTGCCAAGAAGTATGGTCTAGCAATAAAAAACGTTATTGAACCTTTGATTATTCGAACGGACGGCACTGATGCTATAAAGAAAGACTTACCAATGGTAGAGAGACGTGCAGTTGTCTGTATCATCAAGCATTGGGAAAAAGATGAGTATTTGTTGTCACTATACAAGAAAAATGGTTGGAAAGGATTTATTGTTGGTGGAATTGAAGACGATGAATCTATTGAAAATGCCGGCATTAGAGAAATAAAAGAAGAAACAGGTTTTCAGAAAATTAAATTTATAAAAAATCTAGGTCGAATTCATTCGCAATTCTTTCATGAAGTAAAAAATTGCAATCGCTTCGCCCATTTTGAAGTTGCATATTTTGAACTTGAAAAAGATACCCATGTTGAAATGAGTGATGAAGAAAAAATACTTCACGATATCGCATGGTTTAAAAAGGATGAAATTGAGAGTACTTTGAATAGAGATGATATAAAACAGGCGTGGAAGTTTTTCAATAAAAGTTATTTCTATGACGGGATCGGATTACTTAATGGTTCTAACAAATTCAACAACAAAAACTCCGAAGAAGTAAAAAAAGAAATTACTCAATTTGTCGGCGGTAAGTGGGTTACAAAATACAAACTTCGCGACTGGATATTTTCTAGTCAGCGATATTGGGGTGAGCCAATACCAGTCATTCATTGTGAAAATTGCAAGCTCATCCGACCAGAGTCAAATGGCATTGTGCCTGTGCCGATCAAAGATCTGCCGGTCACATTACCTCGGGTCAAATCCTATGAACCAACAGGTACAGGTGAGTCACCTCTTGCATCTATAGATAAATGGGTCAATGTGAAGTGTCCAGTCTGCAAAGGCAAAGCCAAGAGAGAGACCAATACCATGCCTCAGTGGGCAGGTTCATCTTGGTACTATTTGCGCTACATGGATCCAAAAAATTCCAAAGTACTTGTAGATAATAAAAAAGAAAAATATTGGTCACCAGTCGATGTCTATGTCGGTGGTGCTGAACATGCAACTCGTCACCTTATTTATGCTCGTTTCTGGCATAAATTCTTGTATGACATTGGAGTAGTTTCGACTACCGAACCATTCATCAAGCTTCAACATGTCGGTCTCATCATGGGTGAAGACGGCAGGAAGATGTCCAAGAGATTTGGCAATGTAGTCAATCCAGATGAAATAGTCAAAAATTATGGAGCAGATTCTCTAAGACTTTACGAAATGTTCATGGGTCCATTTGATCAAGAGATCGCATGGAGTACTGCTAGTATTAGTGGAGTGAGAAGATTCATCGAAAAGATCTGGAAACTCAATGAAAAAGTTGTTAAAAAGTCCTCAAATGTTCCGAACTCGATAGAGAACAGCAAAACAGAAAAGATAATTCATAAAGCAATAAAGAAGGTTACCGAAGACATACAAACAATGCGTTTCAATACGGCAATAAGTGGACTTATGATAGCTGTAAATGAAATAGAGAAATGCGAGACATTATCGAAAAATCAGTACGAAAAGATCTTGCAATTGGTAGCACCGTTTGCGCCACATTTCACAGAAGAAATCTGGACAAACTTAGGAAACAAAAAATCAGTCCACATATCGCCTTGGCCAAAGTATGATCCGACCCTGATCGTCGATGATGAGGTAACTATTATGATCCAGATTAACGGCAAAGTTCGTGGTTCATTTGTAGCTCCTGCAAATAGTGACAATCAAACCCTAGAGAAAATGGCAAAAGAAAATGAGGATGTAAAGAAGTGGTTGGAAGGGAAGTCTATCGTAAAAGTCATTGTTGTACCAAAAAGATTGGTCAATATTGTGGTTTCTTGACTTTAATACGATAAGATGATAAAACATATACATCATTTAATTATTAATTAACACATATGGCAACACCTACCATTTCATTCAAACCAAAGCAAACCGTAAAGAGACTATTATCGTCTCTTCCTGATCGTGCTCGAGAAGTGATCGTTTATCGCTATGGTCTTGGTAAGGATGTTAACCGTATGACATTGGACGCTATAGGCAAGATCTATGGCATCACTCGCGAACGTGTCCGTCAGATCGAGAACTACGCTCTCACAAATATCCGCAAATCTGATGATTATACAAAGGAAAAAGCCGTTTTTGCAGAGATTGAGACTCTCCTTCATTCTCTAGGTGGTATCGTCGTCGAAGATGACTTCCTCGGTCACGTCTCAAAAGACAAGAGTCTCCAAAACCACGTCTACTTCTTGCTAGTGGTTGGTGAGCCATTCCGCAAATTCAAAGAAGATGATGAATTCCGTCATCGCTGGCATGTCAATGAAGTTTTGGCAAAGAAGGTAGAAGAAGCTCTAAAGAAACTTTATACAAATCTCAAAAATGAAGATCTACTTCCAGAATCAGAGATGGTCGGTAAGTTCCTAGGTCACCTCGAAGATGTTTCAGAAAAATACAAAAATCAGGAAGTGGTCAAACGTTGGTTGCAAATCTCAAAGTCTATCGGCAAGAATCCACTAGGTGATTGGGGAGTTTCTGCTTCTCCAAACATCAAGACCAAAGGTATGCGTGATTATGCATTCTTGGTTATTCGCAAACATGGTTCTCCTATACACTTCCGTGAAGTTGCAAAACAGATCGGAACGATGTTCAACAAAAAAGCTCACGTTGCAACGACTCACAATGAACTTATCAAGGACTCTCGTTTCGTCCTAGTCGGTCGTGGATTGTATGCTCTCGCAGAATGGGGTTATGCTCCAGGAGTCGTAAGAGATGTCATCAAGACTGTACTTTCAAAGAATGGTCCAATGTCAAAAGAAGAGGTTATCGACAAGGTTATGAAAGAAAGATACGTCAAAGAAAACACTATTATTGTCAATCTTCAGAATCCAAAATATTTCAAGAGAGACAAAGACGGCAAATATACTCCAATAGGAGAAAAAGCAAAAGCTTAAACGAAAATCACCCATTGGGTGATTTTCGTTTGTGTAAACTAGTGTGGTATAATTCATTTATGCCAATTGATAGTCCGGTGGAATCAACTCTAAGTCTGCTCCAAACCAATCTATTGCCACATGCGGTTCAATACGCTCTTGCAATTGCTCCATTTTTATTGGTAATAATTATGGCTCAAATTTTTTGGAAATTATGGAAGGAATATGTCCGAAGCAAGACAATTTTGGAAAAGAAATATGTTGT
>CAYLXL010000076.1:0-4838 GCA_964387745.1 uncultured Gammaproteobacteria bacterium | reverse complement strand
CATAATATATCAATCAGTTAAACCAGTTCAACAAAAACTTATGGGTAATAAGAAGGCAAAAGCTCGGGATGACAGGGGCGGCGATTCCTATACGGTGAACGCATACCAATTTTTTGTAGGCTAAATCATGGTTCAACTGTAGTGGTTAATTTTTACGCCTGACCCCATGATCACTTATATTTTTTAATAAGTATATGTAGAGCCTGGTATAATATTTTTGTCTATAATAGTACCGACTTTTTCTGCTTCATTTGTAAATTCGTCAATATTTGATGCTACACAAAGCTCAACATCTTGTTTAAGTATTAGGCCATTCATATTACTGCCTTTTGACAAATTAATGCATTTTCCAGCGCGCATAAAAGTAAACTGGACGAAAGTTGGTGTATGAATAATAGTTGTAGTGTTGCCATCTGGAAGTTCGATAGAGTATGAACCTTGCCAATCTTCTGTACCAGCAAATGCACTTGTTGCTAAGAAAACGCTCAATATTACAGCGATCATAATTTTTAGTTTCATAACATCTCCGTTAAGTTTTATTAAAAAAGGCCTTAATTATCGTTGCTATAACACCATACCATATGGCAATCATTTATAAGTTACAGCTACGGTAATTATGCATGGCATTATACTTTCTGGTTTATATGGAAAGCAAGGATTTTCTGAAGTAACCATATTTACCTCACATTTCAAGACTAATAGCTAATTAGCCGTTTGAAACTCTAAAGTTTTCATGATAAATTGTTTAATCTGTATTAACTAATTGATAAATCACAAAATATAGGCTAAAAGTAGGACTTGGTACTAGTGGTACTATGTGCTATTATATTTATAAGGGTTAAAGATGGTAAATATTCAGGCGACGCCTAAGTTTCTGAAATTAGCTAAAAAAGCAATGACTGAAGAAGCATTGCAGGGCCTGGTTGATGAATTGACGGCAAATCCTTATGACGGCTCATTGATACCAGGTGGAGAAGGTATTAGGAAGATAAGATGGGCTACAGGTAAAGGTGGCGGTAAACGAGGTGGAGTTAGAATTATTTACTATTATGATGGTAGGCAGATAGTTTTGTTACTACTGCTATATAAAAAAGCAGATCAAGAAGATATAGATAAAAAGGATTTAGTGGAGTTGAACAAGCTGATTGGTGAATTGTTAGGTTAGGAGATTATTATGAAAGATATAGGTAAAGAATTAATTAAGGCCGTAAAAGAAGCGCAAAAGAAAGGTATGGTTACTCTAGAGGCTTCGCCTGATGTTGGTAAATTACGTAAAACTCTTAAGCTTACACAAAAGCAATTTTCAATAATATATCATATTAATATTGAAACATTACGTAAATGGGAACAGCATCAAAGAGATCCAGATACAATTAGTCGTGCTTATTTAAAATGTATTCAAAATGATCCTAATGTGATTCGAGAGCTAGTAAATAGGTAATATTTTATTGTCACTTATGATCTATTGTACTGAGCATGTTATTTTGTAACTTATGTAGATACTTTCTGACTTCATATTTCTCAATATAAAAGAAAGAAAAGGCGAACAATTTTCTAGCTGTTGGAGGCTTTGATATGAAATTAAAGCCAACCAACATTAAAGTTGACGCCTATGCCCGAGTGGGACAAATTTCAAACTTTTTGGATTGAAATTGATAATGCTTTAAAAATTGCTACTACGCTAGCTTTACTGCTTTAGTATTTGATGTGGTATACTGGAACGTGTTAAAAAACACATTATTTAAGTTAGGTAGAAAGATTATAGGTGGAAAAAAAGCTATGAAAAAAAATAATTCAGATATTATTTCTAATAATAGTTTCAGCGAATTTCTTCTCTACACGACTGCAAATGGTAAAGTAAAAGTGGAGGTGTTTGTACGTAATGAAAACATTTGGCTTACTCAAGCAAGAATTGGTGAGCTTTTTGGAGTTGATAGAACGGTTGTAACAAAGCATCTGCAAAATATCTATTCTGATGGTGAATTGAGCAAAGATTCAACAAGTGCAAAAATTGCACGTGTTCAAACTGAGGGAAAAAGACAGATCACAAGGGCGGTTGAATTTTATAATCTCGATGCAATTTTATCTGTTGGATATCGTGTAAATAGTTCTCAAGCAACACATTTTCGTATTTGGGCGACTGAAAGATTAAAGGAATACATTATCAAGGGTTTTACCATGGATGATGAGCGCCTTAAAAATCCGCGCAGCATTTTTGGCAAAGATTATTTTGAGGAACAGCTTGCTCGCATCCGAGATATTCGCTCGAGTGAAAGGCGCATGTATCAAAAGATTACGGATATATATGCACAATGTAGTGCAGACTATTCTAAAGATAGCGGTGTTACCAAGATGTTTTTTGCAACAGTACAGAATAAACTACATTTTGCCATAACAGGCAAAACTGCTGCAGAGATTATTCAGCAGAGAGCAGATAGTACCAAGCCAAATATGGGGCTTACTGTTTGGAAAAACTCTCCAAATAGTTACATACGCGAGACCGATGTTGTGATTGCAAAAAATTATCTAAATGAAAAAGAACTTGATCACTTAAATAGAATTGTAACGATGTATCTTGATTTTGCAGAGATGCAGGCTGAACGTGGCATTATGATGTATATGAAAGACTGGGCATTAAAATTGGATGCTTTCTTGAAATTTACTGAGCGTGAAATACTAACTGATGCTGGGAAAATAAGCCACGAAGTTGCGCAAGCACTAGCAATGAAGGAGTATGAACTTTATAAAAAAGAAAGAGATAAGTTCTATGAAAGCGATTTTGACCATGAAATGAAGAAGGTTTTGGATATAGAAAATATACAAGACTACTAACTTATACAAAGAGACCTAGTGTGTTGGATCAATTAGAGACAGGTTTAGCTAATTAATAATATCGTTAAAATTTGTTTTCAATTTGTTCCTGGTTCCTCAGGCATTTGTCATGACTGACCTTACGTTGTGACTTGGTTTCTTAGGCGGCTCAAGATTTTTGACATTGATATACTCTAAGTGATAGTATTGCTACCAAATTTAACCAGGGGTTGGTATTAAATATGAGTATTCCATCTAATATGTCAGATAATCAAGATCAAAAAGTCCATCCTTGGCGCCTTTGTCCTGTGGGTAAACATTTTGTAAAGGAATATTTAAGACATAACCCTCCCAGTAAAGAGCATCCCCATGGCTCTGTTAGCACTGTACATTCTCATTGTGCCACTAATCCAACTAGAAAGATCAGGCCAAAAGGGGAGGTTATAGTAAAAGATTTATTATCTTTCGATGAAATTTCTTATATTAGCGGTAAATATTTTGCAGAGTTAACTGGGTTGCCAACAGCCAATGCTTTAAAATTTGAACATGCTGATAAATATGACATTTTTATTCGTGGTTGGGTGCATTATTGGAATGATATTTTTAACTTTAAGGAGCCACTAGATCCAAATTTAGTAAAAGCATTAATTGCGAGTGAATCTAGTTTTGATATAGAACCTAAAGGCAAAAGCCAGGCTATTGGTTTGATGCAATTAATGCCAGATACTATCACCTATTTACAAGATCTTAATGGAGAATTGAAAGATCATTTCATACGTGTTAGCAAATCTAATTACTTAGATCCATCTGCTAATATTTGTGCTGGTGTGCGATGGCTATTTAGAAAGAAAGTTACAGCAGCCGAACGATTGAAACGTGATGCTACTTGGATCGAGGCAGTAGCTGATTATAAGAGCTATTTAAAAAAGATGATATCCGGAGAAAATCCAAATCCAAGCGGCATGGATAACTTTAATGAGTATTACGCTATGCTGAGAGAAAAGGAGAAAGGTAGGTAACGGAACAAATTGATTTTACTCTATTCGTAAGGCTTAAAATCACTTCCAGCCATTGTCCAAGACTTGCCATTATCGCTACTTGTCCATAAAACGTCCGTACGAACACAATTGGTGGCTAAATCGTCAGAATCTTTCACATGTAAATAGGTTGTTTTTATGACTATATTTTTAGATTCAATGTAAATATTATTTATTGTTTCTAGAAAATACATAATATCGCTATTGTCTTTTTCTTTAGTAAGAGGAATAAATGTGCTGGAATGATTTTTCCATACGGGATTTTTTTGTGTAGTATCTATAGATAGTAATCCTGGAGAATCACCATTCCACAAATAAGTAGTTACAAATAATCTGTTATTTATTATATAACTATTGTCGTCCATCCATTCTGAATTTAATTTCGGCCTTTTATGTTGTTGCCAAGTTTTACCGCTATTAGTTGATACCACATAGGATGGTTTATTATTTGAACAGTTAGCACATCCAATACTAATTATATTGTTGTTAACGGTCATATGGCCGAGATGCCATTTTGATGGAAAATGTTTAATCAATTTCCAATGAATTCCGTTGTTTGATCTGAACAATATATTGTGTTTTGTTTCAATATCATGACTATAAGAATGCACTAAAATATATAAATAATTATTGGATTCACCCAAGTCAAAGTTATGATAATCATATATAGCAGGGATTAATTTTTTTAAAGCAATGTAACTACTATGAGTTTTTGCATTATCGGCAGAGAAAATTTCCGCCAGTATTTTTAATTCTTCCTTGTCTTCAATTAATTTGAATGAATATTTATTGTTGTGAAAATTGACTGTATTCATATCGGTATTGTCTTCATCTACAATAATCGTATTATTGCTGATCGTTGCATAGGTTATCTGAGAAACAGAGAACGCTATTAGTATTTTTATAGTAATTATTTTTAAGATTTTTAACATAATTGTAAGCATCCGGTTATCCACGGCTATCCAAGCCTAAGCCAATAAAATATATTGT
>CAYLXL010000075.1:0-4895 GCA_964387745.1 uncultured Gammaproteobacteria bacterium | reverse complement strand
TGTTTTTGCCTCATTATTTTTTGCCAAAGTGTGATTTAATATGATTCAACTCGCACAGTAAGATTAATGTAAAATTAATAGAAATTACAAGTTAATACAACTATATTAATATTAATTAGGTAAACGTTAATAAGCATCCTGGAGAGACATGAATATGTATAACACTAAAATTCTGACAATAGTTTCTATGGTTTCAATAGTTTTCATAATTCCAAAATCAGAAGCTTATGCTGCAACGTATAAGGACTCAAAATATGTCTGTGACCCAAATTATATGAGAGATGATAATGACCCTGGTTACAGTACATCAAAAGGGTGTACAGATAGGCCTTTTAAGGGTCTGCGTAGAGAGGATTGTGGTAAGACTTTTTATATGTGTAGTGGCGATGATAGCTGTCCTGGTAATTTGAAGACAACAGAAATAGAAAATGGTATGCCTTTAAGTGATAGCCAAACTGCAGTTAATTCCATAAAGGACGTAACTAGAAGTATAACTGGTTGGTTTGGTAAAAAACGTGATCCATTAGGTACAAAAGAATATGCAAAACATTGTTCAGTAGGGACGCCAATTATACCACCTAAAAAACATCCAACTAATGAATTACAAAAAAGGCAATCAATTAAACTAGGCCAGTATATATGTTCAACTAAAAAAAAATATAAATTAAAATTTCAAAAAGATGGAAATTTATGTTTTTATCAAGCTAGTGATACTAATAATGGTGAAAAATTCATTTGGTGTAATATGAAACATAATTTTGGACAAAACCCTAATAGCACTTTAATCATGCAAGATGATGGCAACTTAGTGATTTACAAAGACGGAAATAATAATCCCGTGTGGGCAACTAATACAAATGGATCTGGCGCTTATTATATGCAGGTTGTTGATACTGCTGGCTCAGTTATGGTATCGGATGGACAAAGAAATATTTGGAGTGCAGGTAAAGGTGATGAATCGATAAACTATACTTTCAAAGATTGCTAAAGTGATAAGTTACGATATCTCAGTGCTAATTGTTTTACCTAGAGAATTTCTTTTCTAGTTAGAATTTAAAGAATATTGAATTGAAACTGGCTAATTATTTTCCGGGCAAATCGATGAGGAGTTGATGCACTGTACGTGGTTTGCTTATTAGGAAGGTAATAGGCATGAGGTCAGATTGATGACAGCATGCCTAAAGTTATATTTGTAGTTAAAACGCCTCAGCCGCAAAATCTGCCAATCTTGATCGTTCGCCTTTCGTAAGAGTTATATGACCACTGTGCTCCCACGATTTAAAGCTGTCGACAACATAAGTTAAGCCGCAAGAAGTTTCAGTTAAATAAGGCGTATCAATTTGCACTAGATTACCTAAGCATACTATTTTGGTATTAGGGCCTGCGCGTGTGATTAAAGTTTGCATTTGTTTGGTCGAAAGATTTTGTGCTTCATCAATAATAATATATTTATTAATAAAAGTACGGCCGCGCATAAAGCTTAATGAGCGTATTTTAATTTTATTACATAATAAATCATGTGTGGCATTGCGTTCCCAGTCAGAATTGTTTTCAGACTGATGTAGTACCTCAAGGTTATCCATCAATGCACCCATCCATGGGGTCATTTTTTCTTCTTCCGTGCCAGGTAAAAAACCAATGTCATCACCAACCGGAACGGTGGCTCTCGTCATAATGATTTCACTATAAGTGTTATTTTCTAACACTTGTGCCAAGCCGGCCGCAAGTGTTAATAAAGTTTTGCCTGTACCAGCTGTGCCATGTATGGTGACAAAATCTATATCAGGATTCATTAATAAGTTTAAAGCAAAATTTTGTTCTAAATTTTTTGCTCTTATTCCCCACACTGTGCTGTGCGGTGTAGTATAATCTTTCAGATACTGAATAGTTGCTGTGTCGCCTTCAATTTTTTTTACAAGAGCTTGAAAGTTTGGTTCGCTACGACTGACTAAACATTGATTAGGTAACCATGTTTTTACCATAGGGCCACTTACACGATAATAAGTTTGACCTTTTTCATTCCAAGAAGTCATTTCTTTACCGTGAGTTTCCCAGAATTCAGGGGTGAGTTCATGGATGCCGCTGTACAATAAATCAAGGCTATCTAAAACTTTATCGTTATAATAATCTTCAGCATGAATTCCCAATAGAGCAGCTTTGATTCTAAGATTAATATCTTTCGAAACTAAAATTACAGTTCTATTTGGTTGCTGTTGTTGCAACGCATGCGCAGTCATCAAAATAGAATTATCAGCTTTTTTACCAGGTAACGAAGTAGGTAAGGTGTGTAATAAATCTTGTACTTGTAAAAATAAACGACCAGTTGGTTTATTTTCATTTTCTATATCATTTTTATTGAATGCCTGCATGATCAAACCATTAGCCAGATCACTTTGGCTTGCTTGAGTAATTAATTCATCAAGAAATCTTGTAATTTGACGGACGTTTCTTGCTTGTTCAGTCAGACCATTTTTGTTGTTGTCTAATTCTTCGATCACTAACATCGGTAAATAAATATCATGTTCTTGAAACTTAAAGATTGAAGCTGGATCATGCATGAGGACGTTGGTGTCGAGAACAAATAATTTTTTTTGATTAGGAAGTGGAATTGTTACTGCTGAGTGGTTAGAAGAAGAACTTAACCGGGTTCTTGTCATGTGTATGCCCCTCTAAATTGTATCTACAATTTTAAGTATAGGCGATAAATTTTTTTGGCGATGAGTATTTTTAAATTTTTTATGCTTAAATTAAATATTTTTTATTTTTTTAATTTAAATAGCTTTATGTGGAGTGAGTGAAGCATCTAGATTTTCATTGTAACAGAGCACATCAAACTGTTCTCTTAAACTTGGAATATGAATATCACTTGGCACTTTTATTTTGATATCTATCTCAGCTAGCTCTGCGCCATACTCAGCTGTGTAAGAACGAGCGGCTAAGTCTTGAATTGTGATTTCCTGTAAAACAAAGAACTCAGTAATTTTTTGTAACAACCCTGGTTCATCAAGATTATTGATAGAAATTCTATACGGAAGATAACTAAGTTCTTCGGTGTCTTTGTATTTAGCATCATTAGCCGATGAGCTGTAATCTTCAGGATAGCTTCTTTGACTGTGGATTTTCAATTTTAAACTAGATTCGAATTGGCCAAGAGATTGTTCAATTTTGGTAATAGTGTCCCAATGACCTTCTATAAGAAATGAGCCAACAAAATGACTGCCAAATTGGCTAATTTTGCTATTAGTTACATTCCCGTTAAAATCATTTATTAGTTTAAATAGAGGGAGTAAGCTGGTAAATTGATCACTTCCGATAATACTAATAATGAGATTTTGTATTTTAGGAGGATTTGTTATATTAGTTGCTATAGACATTGATACAGACATAGATACAACTGTCCCGAAAATTCTTTAAAAATACGTCTCGCTAGACCGATTTGGATAGATAAATTCTACACTATTTTTGTCTATTGTACAGAGTTTTAATGTGAATAAATCTTAAAGTCTTAACTTATTTTCAAATATAAGAACTTGATTTTAATGATAAAAAATATTTTTCAATAAGTTATTTTTTGACAGGAGGCTGTAATAATGAGTTTAATAGAGGGTAGCCTGGTAGCGTTAATTACCCCAATGGATGATCAGGGGGGAGTCCATTTTGCGGATCTGGATAGGTTAGTTGACCTGCATATTCAGAGCGAAACTAATGGACTAGTAGTGCTTGGAACAACAGGTGAGGCGGCGACAATTAATAGTAGTGAGCGGGAGATTATTATTAATCGAGTGGTGCAGCGTGTAGCTGGCGCTATGCCGGTTGTAGTAGGAACGGGGCACAATGACACAAAAGAGGCTATAAGGTTAACAGCAGAGGCCGCAAGGCTTGGCGCTGATGCCGCCCTAGTGGTAACGCCTTATTATAATAAACCTAGTCAGCAGGGCTTGATTGCTCATTACAGTGCTGTAGCTGGTGCTGTAGAGTTACCTATGATTCTATATAATGTCCCTGGCCGTACTGCTTGTGATATGCAGCCAGAAACGGTGGCGGAGTTAGCTAAAATTAAAAACATTATTGGTTTAAAAGAGGCTGTTGGTAGTCAAGACAGGATTAATCAATTAACAGCTCTTTGTCCGCAGGACTTTAAGCTTTTAAGTGGAGATGATGAGACTTATCTAAATTTATTAAAAGCAGGTGGCCATGGTACAATTTCAGTGACGGCTAATATTGCACCGAAAGTGCTTGCAGAGGTATGTCAATTAGCTAAGTCTGGTGAGTGGCAGAAGTGTGAGCAGTTGAATAATAAATTATTAAAGCTTCACAAAGATTTATTCGTGAGCGCTAACCCAATGCCGATTAAGTGGGCGATGTATTATATGGGATTAATTAGCTCGCCACAGTGCCGTTTACCCCTGTTACCTCTGGAATCTAAATTCCATGAGACTGTCATCGCAGCCCTTGGGCAAGCAGGTATGTTTAAATAAACAGTATATAAATTAGGAAGAACCATGAAATACAAAGCAAGTTTAATACTGACAGCGTTGATGCTTTCAGGGTGTTCAGCATATAAGTCGACTACAGCTAAATCAGATTTTGATACTAATCCTAATAATTACCAGGCAGCGCAAGTGACTAAAGATATAAATGTGCCTAAATACATTGCTAGTAACCTTGAGAGACAGCCTCTTTATCCGGTGCCTGCGGCAGATAACTTAAGTGGTGATTTGAATGTTTCTGCAGTGCCGCCAAATCTGAAAGGTAAAATTGCTGAATAACTTGACATAATATTGATATGTTACAGTTCATATCAGAGCCGCGACCGTCAGGGAGCGTTCGCCGAAGCATTGTCTAAGTATTCTATAAAATATTTAACTGAACTTTCAGTGAACGCTCCCTGACGG
>CAYLXL010000074.1:0-5058 GCA_964387745.1 uncultured Gammaproteobacteria bacterium | reverse complement strand
TAACAGTTGCTGATAGAGCACCTGACACTGTCTTACAGAAGCCTTTACCATTTACTAATTGACCTACAATTATCTCTGGGCCATCTGGTACTTTGTATATTATCTTATCAGCTATTGGTGCTGTTGTTGGCGCCGCTGTTAAGACTGCTGGCAGAATATTTCTATTATCAAATAATTTTGCTATTAGCGAATCTTTTAAGTCTTTATCACCTGCATTTGCACAATAATTAAAATCTTTTGTCCATGTCGGTGTCAATGGTGAACTAGCAGTAGCCGGTACTGTAGTCGAAGTCATTTTTAACACACGGCAATCACCATTTGAAACACCTTCTGCTTCTTTAAAGGCAGCACAGGTCACATCTTCTCCTATAAGCTTACAGAAATATTTATAACCTGTAGTTGCTGGCGCTATAACGGTTGAGTTAGACTCCCCCGGGAACAAATACTTAACTTCTTTTAACATAATTAATGGTACAGTATTCGATATGGTCGTGAATCTGTCTTTAAATAATGGCGCTGTTTGTTTATTAACCTCTGTGCCACCTTCTGTTGCACAATAAGACAATACATCTTTTGTCGATGACGGTAGCTTCACCCACCCTGAACCTGCTGATTTGATATCAGTCACGCTAGTTAAACTTACCAATGAACTAAAGTCTTTATAATAACATTCCCCTACCGATGTAGCTGTCGATGGCGTATACATCATACATCTAGCCACACCGCTTGCTCCTGTAGTTGTTATAGCAGATGTGTTAGTAGTTGTTAAATTTGGTAATGGCCCAAATACTGTCTTACAAAAAGCCTTACTTGATGCTAAATAACCTATAGTTGTATCAACCTTATCTGCCGTCGTATAAACTATTTTATCGCTAACTATATCTTTCGCTGTCGGCACTGTTGCGGTTGGCGTAGGCTTAATCAGTGTATTATTAAAATCCGCAGCTTTAATTGCTGTTTTTACAGTATCACCGCCTGCAGTAATACAATCATTAACACTAGTTGCTGATACCCATGGACTACTGAATGTAGTCAAACTTGTGCTTGGTATAGTTGCATCTGTTAAACTAATAACTCGGCATTCACCATCGGTAATTCCATTTGCAGCTGTAAACGCATAACATTTTGTGCCAGTGGCATCTTGTTTACAAAAATATGTATTACTAGGCGTGGTTACCGGACCTATCGTAATTTTTGTACCATCAGTTTTTGTATAAACAAGTGATGATGTCATATCTGATGCAGTTATTGCAGCAGCAGAAGATACTGGCACCGTAAATCTATCATTAAATAACGGCGCTGAAGCTGTTTGTACTGTTGTACCGCCTTCTGAAGAACAATACGATAATGCTGTCTTGCTCGTAGATGGTAACTTCACCCAGCCTGAGCCTGTTGCTTTAACATCAGTAACGCTAGTTAAACTTGCCAGTGAACTAAAGTCTTTATAATAACATTCGCCAACAGATGTAGCTGTCGATGGCGTGTACATTATACATCTAGCTACACCACTTGTTCCTGTGGTCGTTATACCAGATGTAGTTGTTGTTAGGCTTGGTAACGGCCCAAATACTGTCTTACAAAAACCTTTACCTGATGTTAATTGACCTATAGTTATCTCAACATTATCTGCTGTCTTATAGGTTATCTTTGTATCGGCTATTGATGTCGCTGTCGGTGCTGTTGCTGTTGGCACAGGCATTATCAACGTATTATTAAATGCTTTGGCTTTAATTGCTGTTCTTACAGTATCGCCACCTGCAGTGATACAAGAATCAACACTAGCTGTTGCCCATGGACTACTGAATGTAGTCAAACTTGTGCTTGGTATAGTTGCATCTGTTAAACTAATAACTCGGCATTCACCATCGGTAATTCCATTTGCAGCTGTAAACGCATAACATTTTGTGCCAGTGGCATCTTGTTTACAAAAATATGTATTACTAGGCGTGGTTACCGGACCTATCGTAATTTTTGTACCATCAGTTTTTGTATAAACAAGTGATGATGTCATATCTGAAGCAGTTATTGAAGCAGCAGTAGATACCGGAACCGTAAACCTATCATTAAATACAGGCGCTGAATCTGTTTGCACTGTAGTGCCACCTTCTGTCGCACAATAAGATAATCCTGTTGTTTTGCTGGTTGATGGTAGCTTCACCCAGCCTGAACCTGCTGATTTAATATCTGTAATTGTGTTCGTACCTGTACTTGTACTTGTACTTGTACCAGATGACATAGCTACTAAATCTTTTAATGAGCTAAAGTCTTTATAATAACATTCCCCTACCGAGGTAGCTGTCGATGGCGTGTACATTATACATCTAGCTACTCCACTTGTTCCTGTGGTCGTTATACTAGATGTGGTTGTTGTTAGACTTGGTAACGGCCCAAATACTGTCTTACAAAAACCTTTACCTGATGTTAATTGACCTATAGTTATCTCAACATTATCTGCTGTCTTATAGGTTATCTTTGTATCGGCTATTGATGTCGCTGTCGGTGCTGTTGCTGTTGGCACAGGCATTATCAACGTATTATTAAATGCTTTGGCTTTAATTGCTGTTCTTACAGTATCGCCACCTGCAGTGATACAAGAATCAACACTAGCTGTTGCCCATGGACTACTGAATGTAGTCAAACTTGTGCTTGGTATAGTTGCATCTGTTAAACTAATAACTCGGCATTCACCATCGGTAATTCCATTTGCAGCTGTAAACGCATAACATTTTGTGCCAGTGGCATCTTGTTTACAAAAATATGTATTACTAGGCGTGGTTACCGGACCTATCGTAATTTTTGTACCATCAGTTTTTGTATAAACAAGTGATGATGTCATATCTGATGCAGTTATTGCAGCAGCAGAAGATACTGGCACCGTAAATCTATCATTAAATAACGGCGCTGAAGCTGTTTGTACTGTTGTACCGCCTTCTGTCGCACAATAAGATAATCCTGTTGTTTTGCTGGTTGATGGTAGATTCACCCAGCCTGAACCTGCTGATTTGATATCTGTAATTGTATTTGTACCTGTACTTGTACTTGTACTTGTACCAGATGACATAGCTACTAAATCTTTTAATGAGCTAAAGTCTTTATAATAACATTCGCCAACAGATGTACTGGTCGATGCCGTGTACATCATACATCTAGTCACGCCGCTTGTTGCTGTGTTCGTCCCAGCAGATGTAGTTGTTGTTGTTAAACTTGGTAATGGACCAAATACTGTCTTACAAAAAGCCTTACTTGATGCTAAATAACCTATAGTTACATCAACCTTATCTGCCGTCGTATAAACTATTTTATCGCTAACTATATCTTTCGCTGTCGGCACTGTTGCAGTTGGCGTAGGCTTGATCAGTGTATTATTAAAATCTGCAGCTTTAATTGCTGTTTTTACAGTATCGCCACCTACAGTGATACAAGAATCAACACTAGCTGTTTCCCATGGACTACTTAACGTAGTCAAACTTGTAGTTGGTATATCCGCATCTGTTGTTATAGTGATACTCCGGCATTCACCATCGGTAATCCCATTCGCTTCCATAAATGCAAAACATGTTCTGTATAATATATTGCCTTTACTATTACTAACTTGGTTACAAAAATAACTGTTCTTAGGTGTTGTTACAGGTCCTATCGTAACAATTGTGCCATCTGGTCTAGTATAAGTAAGCGACTGCTTTATATCTGATGTTTTAATTGTACTACCAGAAGATAATACTGGAACTGAGAATCTATTCTCAAACAAAGGCGCTGTTGCATTCTTAACATCCTGCGTGCCTTCAGCGCCGCAATAACTAGGGCCAGCATTAGTAGCACCTGGTTGCTCATACCAACCATTAGCATCCGCTACAATTGAATTTACGACTCCTAAATCTGATATCAACTTGAAATCTTTAATATAACACTTACCAACAGCTGTTCCGTTTGTATTCGTATAAGCAAAACAACGAATCGGGCCTGTTGTATTTGTCGTATTTAATATTGGAAAAGTTACGTTAGCAGCTGTTGTTGCTGTTGTTACCTCCCCTGCTTTATTCGTAACTTTTTTACAAAATACACCACCATAAGTATTAGTAGGCAGCTTGCCTACAATTACTGGACCTAAAGTTGGATCTGTATACGAAATCGTATCACTAGCCGTAATGAAATCAAATTTAGTATTATCAAATGCTGGTGCTAGAATTTTAGTACTTACAGCTGTTCCACCGGCATCAACACAATAGCTAGCATGTCTCGGTAACCATTCGTATGTAGTACTAGTATAATCTGTAGACTGTGTACTAAAAACATCATAGATCAGACATTGACCATTAGCGCTTATAGTTGCAGAAGTATAGGCATAACATCTCACTTGATTTACTGGAGGTCCAGCAGTAAACCCTGTTGAAGTAGTTGTAAATGTACCGGTTACTATACTTGGATTAGCTTCAGTTTTACAAAAATACGTATATCCATTAAATCCCGTGTCATAGAACACTGAATACCCTCTAGGATTGGTATATTTTAATCCTGTCGCTGTAATTGCAGGTTCTGTTTTTAAATTAGAATTGGGTGTAAATCTATCTTTAAATAAAGGTGCAGTTGCTTCTTGTACTACACTCCCGCCATGTATTCCACAAGGTGACATTGCATCCTTAGTTGAGGACGCTTGTTTTGCCCAACCTGCATTTACTAGAAATGTAGGATTTGTAATATCAGCATCAACCGGGACTAAATCACTCAATGATTTAAATTCTTTAATATAGCACTCACCTACCGTAGTTGTAGTAGGGCTATAAGAAAAACAGACAACAGGCTGAGTAGTACCACTGCCCATTGATAGAGTCAAAGTTCCTAGAGTACCGGTTAAACCTTTTTTACAAAATACTTTACCACCATTTATGCGAGCACCAATTGTCATCGTGCCATAAACAACAGTATCTGCTGTAATCGCCTGCGTGCCTAGAGTCAGAGAAGACAAAGCCGGTGTTGTTATCTTAGTATTATCAAAAGGCAGTGGATTAATTTCAGCAGCAACAGTCGCTCCACCTTCAAATGCACAATAGCTTGGGTCTC
>CAYLXL010000073.1:0-5114 GCA_964387745.1 uncultured Gammaproteobacteria bacterium | reverse complement strand
TCACTCGTCGCCTTAGAGCCTACATGCCTGCTAACCAGGGCTAAGGGGCCGATCCATAATTTTAGGCCCATATAAATCCGGCAATACCCCTAAATGAGCTCAAAACGGTCTTTCTAGGCCATCTAACACTATCCCCGGTATTATAATGGGGCGTAAATATGCTATCCGGCCCCCTAGTCCCAGCCAGCGGGCCTGTAAGCTTTAAGGCGGCAAGCGTAGCGAGCACTAGCCGTTATTATGTTCGATCAGTACAGGGGAGGAGCAACGGCAAGGGGCTTTGCCCCTTGGCTAAGCGACGACCTAGCGAAGCGCTAGCTTCGCAACAAATTTGAATCCACCACCATTTTTCATAATGAATAGACGAGAAAAACAAGCATTTTTACAAGAATTCCCATATGACCCCGACATCGGCGTGGGGGTTGGCAAAAAAACCACGTGTAAAAGATCAATTTGCTGCAAGAATCATTATGATATGTATTGTACAATATCATGCAATGTTTGTAAGGTGAAATGGACCTTCCACTTCGAAAAAACCGATTGTCCGGAAGGACCCTTTACCGGGGAAGTATATCTAAGATATGATGATTCGTTAGATCTGGAAAGCAGATGCAAAAAAATTATAGAAGATCACAAAGTAATACATTCCAACTTCCCCAATGTGATTGATGCAGCTGCAATTGACTATGATTGGGCTGTTTGTTCTTATTGTGAACAAAAATATGGTGAGCCTTCGTGGTTGGTGAAAGAAAAGAAAATATACAAGCATATTATGACCGAATGTGATAAATTTATGGCTAGCCTTGCTTTTGATGGAGAGGGCAATGATCTAATCTCCGCTTCCCAAAATATGGTGAAAGAATTCTTCTCTGAATACGATAAAAAATATCCTAAACGATTCAAAGGAACAACATTGAACAATAACATATATGATAAGGAAAGATCATATGACAAATTAATAGAACATGACAATTTCTTGTTTAACGTGAAATCTACCCCGTGTAGGGGGGCATTCATTGCTACGTGCAAAATATGCGGAATGCAAACAGGATATAAGCAGGAAAGGTTAGCATTGTCGAGCATATATTGCCAAATACTATCCGAGCATTTAAATCAATTATTGCCGAGAATAAGCGGCAGTTATGTAGATTTTATATTCCCCGCAAGTATGGTTGTAAAGTCCGCTTCTGGATATTGGGACGAGTATCCTGAATATTACACAGAAAAACATAATTGGTCTTGCATAATTTGCAAACAAGAATATGATAGCATTCCTTCAAAGGATGAAGTATTAAGTCATGTGAAAGAGTGTATGCGGGGGATTCCGAAGAACATATCAACACATACAAAGAAATGGACCGGAATTGAACCATTTTCAGATTTAAAGTCTGAGACGAATGAAAAAGTAATTCCTAACGATCCGGAACACGTTCCGTGGGAAGATAGTTTGTTGCGCGATTAATCAACGCTCGCATCTCCGATGCTTCGCTCATGATTATCTTGCAACAAACTATCGGCTGCGCTCTAGTGAGCACCGTAGGTGCTCACGTCGGTGCTCGCCACTGAATTCATTATACGGATATGTTTAGCTGGCGGCCAACACTCGTCGATTGCTACGCAATCTCCTTGTCGCCTTAATCATACATGTCTGCTGGCTGTTGATGGCCGGCCGATCACTATTTTTTTTTGATTGCTACGCAATAGTCTTAGATTAGCTCAAACGGCCTTTTTATGTTAATGTAACATATTGCCGCATTTATGCAATATCAGTGTGGGGCGAGCCGAGCGGTGGTTCGAAGAACCCCGCGGCGCAGCCGATCACCGGAGGTGATCACAAAAAATATCAACTTCGGCCAACTGATCTGGAATCATCAGGCGACGAGCAAAGCGAGAATTAGCCTATTGATACGCAATCTTATACAGATCAGTATGGGCGAGCACCGAAGTGAACCGAAGGTTCGCTAGGAGCGCAGCAAGTGAGGAGCTTCGCTCCTCACACGAAACTGTCGTCCTCGTCTGATTCATCGTCAATATCCTCGTCGAAATATTCTCTATCGTCTTCGGCGTCTATGGTTGTGCCTAGATAAGATAATACTTCACATGAGGTCCCTGATTTTTTGCCATTGTGCATGGTCACATTTCTATTAATATTGTTTCTATCTTTACATACCATCATACATTTCCCGAAGTGTGAAATTACCAAACTCGTGTCCGGGACTTTACTCGATTCATATTCTATTCCGCATATAATACATTTATACGAGTTAATTCGAGTAATAAATCCGCTAACTATAAATGCGCCATCTTCGCTGTCCTCATGCCATGTTTCCTTTGATATTGTTTTATGAGCCGGGGTAATGAGATCTAGAACACTCCTCTTCACACCACGGCGTTTAAAGTGAAATTTCATAATATCATCATACATAGTATTTGCGGCATATCTCAATTTTTGATAGTTTGAACGAACTTCTTTGCAAATATTGCAACCGGCTTTGTAAAACCCTCCACATTCGCTTTTTTCTACCCAAAATAGCACATTGTCCAATCTTTTCGGCCCATGTATCTCTTTATGTTTTGGTTTGATTTCAACCTGTTTTGATAGAAATTCCATGGTGCGCAAATATTGTTCGGAATTATTGCGGGCCTCATCACTATTCACATTATTGGTCTTTTTCCATTCTTCACATCCGGCAATCAAATGCTTGGCAACAGTATTTGTAATGGCTTTTTTCGCCGATGTATATGCGCTACTCCAACGATGCGTGTTCAATAACTCTACATTTGCCCAACCGCCCATATTTAGGTCCCCATCACAATGTTTACATTTACAAGAATCTAACATAATATAATCACCCGACCTGAATTTAGGAGCATATCTTCCTCCCTGTCCTTTTGCATGTTTCTTTCTAACAATTTCCTTCCTTTTTTCTTTTACATCGGCTTCATAAGTGATTTCTTTTTTATGAATTCCTTTATGATACGCGATCAATGGGGCAAATACATTTTTTTCTACATTATCGCGTATATTGTATGATTCAGCCTTTAGTAAGGTAGCATATTTTATGGAAACATCTATTTTACATGCTTTACACTCGAATATTATGAAATAATCGGAATGATATTCACAACATGCGGACCCAATACATCTTAAATCAGCTTTTACGAGCTTCATGATTGAACTATACATACGTTATATGTAATTCAATTTGTTACTTGCTGCGCGCCGTTGGCGCTTCGCTCGTAACAATGGCTTCGGCTAGGTCAAGCTACGCTTGACTGCTTCGCTGATTGCCTTCGGCAATCGTCTCCGCTCTAGCCCAAAAGCGTAGCGTTGGGCGTCGTGCTCGACCTCGCTACGCACTCCTCCGGAGCGTCACCTCGCCGCATACTCATCTTTTATAATATCGCGCGATACCCTTAGAACGGCTTAAAACAATCCAGAAATGCAATCTAACACTATAGCGCGACATTATTCTGGATGAATTTTTACACAGTACAGTATTGGGCGAGCAGCGACGCCGCGGAGCGGGCCGAGTAAGCGAGTATAGACCGAGCGTAGCGAAGGGCTATACCGCGACGGAGGATGATCACCGAAGGTGATCACTAGCGCGCAGCAGATATTTCGCGGGAGCAAAGCGACCAAGAAATATCAATTAAACATTTCGATGTCGCAGTATTATATAAAAATATGGTGTAATTGAGAGCCATTGTTCCACATTATAAATTGGAATGCAAATTCTCATGAAAGATATCATACGGGTGCACAGACCCAGTTATGTATGTAGTATGTAGTATGCGGTATACAGCGTACGGAATGCAATATGCGTGGCAACGTGCATGTATGATGTGCGGTGATTTAATCATTAGAGCCCTACACGTTTAGTGCAGGCCAGGCAAGACGCGAACCAAATGCCTGGTTCGATGGGTCAAGCATTTACAACGGGACAGCATGGTGAAATAGTCACCGAGCGTGCCAATGTAAATGTCCATTGAATAAATGAAAAAATACAGCAGAAATGTTGTCCGTGCGTCGCGGTTTTTTTGTGATCACCTTCGGTGATCGGCTGCGCCGCAAAGGTCTCCGACCTTTGCTCGGCTCGCCACGCATCCGTATTTTCGTGATCACCGAAGGTGATCGGCTGCCAACGGGCCTGAATACATTAGGTGACGAGCAAAGCGAGTGTTAGCCTCTATTAAACACATCAGTACAGGGGAGGAGCGACGTCTGCGATAGTGAGCATCGTAGGTGCGAACAGCAGCCTAGCGACGACCTGTAGGAACGACGTAGCGGTATTATTCGCCGCCTTGATTAGATATCTCAGAATGTGAATGTTCGTTTTTTACGATCACCTTTGGTGAAAACCAATATATAGATATGTCTAACCGAAGCAATGAAATGAATAATGAAGCGAAGCGATATCGAAGATATGATCGCGCGATGAAGAAGTTAATTATTGACGATGTAAATAGATTCTCGCGGCTTCATATGTGGTTTCGTTACCTGCCGTTAGATGGCAAAGAGTATTTAATATTTCCGTGGAAGGGACAACAGCCGAAAAATCCCATAACACAAGAAATTAACGATAAAGACGGATTACATTGGTGGATATGGGATTCTGCATTCATTGATGAGATCCCGATATATGGTGTTGGCAAGGATATCCTAATGCGATATAAAGTTACATTAAACTGTTTCCTGAGAGGGGATGAGAACAACATAGATGGCAGCGTTTATGTGAAAGGATGGGCCGTTATATTGTCAAGATATCCCCATGTAATGGATGTATTGCGTAAAAGATATGATTCTATGCTTTCGAGCGAATTTCACGGAGATATTAATATGTATTTTAAGTTAGAGAAAGAGGCACAAACAAAACGTTTACTCAACGCGGCAAAAAATATAATAGCGTTATTTCAGCAAAACTGCCCAGAATGGTTGAATACAGAACTAGATCCAGCAGAGCGCAAGCTGAATAGAAATTTCTCACTGGATTCCATAGACTATCATTCAATGTCTGGATCGCCGCCGAAGCTGGAAATGATAACCAGAACAAGAAGTGACAGCAGGGAACATCATAATTACGGCACAAAACACCATAGCGATAGCACAAAACACC
>CAYLXL010000072.1:4804-5158 GCA_964387745.1 uncultured Gammaproteobacteria bacterium | reverse complement strand
TCAACTTAAGAAAATGTCTATTTACCATCCACCAGGCGAGACGTAGTGTTGTATTAATTATTCTGTCTTTATTATTAGGATGTGAGTAAATGCGTATCAACGCTTTGATTATTATTTCCATATGCTTAAGAATAACATTTCCGCATCAGCGGTAAACTTTGCTGCCCAGTTGATGTACGAAAGACGACAATAACCTCGATTATGGAGCAAATCACCATAGATTGGCCTGGATCCAGGGATACCGCCGTTAGGTGACTTGTCTCTCCCTATTTTAGTAATGAGTTTATACGCGCTGGATAGGTATGACTGATTATTAGTAATTTTGTAAGTTTCTATAAACAGAATTGCAAACTG
>CAYLXL010000072.1:0-4794 GCA_964387745.1 uncultured Gammaproteobacteria bacterium | reverse complement strand
GATATTATGTTCGTTGAAGATTGCAAATACAAGAAAATATGAAGGGAGTTCATTATTTAATAGGTAGTACTGATGTACTTTATTTATAATTCTCAATGCTGAGGATTCGTATTTTTTTGATTTTAGTATTTTAGAGCTATATAACAATCCTTCGGCGACATATGCAATTGTGTGAGTGATGGTATATGTGTATTTAGCAACTGGTAACTCAGCATTTGTTACAAAACCATTTTTCTTTTGTTTTGAGATTACCCAATCTAATTGTTTAATCGCTGCTCTTTTAAACTTTAATTTGCGATTTACTTCATATAATTTTAGGAGTGCATAAGCTACTCGTGAATGATATGTTTTTGGTTCGCTGTTATGTGTGTATTTAGTCCATGATCCATCCTGATTTTGAGTAGCAACTAAAAAATCTGCTGCTAACTGTGCCGAATCTAGATACTTTTTTACATTAGTTGCGAGATATAGGTCGACTAGTCCGATAATATCTTGAGCAGTGTTGAAGATTGTAGGTTCGGATAATTCTACCTGATCCCTGGTGTACGTGCGATATCCTCCGATACTTAGCTGATTATTTATAATAAAGTTCCCCATCTTTTGAGCTAATTGGAGATATTTTTTATTACTTTTGTATTTTGCGGCATCTAGAAAAGTCGAAATAATGTAACCAGTCGTTTCGATAAACGAAGGTGCCCATCCCCTGATTATCATATGGTATGCAGATACACCTCCGTCACTAGTCGCACGGTGCGCTTCTTCGAGCCAATTTAAGGTTTTTGATAGGCTGCTTTCCATGTCCTCTGTTATTACATCTAAATATTTATTTGCAATCATGCTCCAACTTAGTTCACTTAGTATTAAATCTCTACCCCTTATCCCCATGTTTTTAGCTTCCTTAGGGTTGTTAATGAGAAATTGCATTTTATTCGCGAGGTCACTGCTATCTCCCCTTAGATATTTGAGGGCATTGTTGTTTTTGAACCTCTGCTTCACCCCGACTTCGTCGTTAGCGATAAAGGGTATTTCGCAAGCTGCAGCATCATTCATCGAAGTCGATTCCTCTAGGGGCCAGATCCCAAAATCTGAAGCGGAGTAGAATTTATACAATTCTTTTGTTTCTTTAAATCCAACGAGATGGATGCGATTGAGATATACAGAGTCAACTAGACTTTCACATTGTTTGATGTAATCATCCCCACCTGAGCCAACTATTAAGAGGTGGAGTTGAGGATTTTTTTTGGCTAGTCTACCAAATGCCTCATAGAAAATAGAGACGCCCTTAGTAGGAATTATTTTGCCAGTATAGATACCCACGCTCGCTGACATAGGGATCTGATATTTTTTTCGGATTATCTCCCGGGCCGTGCCATCATACCTAAACCGATCTGGGTCTGTACCAAGTGGGATGTGTAATACAGGTGACTGACCGTATAAGTTAGTCATGACATCGACTGTTCCTTCTTGGACTGCGATATATTTATCTACGCGGTTATTCATATATCGGGAAACAATTAATCTATAGAGCCAATAAACAAAGTCTTTGAACGCAATATTTCCGACGGCGTTATAACCCGACATCAAATGGGCATCATAGGTGATTAACTTATACTGATATTTAGATTTAAGTCTTGCTGCCTGGAATGAGTTATAGCTCGACGATTTGTTTACTATGACTATATCTGGTCTTACTTTGTTAATTACTGACTCATGACCACCAAATACTGCTCTAGTGAAAATTTCAAACTGCATGGGCTGCTTAATAACTGTGATCTTGTCTTGCTTAAAAGTTCCAGGCTTTTGACGTCGTGATCCGAGTAATTTGCCTGCTGTATCAGCATAGTTTGGAAATGGATAGTAATGGTCAGAAGTCAGGATAGTGACTTCGTGACCAAGCTTAGACCATTCACTCGGCAGATAATACTCGTTATATCCGATTTGTGGCTGGTAGTAGTCGACCATGTAGAGGATTTTCATAAGGATGAGATTATCCTCTCGGCTGTATCGCCTTCGCCGTAAGGCTGTTTCCAGCCTCCCTGGTGCATCTCAAAATAGCTTATTGCGCTTACCATCCTATTTAGATCACTCCCCACCAAGACATTAGATCCTAGCTCTACTGTCTCTGGTCGTTCGGTATTATCTCGTAGTGTGATGCATGGAATCCCGAGGATACAAGCCTCCTCTTGAATACCGCCTGAGTCAGTAAAGACCATTCTCGCATTGTTGAGCAAAGCAAGGAAGTTAAAATAATCCTGAGGTTCGATCAGACTAAGTCCAGTGGTATCTATCGCATGTTTGTTAAGTAACTGATTGGTTCTAGGGTGGAGAGGCAAGACTAGTATAGTTGAAGTATCTTTTACTATGCGCTGGAAGTTAGATATCATTTGTTTAAGCGTTATTGGATCATCTACATTCTCTTGGCGATGGAGGGTGGCTAGAAAGTATTGTTTTGGAGCTATATACGGAGGGAGAGTAATATTACTTGATTTTTTAAGACCATATTTGAGAGCGTCGGCTATAGTATTGCCGACTATCTTTATCTTATCCTTACTTATCCCTTCGGTTAGCAGATAATTATAGGAAGTGTGAGTAGGCGCAAAAAGCAGATCAGACATATGATCAATCAAGACTCGGTTTAGCTCTTCTGGCATACGGCGATCAAAACTCCTAAGTCCCGCCTCTATATGTCCGACTTTGATACCTAGTTTTGCAGCAGCAAGTGCACCTGCTAGAGCTGAGTTTGTATCACCTTGGACTAAGACAATACTTGGTTTATGTTTGAGTAGTATTCGCTCGATCCCGACTAGCGCCTCTGCAACCATTTCGGCATGCGACTTTGATCCTACGTTTAGTTCATAATCTGGACTCGGGAGCTCCAAGTTTTCAAAAAAAACATCATTCATGTTCTGTGAAAAATGCTGTCCGGTATGTATGGTAACAAGTTCACGTTTTTGCGTTACTCCCATCCTGATTATTGGACTCAGCTTAATTATTTCTGGTCTAGTCCCATAGATAACTGCAATCATAGGTTATTTTTCTAGTACAAAAATTTTCATTGCCCCAAAAGACGGCAATATTCTGGTCATGAAGGAATCGATTGATATTAAGGCCTTCTGTATGGCTGGGTAGTTATTTGTATGTAAAAACACTCCACGTGGTATAAAAAATGCGCTTTCGTATGTGGTTAGCCTCAGACCGGCTTTTGCAAATATCTTGGCATAGACAGTTGGTGAAAGGTAGTAGTTGTACCTACCATAAGGAAATAGAAAAGATACTATGTACTCTAGTGAATGACTACTGAGACCGCTTAAGAAGAACTTGCCTCCTTTTTTTAATGATTTTGAGCCATTGATTAGTATCTTAATCTGATCTGCCTCGTCAAAGTGATCAAAGAAACGAAGCGAAGTAACACCATCAAATTTGGTACTTGAGGGTATTTTGTCAAATACAGATTGGATATAGATATGATCACGCCCAAATTCTTTAGTCAAAAATGATAGCATGCTTTCACTTGAATCCAGGCAATATGTGTTATACCCCGCTTTCTTTAGAGGTATAGATAGTCTACCTCGTCCTGAGCCAAGGTCCAAAACTTTTGGAGAGTCAACCCCTAAGCTTTTCTTCATGACATTTAGGGTAGTTGAGACTTCGGTACTATTAATATACTCGCCACCCTTGCCAACAAAACGTCGATTATCATAGGTAGATGCAACGTCGTTAATCTGATAGTATTTTTGAATTTCTTTTTTATTTTTGCGTTTCATATAGCTTCCTTAGTTGTAAAATATAATTATCAGTTGAATATTTTTTAATTATAACGCTTCTGCCGTTTTTTGATTTATTAAGTAATGATTTTATGTCTTTCTGGCATGAAATTAATGCTTCATGTATCGTAGATGTATCGATAGTTTTTAGCAAGATTGAGTTTTGGTCGTTTAAGACTCCCTGTACTGACTCTATCGGTGTGGTCATAACTACGCACCCCGCCTCCATTGCTTCGAGAACGGTATTGGGAGTAGAAGCCGCCCCAAACTGGTCATGGATAGGCAAGAGGTAAAGATCGTTATTGCGGAAAAAAGTAGATGGATCTACCTTGCCTTCAATATGGATTTTTATCTGTTGCTCTTTTGAAACTTTGCGAAACTCTTTGATCACTGCTTCTCTCGGTCCTATATCACTAAACGCAAAGCTGTACTTGATAGAATTATTGCCAAATCTAGAATCCTTGAACATATCCGGAAATATTGATATACCTTTTTTTGTTAAAGGATGACCTAAGTAGCAAACACGTAGAGGTGAGTTATATCTTTGACGCTTAAGTGGCTTTATCGCAACAGAAGTTGGCAGGTAATGCAAGGCGTACTTATTGCAGAGATTTAGATTACGACTAAAACAGATGTCGGCTGATTTGCGGACGTTGTCAAATAATAATTTGTTGTTACCGATTAGCCTGATAAAAGTCTCGTAAGTTAAATGACGCGATGATCCATAATCATTTTGAATTTCCTTGATAAATACTAAGCTAGGAAAATTTGCCAAAATTGACTTGGTAAAAATATATGAAGAAATAGGCAAGGCAAATACATCCACTATATGCGTGTAGTGGTTCTTTGATATAACGCGATTTATCTTCTCGATAATTTTATGACGGTTGATAATACACTTGACCAGAGACTCGGTTCCTACTAACTGGTCGATCGAGATAATATCGCAAGCTAGACCTATGTGTTTATGTACGTGTTGGAGCTTGATCGTTGACTTAGAGATTGCTTCTGAACGAGTAGGACTCAAGCC
>CAYLXL010000071.1:0-5346 GCA_964387745.1 uncultured Gammaproteobacteria bacterium | reverse complement strand
TCACATGGTTGTGATATTTAAATTAGGGGGTCCATACCATTAGGCTCCGTCACCTTCTAAACGAATTATAAATTACTTGTAACAAGTGCTGTAACTTCTTTTTGAGTCTTATCAGAGAAAACTAACGTCAAAGCCACTTTATCACCCTGTTTAAGCGGCTGTAAGAGGTCGATTAACATAATATGATAACCACCTGGTGCAAGACTCAAAGTCTCATGAGCTGGGATCTCTACGCTGTCTAATTGACGCATTTTATACATAGCATGGCTATCATTACCCTCATGACACTTAACCTGGCTACTTTGATGAATTTCAGCTTTTTTTGAAACTTTTGTATTAACTGCTGTTAACTTTAAGCTTTCATCAGAATCATTTTGTATATCCATATAAACAGCAGTGACTTTACTACCAGCTATAGTTTCACGAGCAATAACCTTGCTTACTTCAACCGGCTTAGCAAAAACATTCAAAGACAAACAAACTAAAGCTAAACTTAATATTTTTTTCATTATGGATTTCCTAACATTATTAATTCTTGATCACTAGCTAATTTGCGAGCAGCTGCTTTTGGATGTGTATCATGCAATAAAAAAGATAAAATAAAAGCAATAAAATAGCAGATAGGTAAAGACGATAAAGCTAATTGATAACTAGCAGTACTATAAACAGGTATACCGTTGACCAATGTACCAGTCCAACTTTGTTCTAATAAATTACCAATCATTGGCGATAAAATCATTAAACTTATCATCACCAAAAAGTTAGTTGCTGCTGTTGCAGTACCAGCAGCTTCTTTAAGCGTTAATTCCACTCCAACTACAAACACCAGTATTTGTGCCCCTGAAATCAAGCCTAAACTAAATAATAATACCCCTAACATATAATAGGGCATTGTTGGGACATACAATACTAATAAAAATATGATCAACGATAAGAATAATGATACTTGGTAAAATATTTTTCTACGTCCAAAATTTTCTGACATAATACTTGCCAATGGTCCGCCAATCGCCATACCAATAAATATAGCCGGTACTAGCTCAGCGGCTTGAATGTGGCTTAACCCTGATGCTTGTTCAAAAAATGGCACTGCCCAAACACCACCGAAGATAGCAATCGGTAAATATAATACACAGCCAATAAGCCCATTAATAATAAATTTATAATTTTTTACCATTCCTTTTAAATCATACATGAGTGCTTTCCAGCTGGCTTCTGGCACATCTGCTACATCTGGTAGATGTTCTTTTGGATGATCACGCATCAAGAAAAAAGTTACAATAAAAACTAGAATACCAACCAATCCTGAATAGAGCCACGTTTCGCGCCAATCCATGACCTCTAGCATTGCCGGTAAAGATTCTTGTGCTAACACTGCGCCCAATAGACCGATAGCTGTGGTAATACCTGCAACAAAACTTAATTTATTTGGCGGTAACCAATTAACAGCTAATTTCAACACCCCTACAAAAGCAAAAGATGAACCAAAACCAATAACAAAAAAACCTAATTTACCTACTGATAAAATTCCAAAAGAAGCTAAGATAAAACAACCAACTACACATGATAAAATAGACATGCAAAGTAATCTTCTTGGGCCATAATGATCCATTAATAGACCCACGAAGATTTGCATAGGCACATACGCATAAGAATAAAACGCGTTCAGTATAGCAAACTCACCTGCCCCAATTTTGTAAAAACGCATAATGTCTGCAGTCATCACACTAGGCGCAACTCGCAGGAAAAACTCATAACAATAAAAAATTATTCCTAAACTGCAAATAATCCACGGGAGAATCATTTTAGAACCTTTAGAATTCAAAGATTTTATACTTTCAAACATTGTTACTGCCTCGTAATTGCGGCTGAGAATATAGCCAGGATCTTTCCAAGCTATCAATTTTATTGTAACTACGAATAATGTCAAGGATAGAGGCCGTTATGGGCATAGGGTTGACCTATATCCATATAGCCCTCACAGAAAATCAAAGAGTTAGAAAAAAAAATGGATTATTAAGTTAACTGTTCTACTATAATATTATAGATGTTTATCATTTTATTAAATAAGGCTGGTTATGCGTACAATTCTCTCTATTGCATTAAAGACGTTCCCCCTGTCTATGCTATCTATTGCAATTCTCTCCTTTACCCCATCGGTAATGGCAGTTTGCGGTGATGGTATGATTGATATTGATGCTAATGGCGTAGCTACAGAAGCATGTGATCTTGGACAATTTAATAACAATGACCCAGCTAGCCTGTCTGGCTGTGATACCTCTTGTAAAACTAAGCTTGGTGGATGGACGTGTACAAATACTATGGCATCCTGGGTTAGTCTTGCCCAAACAGACACCCGAAGCTTAAAAAATTTATTTATTAGTCTCGTACAAAGAAACAAAAACAACACCATAACGGCAACAAATTGCACAGCTAACAGCACGACAGAACCATGCTTAAGTTATCGTCAGGATTTATATGAATTTAAAAGATTAAATGTCAATAACCCAATTAATACCAGCGCAAAGATGCGTTGTATGTATGCCGGTGATACAACACCTGTTCCGATTACTTTAATTGAACCTGGTACTGGTAGTGGGACTTACCAAGTTAATTGTGGTACTGATGATCCGAGCAACCCTGCCGTACCTGTACCTGCAGGTTAAAAAACTGTAGGAATAAATCTAACAGAGTAATAACAATAATAATATGTATTTACTATATATAGCGCCATTAATAAACATTTTATGCGGATTAGCTGTAATCTTAGGATGGTTCAGTGGTAACACAACATTAATTCAAATATTGCCGACATTTGCACCTATGCAGTTTAACACTGCTTTAGGTTTTGTATTGATAGGCTTAAGTCTTATACTTTGTATTAAAGAAAAAACAAATCTCTATATCCCTATTTGCATCGCTGTATTAATTTTTAATAGCTTGACACTTATTCAATATTTATCTGATTATAATTTTAAAATAGACGAGCTGTTTTTTAAACATTACATCACTACTAACACATCTCACCCAGGCAGAATGGGACCTAATTCATCCATATGTTTTATTATTGCCAGCTTGACTTTAATTATTTTTAATATTTTGCAAAAATTTAACCCTAACAAGCTTATTTATGCTCGCCTAATCTCAATTTTAGGATTAGCTGCTGCATTTATTTCTTTTGCTGGCTACATAGTTAAAGTACCAACATCTTATGGATGGGGCGCTTATACACAAATGGCTGTTCATACTTCTCTAGGATTTATCATTTGGTTTTTAGGTTTTCTGTATTATTTTAAATTCAAGACCAAAAAATTTATTTCCTCAGCAAGCACAACAACAAGCAGTATCATACTTTTAACTTCGATGTGTGTGTTTTTATATTTATCGCAAGCACTAATTAAAAAAGAGCAAGAATACATATTATCTACGCAGCTGAATGCTTCGCAAGATATCACCCATAATGTCAAAGAAAAATTTAGACTCACTAATGAAGCTTTAATTAGAATGGCCTATCGATTAAAAGCTCACAGCTATACTAACATGAGCAGCTGGGAGATTGATGCTGAAAACTACATCAAACATTTTCGATCAGTAAAAGTAATACAACTGCTTAATTCGGATTTGAGCGCGACCTCTACTAAATCAAAAAATGACTTACCTAAAATACCTTTGATAGGTGAGCTATCAGATTACAAGTTACTGTCTAAGAACTCTAACGCACTTATTTCAAAACCGATTAATACTCAAGGTGAAATTGGTTTTTGGTTATTGTATCCCTATACAAACCTTAATAAACGTTTTTACTTTGCCAGCTATATCTCTATGCAACAAACAGCAGCATTATCAATTGCTACAGAAAACAACAAAAACTATGATATCAATATATTTCACGATGGCATGATTGTTTATTCTAATAAAGCACAACCAGCGCTACCAAATTCCAGCGTGAGGACTATTAATCTTAGCAATCTTCAAAGGTCAGTAGCGTTCAATATTTATGACATCCCTTTTGTAATATCCACGCAACCAAAGCAAATATTGTTCAATAACTTTATGTCTTTCGTACCTGAGGCAGTTCTAATCCTTGGAGTATTTCTCACCATGTTAATATACATGCTTGTTAACCTATTGGTTGCACATACAAAAACTACGAAGACTTTAAGTTTGTTGCTAGAATCTACCAAGTCTATTTCGAATAGCGACAACTTCGAACAAGCGATCGAAAACTGCATCAAGGGAATACTCAGTATTATTAATTGGGAAGCAGGAAAAGTACATTACTTGAATAATATAACTATAAATCAAGATAAAGTTTTCTTTAAAGATAATCGCTATAATAATTCTTTTAAAAAATCTCTCGCTAGATTTGACACAGCACATAGCACCGACATGCTACAAGAATGCATTAATAGTAAAAAGCCAGTGCATTTCAAATGCAAAAAGACGACCTTCTTGAGATTACGGTTCAATAATTCTAACCCTGTAACATCGTCAATCTTTATACCTGTGCTGAAATATAACACTGTTATCATCGTGTTACAGTTTTATAAAATTAATTCCCTTGCCAATGACGTAGATTTCTTAAATATCTTAGAAGTTTTGTCACAACACATTAGTGCTGAATACTCAAAAAAAGAAGCTGAGCAAATCATAAGAAACAAGTCTACTGAGCTGTCCGAGCTTAATCAAAAGTTAGAAATATTATCCAACACTGACCCACTTACTGGCTTTTACAACAGAAGAGCCTTCGAGCAGCAAGCTAATAAAATATTTTCTTATGCAAAAAGACATAAGAGCATGATCGCTATTCTTTATTTGGATTTAGATCATTTTAAACATCTCAATGACACGCATGGACATTTAATTGGCGATAAAATATTGCAAATCACCGCTAATAGAATAAACGACACCATTAGAAAAGAAGATTTGCTGGCTCGATTTGGTGGTGACGAATTTGTTGTCGTGCTCTCTCATATCAATATTACTGAATCAATCGAATCTATCGTGTGTAAAATAAGAGAAGCTATTGAACAACCTGCTAAAATAGATAATGTGACGATCAACATTAAAGTTAGCATAGGTTATAAAGTTTGTGGGATCAACGATACACTCCAGCAAAGTTTGCAAGAAGCAGATAAAGTTTTATACCAAGATAAGAATAAAAGAAAAATCCAAAGTCGTGTTTGACATTATCCGGTGAACGCTCCATTGCATCAATTTAAGAACTTATTTTATGGTAAGTGTTCACTATATAGATAGCGAGCGAAGGATCTTCCCCTCCAGGGGAAGTACCCTAGCCAATCCCCACAAAATAATCATAAAAAACAAATAATTATACGCGCACCC
>CAYLXL010000070.1:0-5498 GCA_964387745.1 uncultured Gammaproteobacteria bacterium | reverse complement strand
CCTAAGAATGATCATCATAAATGGGAAGCAATAATTAGTAATAGAACAAAAATAGGATGTGGCTGTTCTTTTTGTTGCAATAGAAAAATCTGTGTATGTGGTTGTAATTCTGTTTATGAATCGAATCCTGAACTCCGAAACGAATGGGATCCACAGAATGAAGATATGAAAACATATGCTCCAAATTCCAATAAGAAAGTGTTTTGGATTTGTCCTAAAAACAATGATCACAAATGGAAAACTATGATCGCAAACAGAACAGGAAAAGGTAAAACTGGTTGCCCTCACTGTCGTCAATCCAAGCTTGAAAAAGCAATAGAAAAAGCATGTGTTTCCCTTGGATTTAAACATACACCACAAAAAACATATGATGATACGAAAAATATAAATTATCTTCCATATGATGCATGCATCGAATTTCCCAGTCTTGGTGAAGAAAAATACATAAAATGTGATGTAGAAGCTCAGGGAATTCAACATTTTGAATATACAGATTTTTTTCACAGAACATACGATTTTTTTCGAGATCGTCTCACATCAGATGCAAAGAAATTATACAAATCATATGTACGAAAAAATGCCTTTCTTGCAATCTCTTATCTCTGTTTGGATGACATTGAAACCATCATTAAAGATTTTGGAGAAGCAGTTAAAACAAATCCACACCTCATAAGGCTATATCTTACAAAGAATAGTTTTTTAGAGATGAATGATAGTTTATCGTTTCTTCTTCATTCCGACTTGAGTATAGAAAATCTGTTACTTGATGACAGTATTTGTTCAATCTACTCGATTTACAGTGCTAATGTCGAAAACTTGTTGTCCAAATGTGAAAATCGTTTACAGGAAAACAACTGTGTACTTTTCGATTTTTGCGAGTGTGTTCATTGTGATTCCATGTATCTAAAAAAATATGTGAATCTGCATTACAAAACGAATGAACATCGTCATTGTGTACAGGAAGATCATGATTCAAAGGATGAAGAGGGTTCTATTTTTGCAATTGGGGAGGATGGTGAACCATGGGTTGTAATCGATGAACCAGAATAAATTGGTGTAATTATATCGTTTTGATATAATTACTTTCTAAGTCCTGCAGAACTATGTAATTTCATGTATGCTTCAGTGATTTCATTCATAGTATTTGAATCTGTTAGTTTAAACAACTTGCCGTCTAAAACAAGTAATGAGGTTTGATATCGCGACGTGAAAAAACATACCATTTTCAAATCTATTTGAGTGCGTGTACCGTCGTTTTCTACTAAACAAAGAATCTCCTTATCGACTAGTTGAGCTCTGTATTTGGTATCGGTCATTTTACTAAAGGTTTTAATCTTTAAGACGGTAAACCAGAATAAATTGGATTTTTTAAAAATGATATAATAAATGAGATGGATTCTATTATGTCTATTGGGTGTTTTAATTGTTTATGTTGTCACAAGACCAGTCGGTTCGTGTGTTTCAAATTGTTCTAACAAACAGTGTGGTCTGGATCTTTGCGGTAGTAGTTGTGGAACATGTAAAGCCGATCAAGATTGTGTGAACTTTAGGTGTATTTCTCGAAGCATACCACCTGGATGTATACCTAATTGTGGAGATAAACAGTGTGGTTCGGATGGTTGTAGTGGTACTTGTGGAAAATGTACAGGTGATCAGGAATGTGTGAACTTTAGATGTGTAAATTCTGTACAGCCAGATATTTCTAAGATACTTAAACAGAATCCAAATGCTAGATTTAGAATAGTGAATGTTAAGACGGGATTAGAATTAACATCTGATCCAAGTACAAGAGATCAGAATAATTTGATTTATGAACCTAAATATCGTCCTGATTCGCCAGTTCCCGAAAATGTTTCACAATATTGGCAATTTGTTAGTCAAGGTGAAACTTACAAAATCAAGTCGTCAGACAATGATTCTATTATTTATTGCGTACCTACGAATCTACATTCAAGGGAAAGTTTGCATTGTTTTAATAGATATCCAGCAACGTATTATCTCTCTGATAACAACAAACCAGAGTTGCCAGATATGTATACACCTTTTAAGATTGAACCAGTTGTTGATGAAAAATCTGGAATCCTTTTAGGTTATCGTTTAATAAGCATGGCGACAAATGCTCCAATGTATGTTGATACATTTCTACTTGTAGCTGGTTGGGGACCAGAAGTTTGGATCCCTCCAACGGATTATGATACATGGAAGATAATACCTGTGTAAAAGTATAAGAACATTGCCCGTGAACTAGAAGTACACGATTCTTCTCTTGTCGAAACCTATGCAAACTGTGATCTTGTACGGCTGATATTTGCAGACTCAGTATGAAATAGAAAAAATAGTTCGTAATATGGCTGAAAAACTCGTTGTATATTTTCACCCGTGAGTATTCCAGAATTGAAAAAACAATAAAAAGTCTATTGTTTTCTAAAATGGAGATCACAGTTGAAAAGAAGTTTTGTGGAGATAAGATTGACAACAACGTAAAGCTACGTAACATTATTGACCAGGTTACCCTTCTTCTCTATGGAAAGAAGTTGAACCAGTGTCTTGGACATACAATGCCTATTCTGAAGAAGTCACTTCCAGAGTGTGCCATTACAGTAAAGGTTCCAAAGACAGTTTGGGACAATGCAGATCATGTCGATTACCGTTGCACAGGTTATGGTTGGCGTATGAAGACTTCTACTGTGCAGGACTACTTGCAAAACGTAATTCGTCATGGAGTGACTGAGGGTGTTAAGATCCATCTATTAGTGGAATAAATAATTATTAAAGAGATACTATGTATTAAAAAATGACAGACACTCTAGATGATGTGTATAAAACGATTGCCTTTGAGTTGGAATTAGAGGGAGACAACTTGCGTAATTCTTATACATCACGTGCTCATAAAAATTGTAATCTTTCCGTTCTATCACCATTTCTAAATGAAGAATTTAGACCATATGCACTTTTGTGTTTATTGGAAAAACGTATGGATACTCTTGAGAACATTTTGAACAACGACTTGGAATATATAGATGTTGCACAGATTTTAAATACAGCTAATCAGTATTATTTGCAATATTCTTCTATGGCAAAAATTCTTGACTCATTATCAGGCAGTAAATTTCACGAAACCGCTAATCGTGTTAGCTATAATCTATTGTGCTATATTCATAATCATTTCACTGACGCTTCTACAGCGCGAAAAACCTTGTTAGTAGACATTCTTCGCACTCGTTGTCATTCTCATCTTGTCCAATTGCTAAATGAAAAGAAATTAACACGAAAATACATAAAAAATCTATTATCTATTGTTCCATCTACCTTAAAACATCACTTGCGAAAAACATGTGATGAAGTTATTCCAAGAGATGTGCTTATGAAGTCTTCTGACGATGTTTAGGTTTGAAAGAACTTTTTATAAAATGATTTTTCTTGATTTAGTAAGATCAAGAAAAAATGACTAACTTTTATGATGTACTCATGTGTCTATTTTGCTCTGGAGAATTTCCTCTTGATGAGTGTAAAGAATGCGAAGAATGTCCAACGTGTAACCAAAAAAATATATGTAGTGTTTGTGGAAAAAAAGCTGTGTATAATTACCAAGACGAAGATTTCGGAATACGATGTAAAAAACATGTAGAAAAACATGTAGAGAAAGGTGAACCAAAAATGGTTAACATTTTTCTTAAGGAATATGCAGAAATAAGGTTTAGAAAACGTATAGAAGAACTAAAGGGCCGAGTAATTGGGGAATACAAAAATAATAAGACACCAATTGATTGCATATGTTCAAAAAATCATCCTTGTAAACCACGACCTGGTGATATTCAACAAGGGCATGGCATGTGTTTAATATGTGCTGGTAATGATCTAGAAACAGCTAAAGCTAATTTTTATAAACGTATAGAAGAACTAAAAGGCAAGGTAATTGGAGAATATGTAAATTGTAGCACTCCAGTTGATTGTATATGTCCAAAAAATCATCCTTGCAAACCACGACCTGGTGATATTCAACAAGGGCATGGCATGTGTTTAATGTGCTGGTAATGATCTAGAAATAGCTAAAGCTAATTTTTATAAACGTATAGAAGAACTAAAGGGTCGGGTGGTTGGAGAATATGTAAATGCATATACACCAGTTAATTGTATATGTTCAAAAGGTCATCCTTGTAAACCTGCACCTAGGAATATTCAACAGGGATGTGGTATGTGTGGACAATGTCCGCAATCTAGAGGAGAACAAATGCTGTGGCAAGCAATAAAAGAGCTTTCTTTTGTTCCAGCTAAGGGATATCATGCATCTATTCCCGATTTAGAATACGATTGTTACATAATGTATAAAGATGTTCCTGTGTATATCGAGTATCATGGGATACAACATGAGAAACCTATACCACTTTTTCACAAAAACTCAGATTTTGATTATAGAGACGATCCAGAACTTCTCGAAACACATATGGAAGAAAATTTTGAGTATAGAAGGCAATTGGATCTGCTTAAAATCCATGTAGCAAAGAAGAATGGTATCAAGATGATTATTCTTGATCATACATGGGTAAAAAAGTCGATGGAAGAATGGGTTACGTATTTGCGAGAAAGTCTTGAATCAGATAGAATGTTTATAGTAGATTCTGAATTGCATGATTGGTGTCATGAAGAACCGTCAGATGAAACATTGAAGAGACTTGTTACAGAGTAATTTTTAAAAGGATAGACACTTTTAAAAACGCAATCACTTATCGAAAGACCTTAGACGCATATGGAAATTTGGATTGTAAAGTTTAGGAACAACTACAACACATTTTTCGTACATGTAGTGAGACTTTAAAAGATCGGCAATCTGGTCGAAAGTTTGGGCTCTTGCTACGATTTTGTTGTCATAAACAAGGCAAAGTTGTCTTTCTTTGGTATATAAATCATTTACCAAATCTTCACCATTCATTACTACTTGATGCATGTTTTGTAGTAAAGTACCAGACATCAATGAGCGGGATACGATAGGAAATAGATAGAAGATTTGTTCGTCCATTTTTTAAGTATTTTTATTTCTTAAAGTTCGCATTTTGGGTGGTTAGGATCATGATTGCAAATTTGAAAATGAAAACGAAAAAACATCTTACATTATTGTAAATGTCAAGACCGGATGAACAAAGGTTTCGTGAACGTATAGAAGCATTGGGAGGCAGGATTCTTGGAGAATATGTAAATGCACGTACGCCAGTTGATTGTGTATGTTCAAAAGGTCATTCTTGCAAACCTGTACCTGCTAATATTCACCAAGGACATGAAATGTGTAGAATATGTGCTGGTAAATTACCTAATAGGTGTAATATTGCTGGACATCATCGTGGTTGTCCTGGGCATTAGATGTTCAAAGAACCACAGAATTTGTTTTCATAGAAAACAAAACATTTTAGGAAATTCCTAACATTCCTGGGTTGGAATATTTAAGCATTTTTACTTACGTGAACGACGGGATTTCCTGGTTCGGCGGGATCGTGATTTCCTGG
>CAYLXL010000069.1:0-5528 GCA_964387745.1 uncultured Gammaproteobacteria bacterium | reverse complement strand
GGGAGTGATTGATAATCTCGTCAGGAGTGCTTACGCTTCCGCCATAAGCATAGGGGCATTATATAGCAAGGCGGTTTGGCAATGCAACCTTTCAGAAGATTGACTTTTATCAACATATAGACTATAATGTTTTCAAATTAAATCCTATAAACAGTGAAAACACAGCAAATTTTGGAGACTCTATGGCCACTGTCATACCTCCTTCTGACTTTTGTCAGCATTATTGTTCCATTTTTAGTCGAAAAAACTACTCGAAGAGAAACTGTACCCGTCTGTCTGGTCACCTGGATCATAGGTACAATCGTTTACATTATCGTTTAGTAATCCAATCCAACCATGAAAAACCACCAAATAGGTGGTTTTTTTCGTGTGTACAGGACGGTTTATATATGATTTAATTGCTGTATATGGAACAAAACGAATTTGAAAACTTGGTAGGGAACCGATCACAAGATGATAAGGAAAAGGAGCAGGACGATGTAAATACAGAAGGGCAGCCGCTGTATATGGCATTTCTTGCAGACCCAGAAGCGGTCAATGTTACAAAGGAAGAAATACAGGATGCAAAGAATGCGCTTCTTGAGCTACAAAATCAACATCCAGAAGTCGTCTCACTTTGTAGACACCGCTCGATACCTGAATGTCTCGAAGCTGTACGACAAGTAGCATAAACAAAAAACCGCTGAGATAGCGGTTTTTTTGTTATCTCGCAAAATCTGTAATCCTTGTCTCACGTATAATTGTCACTTTGATCTGTCCCGGATAGCGAAGTTCTGTCTCAATGGACGTTGCAATAGTACGAGCGAGATGTTTTGCGTCGAGGTCTGAGATTGTCTCAGGATGAACAAAGATACGGATCTCACGTCCTGCTTGGAGTGCATATGCTTTTTCAACGCCGGCAAACTTTGCGGCGAGTCCTTCGAGATCGCTGAGTCGTTTGATATACATTTCTGCTGTGTCACGACGTGCGCCAGGGCGAGCACCTGATATCATATCGGCAGTCTGTACAATGACAGCCTCTAGTGTTTCATGTGGGCAATCATCGTGGTGACTCTTCATTGCAGTAATAATTCTTTCATCAGTATTGAATCGGCGCATGACTTTGATACCAATATCGATATGAGTACCTTCGAACTCATGATCGAGCGCTTTTCCGATATCGTGTACAAGTGCGCCTGCCTTTGCGATATACACATCAGCGCCGACTTCGGCAGCGAGCATGCTCGCAAGGTGTGCCATTTCGATGGAGTGCTGCAGAACATTTTGTCCGTAGCTTGTCCGGAAGTGAAGACGCCCGAGTATGGCAACAAGTCGAGGGTCAAAGTTGTAGATGCCGCATTCGTATACTGCTGCAGCACCTTTCTCTTTGATCGTTTCATGAATCATAGCCTTTGCTTTCTCTACTTCTTCTTCGATTTTTGCAGGTTGGATACGACCATCTTTGATCAAGCTTTCCAGTGCCGCTGTCGCAATCGCACGGCGAACCGGATCGTAGCATGACACGATGATGGCATTTGGTACTTCATCAATGAGAAGTTCAACACCAGCAAGCCTTTCAAATGCGCGAATATTGCGACCTTCCTTTCCGATGATTTTCCCTTTTACCTCTTCATTTTGGAGAACGACAGTTGCGGTAGTGAGTTCATTTGCAGTCGGTACTGCGAGCCTCTGGATGGTGGTGGTGAGGATGTCGCGTGCGCGTTCAGTGAGTGCATCGAGGGATTGTAGTTCAAGTTTGCGACTGCGTACTGCAAAGTCTTCTTGGTACTGGCGCTCCACTTCATCGAGCAATACTGCCTTGGCATCTTCACGGCTAATGAGTGTAATGTTCTCAAGTGTGGTGAGACGTTCCTCTACCAAGTTCTCTGCCTGTTTCATAAGCGCATCAGTGCGGATGTTCTTCTGTTCAATAGTTCTAACTTGTTCATCGAGTTCAGCTTGGCGGAGATCAAGCAAGGACTCCTTTTTCACGAGGCGTTCTTCAGTCTGACGAAAGTCGAGATCTTTTTCTTTTTCCGTGATGCGGATTTCCTCGTGGAGGAGTTCTGCTTTTTGTTTTGCGTCGTCAACGATTTTCTGGGCCTGTTCACGTGCGTTCATCAGACGCTCTGAAACAGAGAGTTCGAGCGAGTTCTTGCGAAGCAGGAACATGAGTGCACGGATCGTGTAACCGATCGCGATACCAGCTATTGCGATACCAACAGCCAGGACATTGCTGGCAATCATATTATTTGACTGCTATTGGCTTGGTAATGACTGCATCAATGATGCCGTATTTCTTTGCGTCATCGGATCCCATATAAAAGTCACGCTCCATATCTTTTTCAATCTGCGTAATTTTTTGACCAGTATTTTTTGCAAAGATTTCATTAAGTCGATGGCGAAGTTTGAGCATTTGTTTTGCGGTGATCTCAATATCGGTAACTTGTCCCTCAAAACCTCCGTGTGGTTGATGAATCATGATTTCAGAATTTGGGAGCGCATAGCGTTTACCTTTTGCTCCTGCAGCAAGAAGATGTGATCCCATTGATGCAGCCACACCAATACAGATTGTTGAAACATCTGGTTTAATAAAATTCATCGTGTCGAGGATTGCAAGGCCTGCTGTCACTGACCCACCTGGGGAGTTGATGTAGAGACTGATGTCTTTCTTTGGGTCTTCGTTTGCGAGAAACAGAAGCTGGGCAATCACAAGGTTTGCAACATGGTCGTCAATCGGGCCTGCAAGGAAAATGATGCGTTCTTTGAGGAGGCGCGAATAGATGTCGTATGCGCGCTCACCTCCGGAAGTTTTTTCAATAACGGTTGGGATAAGCATAGTGTTCAAAAAGTTAAAAGGGAATAATGGGTACTGATTGGTAAAACAGCGTGGCGGACAGACAGTATGGGTACACTATAGCCTCGATTGACATCTTTTGCAAAAAGCGTAGAGTTAGCGCAAATACAATGCCAATGTACGATTATACAATTCTTTTGCAAGCTCAATGTGATAACTCCCAGATAATAGAAATACCCGACTATCCGGATCTGTTACCAGGGTGTATCAATTAAAAACCGACGGTGCATCCGTCGGTTTTTTACATCCCTGTTTATTTTCCTTCGAGTAATGCAAATACTTTTTCGTTCGTGAGGATCAGATCAGCATAGGCTTCGGCTCGTGCCATGTCTGCACCGGGATACATCTGCATCATCTTTTCAGCTTCAGCTTTTACTTCTTCATCAGTCGGAGCAAGTTTCTCAGCCTTTGCAATCGCATGCAGGGTCAGCTGGAAATGTGCACGCTTCTCAGCTTCTGGTTTGAAGTCTGCGAGGAGTTCCTCACGAGTCTTTTTTGTATGCTCCAGATAGCCTTCGAGGGTTGCACCAGAGCGTGCAATATCAGCTTCGATCTGTGAGAGCATCTTTTCTTGTTCTGACTGGATAAGGATCTCAGGTATTTCAAATGGTGTTGCGGAAACGATAGACTCCATGATTGCGATACGACGCTTGTCTTGTGCCTCATGGGTGCTTTCATTTATCAGATTTTCTTTGACCTTTGTGCGCATCTCTGCAACCGTTTCAAATGCACCAAATGATTTTGCAAACTCATCGTTTACTTCAGGAAGTTCTTCTGCGTGTTCATGGTTGTCATCAGCACTGTGGACATGACCGTATGCGCGAACTTGGCGGAGGTCTTCGACAACCTTATCAACGTCAGCTTCGGTCACTTCTTTTGCCGGTGTTGCCACAATTGCTCCCGCGAGCTTCTTGTAGTCAGGGAGTTTGATCTCAGGGAGCACTGCTGCACGAATGGTGAATCCGAGTGCATTGCCGCGAGCAATCTTTGTGATAGCGAGGTCGGGGCGACCGATGATGTCGAGGTTCTGCTCCTTCATGATTTCTGGGTAGTGAGCCTGGATTGCAAGTTCTGCCATGTCGGCGAGCACCATTTCATCAGCGAGGTGCTTCTTTGCGATCTCTGCAGGCACCGCACCTTTGCGGAATCCATCGAGTTCAAGCATGCCCGCAAGGCGACTAAAGGCCTTTTCTTCATATGCAGCAAATGCCTCCCAGGTGATTTCACCTTTGATTTCAACAGTACTCTTTTCGGTTGGGGTTACGGTTACGCTAAATGGATTATTCATAGGAGGAGATTCTAGCACAAGGAGGGAAATAGGGGAATTACTAGGAATATTAGAAAATAAAAAAACAGACCTCGGTCTGTTTTAATAAAAATGAATAATCCTGTTATTCTTGCGTGGGTAGCCATTCGTTGTATGCTTCAACAAATGCCATGCTCTGACGATATAGAAAATTGAAATCCATAATCTGATGGAACATCATGTGCTTGTACTTGAATCTCAATCCATTCATGTCTGAACTATTTTCAGTCCAGAAACTAGTAATTTTCAATGCAATCTTCATTAGCTCATCCCATGACTGATCATATAATGCACAATCTATGATCCATTTATCAGATTTAGTATCATCAAGATCCATAAATTTCAAAAACAGTTTATTGCCTTTAAGTTTTTCGTCCTGAGATAAGGGATTCTTCCCTAATTCGTTGATGTACTCAGGATGGAAATAGTTTGTATTCATTTATAAAAGTTTAGAAGTGAGTTAAATATAAATTACCGTTTGTTCCATCCTACTACATAGTTTTTGAATGTCAAATGAGACGAGAAATTTAAAACTCTTTTGAAAAATCAGGAATTGCAGTATTCACCGCTGCGGCTTGGAGGTCTCCGATGGATACTCCTTGTTCATTTGGAGCAGGAGCTACCGACATGTCTTCGGTGGCAGGAATAACAATTTCTTGGGTGCTCGGTGCAAGGAGTTCATTGGTACGTTGTTCATAAAACCAGAATGTACCAAATAAAATAACCACGAGAATGACGATGGCCATCGCCCATGGAAAATGATTTCTATTCTTTCCGCCATTAAATTCGCGGGGTACTTGTTCGAATACGGTTGTTCCGAATTCAGACTGACGCATGTTATTGGAGAGGGTTATCGATGCTGTCTACAGTTGCAGTAAGGGTAGTCTTGAGTATTGAGAGGGTGGTGATGAGGTGAGCACGTGCATCCTTGAGCTGGTCCTGGATTTTCTGTACTGAAGCCTTGATCTCAAGTGTTACTTTCTCCTGGTTTTCTTCAGGGATTTCAATCTTTGCGAGTGCATCAAGTGCGAGCTTTGCTGAAGCAAGGTCGTTGGTTGCAATGGTCAATTCTGCCTGTGCCTTACCTGTTCCAATATTCTTTTGGGCGAGACGATCGAGCGCGAGCTGAGTACGTGCCGTAAATGTAGTCAAACGGGTGTTGATATCAGTGAGCTGGAGGACAACATTGTCGCGGCGGGTACCGAGAGGGAGGAGGGTTTCATCAGGAGCTGCTGCAGAAACCACTGGTTTTGCATGGGTATTTGCATTAATCACGGCCGGTGCAGCCTGCGCATAACCAAAAGCCGTGGGTACGGCGAGGAGGGAAAGCACTATAAATAAAGGGGAAATCAACTTTTTCATACAATATATATACCATACAGACGA
>CAYLXL010000068.1:0-5773 GCA_964387745.1 uncultured Gammaproteobacteria bacterium | reverse complement strand
CGGTCGCCCCTACATTATTCCAATTGTCACTCAAAACTCTGAGCCAATTCTAGTTCTTTGGCATTATTGATTTCTAAAGTCTTATATACAGTCTCACAGACTCTTATTTTAACACCATTCTCTAAAGCTCTTAGCTGTTCTAAAAGTTCAGCCTGCTCTAACGGTGTTTGTGGCCAAGTGGTATATTCTAACAGAAAATCTCTGCGATAAGCATATAGACCAACATGGTGTAAAACTTTCAGGTTAGCTATTTTAGCGCGATCTTGACGGAAATAAGGGATTGGTGAACGAGAAAAATACAGTGCATCGTTATTTTTATCTAAAATAACTTTCACAAAATCCGGGTTGTTATAATCAACTTCATAATCTAGTTTAAAACCAACAGTAGCCATTTTAACACTGTCATCATTATAAAAAGGCCTCACTAAAGTACTCAATGTCTCTGCAGTCATAAATGGTTCATCGCCTTGCAGATTAACGATAACATCATACTCAGGGAAATTTTTAGCAACGTACGCTACACGATCAGAGCCCGTATTAATACTTGCTGGGGTCATTATCACTTCCCCACCAACTTCTTGCACGTTAGCTGCGATTTCATCAGAATCTGTAGCAACTAATACTTTAGCAAAATCAGGGCACTTACAGGCTGCTAGATAGGTTTTTTGAACCATGGCCTGCCCGTTGATTGTGGCTAACATTTTCCTAGGGAGTCTAGTTGAGCCAATTCTGGCAGGAATTACACAAAGAATTTTCATATTAAAATGCCTTTAACAATATTAACGGCATTTTACCAGTCAAACCACTAAAAATCCATACTGTAGATAACTGATTGATTTAATAAGTCCACATAGCAACTGGCAGATTACTCTCTTGATTTTGTATATACAGCCTAAACATTTCTTTTAACGCCTGCTGTTTGCTCAACTTTTCTTTTTGAACCAGACTATCAAAAACATGTCGCTGCCAGATTGCACCAGTCATATTATTTTTATATCTTGCTCGTATACATTTTTGCATCATAATTATTTCTTGTTGAGAAGCACCAAGCTGCTGCAAGCCAAAGGCAGATAGATCTAACATACGATCTAATAATTTTGTTACAGGAATTTCCGCTAAAACACCATTTTTATTTGGCCAAATAAATTGCGCATTAAGACCAAATTCGGCAGCCTGATAAAAATTATAACTTGCGTATTTAAAAGCAAGATTATCAATTATATTATTCACTTCATAACTTAGGCCTTTTGTTAGACCTAACAGAAAACCTGCATTCATCACCATATCTTGGATAGTCGGACCTGAAGGTAAGCAACGCATTTCTATCCTAAAGTGTCCTTCTGAAGTAGGATCATATATACCGCGGTTCCAAGGCCAAATCGTGCTATTATGTTGCACTATATTACCTATAGCCGGGCCTTTTTTACCATTTGATTTAGATTGATTATTATCGACATCAACCATCGGTAAGATTGGATAAAATAATTCACATGCTTCTTTTAATAAACCAACAGGACCATCTTTTATCCATCCCCTGCCAAAAGAAACTCGATTAGCGTCCTGTAGACTACCCACGTGGACTGTTTTATTATTTACACCTTGTTCTAAAATAGCAATCCTGGTTTCATCCCACAATTTATGACCTAGTAATAATGGTGAATTGCCACTAATACTCAAAGCAAAGGCTGAGGCAATTTGAGCAGCATTATAATGCTCATTAAAATCTTGAGGATTAACCCGCAAATGTATTTGGTACGAATTATTTACGCCACAAATAACTGTATTTGGCCACTGTAAATTTAATGTCTCGATACCAGAAATATTTACATTAAAATTTTGATCATTACGCAGCGACTTCATTATTCCATCAATAGCTTGGTAGCGCCATAAAGAAGTAATAGATGAATAGTTAATATGATCCAGTTCTAAAGTTGGGATAATACCAATGGGGATTACGCTTGCTGCGAAGTTGCGCGCGCAATATTCTTTCAGTCTTGTTAAAGTTAATTCCAACTCGTTGGCAAGAGTATTTAAAGGCTGTTGATTAGCCATAACTACTGGCCCATTATATTCAAGGCTAAATTTACTTAATTCAGGTTGAATACTTATTGGATCATTGTTATGTTTTATATAATCACACAGTTCTGTATTAATCATTGCGGGCATTAATGAATTATTGTCCACTAATGCTAGCTCTAATTCTGAACCTATAGTCTCTGGCCCCACACCAAAATTTTTATCTTCAAGATGTTTTTCAAGGATCTTAATTTCTTCTTTGAGTTTGCCCTCTATTGTTCGGCACGATTCCAACGTAAGCGGAAATTGATCGTCATAAAAATGCTTGGAGAAGCTAACCTGAGGAGTTTTTTTCATAAAAAATTATGAAATAAATAACTTTATTATTTTTATATTAATAAAATTATAGTTTGAGGTCTGCTATAAATATAATTAATTTACTTAATCAGCCCTATAGAAAACCTAGAAAACACTTAAAGAAGCTATCGTATGTGATTGATTATAGCTGAGAAATCTATATCTGGATTTTTCGTTGTGAAGTCCGCATATAATTTGCGCGCCAAAGCACCCATTGGAGTGGTAACAGATGCGCTGTTTGCTGCATCTTGACTCAAATTTAAGTCTTTAAGCATCATCTGACTAGTAAACCCAGGTTTGTAATCATGAGATGATGGAACATCTTCTAAGATACCTGGATATGGACAATACTTAGTCAATGACCAGCATTCCCCCGATCCTTTTGACACAATCTTGAATAAATTTTGCGGATCTAGCTCTAATTTCTCTGCTAAATTAAAAGCCTCTGAAACAGCAATCATTGATATCCCTAGTATCATATTGTTGCATATTTTAGCTACTTGCCCGGTACCTGGCTTGCCTGCATGGATTATATTTTTACCTATTTTTTCTAAAATAACTAACGCTTGATTAAAGACAGATGCATCGCCACCGACCATGATAGTCAATGATGCAGCTGCTGCTCCTTTTACACCACCAGAAACTGGAGCATCTAACATTTTTATATTTTTTTCCTGTGCAGCTGCATGCAAAGCCTTGCAATTATCAACATCAATAGAAGAACAATCAATATACAATAAATTTTCTTTACAATTATTAAACAAGCCGTTCGGCTTTAAGCACACCTCTTTTACTTGCTGACCAGTCTGTAACATAGTAAAAATGATATCGCAATTTTCAGCAATTTCTATTAAATCTTTTGCAGCAACAGCACCAAGATCTGTTAATTTTTTTACAGGATCTACTGCCAAATCAAATACATACAAGTTGTTTATAACATCTGACTTTAATAAATTATTCGCCATAGGTAAACCCATATGGCCCAAGCCAATAAATCCTATATTAAATTTCACTCAACTTCCCTCTTTATAATAATTAATCATGAATTGGCATTGTCATGCTTGATTGATTCTGTTTGACTTGCACTTTTGCTGGGCCTACTGTCACTGACTTAGCTTTAGTATAGAACTGAATACTTTCTGCTGAGTGCATGGCTAAATCGCCAAAAGCCGAATGTTTCCAACCACCAAAGCTATGCGTTACAAATGGCACCGGTATCGGAATATTAATACCAACCATACCTGTAGTAACTTCATTAGCAAAGTTACGTGATATATTTAAATCATTGGTAAATATACTACTGCCATTGCCATACATATTGTTATTAATTATTTCCAACGCAGACTGGTAGTCATCCACTTGTAATACTACTAATACAGGTCCAAATATTTCTTCGCTATATATAGTCATATCAGTTTTTACATCGGTAAAAATACTAGGGCCTAAATAAAAACCGTTTTTATATTTGGGATCTGATATCTCTATATCTCTACCGTCTAATAGTAAATTAGCACCGGCTTGGACACCTGCTTCTATATAACCTAAAATCTTATTCAAATGATCTTTAGTGATTAAAGGCCCCATATCAGAATTACTATCAAGACCACTGCCGACTTTAATCTTTTTGGCACAGGATTGAATTTTATTAACAACTGCATCGTGTCGCTCGCGGTCACCTACTACAATCGCTACAGATAAAGCCATACATCTTTCACCTGCAGCACCAAATGCAGCACCAGAGACTTGCTCACTTGCATTAGCCACATCAGCATCAGGCATAATAATACAATGATTTTTGGCACCACCGAATGTTTGTGACCGTTTATTGTTATTGATCGCTGTTTTGTAAATATACTCAACCACAGGGGTTGAACCTACCGCAGAAACAGCTTTTATATCTGGATGATTCAAGAGACCATCAACTACGGGTTTTTGGCCATTGATAACGTTTAAAACACCAGCTGGTAAACCAGCCGTAGTTAATAATTCTGCCAAAAACATTACTGTCTTTGGCACTTTTTCTGAAGGTTTAATGATAAAAGTATTACCACAAGCAATCGCAGGCAATGCTAACCATACTGGCACCATAATTGGAAAATTAAAAGGGCCTATACCGGCGCAGACCCCTAAAGGTTTTCTAATCGTATAAACATCAATATCTGTACTGACATTATTAGAGAATTTGCCCTGTAGTAAATTAGCAATGCCGCAACAGTGTTCAACAACCTCTATACCTCGGCTAACTGAACCTCTAGCATCAGCTAACGTCTTACCATGTTCTAGAGTAATGATTTCGGCAAGCTTGTTTATATTTTGATTCAGTAATTCAGTAAATTTGAGCAGAATACGTGCTCGTTTAATTGGTGCCGTTTTAGACCATGTCTCGAAAGCTTTTAAACTGCTGCTCACGGCCATATCAACAGTTTCTTGATCTCCCATGGCGACTTTTGAGCAAACTTCTCCAGTTGCAGGGTTACAATGATCAAGATATTTATTATTTAATTTAGCTATCTTTCCATTAATATAATGATCTACTATTTCCATGGCATTCTCCATATAGAATTAAACCTACTAAGATTAAAAGTATTTACTTGAAGTTGCAAGAGCTTGCGTAAATATATAATATATCAACTTAATGTTATAACTTGAGTTAAATGTATGAGCGAACTATTTAATATTATTAATATTTCTGGACCTGATAGTTATAAATTTCTGCAAGGTCAAATTACTGCGAATCTTGATGATTTAAATATTGCCACAAATAAACAAATATTATCTGCTTATTGTAATCTAAAAGGCCGAGTTATTGCTGTTTTTTATATCAGTAAAAAAACTGATAATGATTATGAGTTTTTATTTTTGGGTGATACCGCAGAAATTTTTATTAAAAAAATAAAAAAATATAGTATTTTTTCAAAAGTTATATTTTCTGATGTTAAACCCATACCCAATAATTTAAATTTAAATATTGAGTTTTTAATCCAAAACAAAATCCCTATTATCACATCAACTACATCAGAACTTTTTTTACCTGACAATATTAATTTAATTGATCTTAATGCTGTTAGTTTCAAAAAGGGCTGTTTTCTCGGTCAAGAAATCATTGCCAGAATGTACTATAAAGGCAAAACCAAACAGAAGTTATATTTAATTAAATCTGATGTTAATTTTAATTCTTCTCCTGATAAAAATATTTCGGGTGAAAATATTTTACTGCAAGATCATATAACTATTGCTGGGCAGTTAGTTTATAGTCATAAAAATATTGGGTATGCGGTTATTGAAGATAGATTTTTAGGAGAAGAATTGTTTGTGGGTAAAGAAAGAATTTTCGCTGAGGGGTGAGGTAAAAAACTATTCACCTCACCGCTTTGATTACGAATATAAAAATTTATGTAAC
>CAYLXL010000067.1:2490-6192 GCA_964387745.1 uncultured Gammaproteobacteria bacterium | reverse complement strand
CAGATTGTTTTAGGAGTTAGAGCGATGGATAGTCGGATGCCCCTGACCCGGTTACTAGGCAACAGATTTACTTCTGTTTTAATCAACGTTCTTTTTGGCCGTTATATCTCTGATGTCCCAAGTGGTTTTAAAGCTATGACCAAGAATACTTACAAAAAGCTCCTATGGCATAGTAGCGGTTACGAGGTCGAGACAGAAATAGCTGTAAGAATCGCAAAAAGTAAAATAAAATACGTCGAGATTCCGATCAACACTATTTATCATGGCAAAGAATATGGATTTAACCTGATCGATGCCATCCGTATTATAATAAAGATACCTTACTGGATATGGAGTTAAAGAATATGATTGGAATACAACTTTTTTCGGTAGTGTTTATCTTCATTATGCTCTACGTAGTTCGCATTCATTACAAAAAACAAGAACTACCAAAAGTAGAAGCTCTTTTTTGGAGCATAGTCCTGCTATCTCTAGCTACTATCGTAATAGTACCTGGTAGTGCTGACGCAGTTAGAAACCTTTTTCAGGTATCTCGACTGCTCGACGTAATCATGATAATTGCCTTTATGGGTACCTTTATATTCTTAATAGAGAATCGAATTCAGATTAGCAAGCTCCGTTCCAAACTAGAAGTCTTGACTCGAGAGCAAGCTATGAACGATTAGTATGAAGTTGCCAAAAATTTCTGTCGTCACACCTAGCTACAATCAGGCCAAGTACATAAGAGCTACAATCGATAGCATCCTCTCTCAGGGTTATCCCAATCTCGAATATATCGTAATGGATGGCGGTAGTACTGACGATACCGTCGAGATTCTCAAGAGCTATGGTAACAAAATACAATGGGAGAGTAAAAAAGATAATGGACAGACACACGCAATTAACAAAGGGTTCCGTCTAGCAACTGGCCAAGTACTCGCATACCTCAACTCCGACGATGTATATCTCCCAGGCACACTCAAGGCAGTAGGGGAGTATTACGCCAAGACGAAAGCCGATTGGATTACAGGCGACTGCATAGTGATTGATGAAAACGGTAAGCCTAGTCGTAGTAACTGGCTAATCTCTGGATATAAGCGTCTGCTTATGAAGTTATACAGTCGAACCACACTTATGATTGCCGATTCCATGTTGCCTCAACCATCAACTTTCTGGTCCCGCGAAGCTGCTAATGTTGTAGGGGAGTTTAACGAAAAATATCACTACGTCATGGACTACGACTACTGGCTAAGATTATCTAAGCATTATAGACCCCACGATCTCAAGGTAGCACTCTCTGGTTTTCGTGCCCAACCAGACAGCAAGAGCGAAACTAGTCGTCCAAAGTTGATGGCAGAGGGTGAGCTGGCGTTAGTTGCGAATGGGGCCGAGACCTGGCATCTCATGCTCCATCGTACACATTCGGCGGTTGTACGCCTCATCTATAATATTCTTAAGCAGTGATTACTTTTTAATAAATCAAGTCGATGAAATTAAATATATTAGCATTCATCGTAAGTTTAGTACTTTGTATAACTTTTGCATTAGCGGGTACATTTATATCAGTTAATCGATTTTATCAATTTGATTCTTTCTACTATGATTTTGGTATATTTGATCAAGCGATTTGGCGAGTTTCACAACTTAGGGCACCAGTTATCGATCATTATGTTGTTGGTGGATCATGGATATTTGGGGATCATTTTAGTCCAGCATTAATGTTGCTCGTCCCCATATATTGGATTACACATGCTCAAGAGGCGATATTCTTTGTTCAAGCTGCATTTGCCGCCCTAGCCGGGTTTATATTGTATAAGACTTCATACGCACTGACCAAGAATAGTTATGTTTCGATCTCAGTTCAAATAGTTTTTTATCTCTTTACCGGACTACAAAACGCCGTGATTACAGATATCCATGAGTTAACATTCGCGACTCTACCTCTCTCGATAGTGCTATATTCGCTCGTCACGCTTAACAAGCGTATGTACATATTTTCATCTCTCTTTCTACTCCTATTCAAAGAATCAACATTTCTAGTTATTTGTGGCATTCATTTCTATACATGGTTAAAAGTAAAAGAATGGCGAAATGTGACGATTACTCTCTCGATGCTTAGTATTATTTATGCATACAGCATAATATCCTACGTAATTCCTGCTTTTTCAAACTACTATCAGTACAACTTTTTGGCAGGTCATACTGTGCAGAGTGCCATAAGTTCTCTCTATGATCATCCCATCAAGTTAAAAACAGTTTTCGACAGTCTCACAAGCTTCTCTTTTACTGCTATATTTACACCATCACTCTGGCCGACGTACTTAGTTCATTATTGGACACGGTTTTTATCTTCGGCTGGCTCGCGTTGGGAAATTGGGCTTCACTACAATGCTGAGATTGCCCCGATTTACGCTTTCTCCCTGATGCTAGTCTTAGATAAATTAACTAAACATAAAAAGACGATAACTCAGTTAGTGATAGTTTTTGTTGTTACGACCGTTGCACTATATCAGAACTATGCGCGGCTAAAAATGCCATTCTTAATGGCGATTAATCCTGCACTGTACCACGCATCAGATCGAACAGTCGAAATACGACAATATCTTAAGCAAATGCCAGCAGATCCAGTAATTATGGCACCAAATCATCTAGCAGCCCACCTCTCACACAAAAACGTGCGACTCGCTCGCGATAAATATACTGATTACGATCCAGAATATATAATTTTTGATACTAATCCAGATCAAAATGCCAACAATTGGTATGGCTTAAAGGACAAAGATCAGTTTATGAAGAATGTATCTGCAGATTTTGATTATAAGCTGATACAATCAATATCTAGCTACCTAGTATACAAGAAGAATTAACTATGTCTCAAGAATATTGGGCAAATAAGCGCGTAGTAGTCACTGGTGGAGCAGGATTTCTCGGATCGAATGTAGTTAAACAACTAGAGGCACTGAGTGTGAAGGATATTGTGATACCACGCTCTAGTAGCGATGATCTACGATCACAAGAGACTTGTGCCAAGGTGGTAGCTGGAGCAGACATAGTTATTCACCTGGCAGCTAACGTAGGAGGTATTGGATACAACCGAGATTTTCCTGGGACACTCTTTTACGATAACTTGCTCATGGGTGTACATATGATGGAAGAGAGTAGGAAGGCTGGGGTTAAAAAGTTTGTAGCCATAGGAACGATTTGCGCCTACCCAAAATTTGCCCCAATCCCTTTTAAAGAACAAGATCTTTGGGATGGATATCCAGAAGAAACTAACGCGCCATATGGCCTAGCCAAAAAGATGATGCTAGTCCAGAGTACTGCATATAGGGACCAGTACGACTTTAATAGTATCTTTCTATTACCAGTCAACTTATATGGACCTGGAGACAACTTTGAGCCAGGGAGTAGTCACGTGATCCCAGCTCTTATAAAAAAATTTGTAGAAGCAAAGCTTAATGGATCTAATAGTGTCGAAGTATGGGGAGATGGTTCTGCTACCAGAGAATTTTGTTATGTAGATGACGCGGCAAGAGGCATTATTCTCGCGAGCGAAAAATATAACAAAAGTGAGCCTGTAAATATTGGCGCTGGATTTGAAATATCGATACACGACCTCGCAAACAAAATAAAGGAATTAACCGGTTTCAGTGGTCAAATCATTTGGGATAAAGATAAACCCAATGGACAGCCAAGGCGGATGCTTGATGTGTCGCGTGCAAC
>CAYLXL010000067.1:0-2480 GCA_964387745.1 uncultured Gammaproteobacteria bacterium | reverse complement strand
GCAACACTCGAATTTGGTTTTACAGCAAACACTACCTTTGATGAAGGACTAACAAAAACAGTAAGTTGGTATATCAATAATTCCTCAAATATATGAACTGGTATAGGCATTACATTGGACTATATCTGAGCGTATTTTCAGTTTTGATGGCTGCCATAGAAACATATAAGTATCCTGGATTTATATTTAAGCACTTCAATTTTTTACCGATGATCTTTTACGTAATAACAGGGGTTGCAATAATTGCGATCAAACTATACCCTCCTCCAACTCCAGAAAAATCTCTCCTCGCAATAATGTTCAGATTGCTCGCTATATATTCCATCATTTTGACCGGCATATTTTATATTATCGAAACAATAACTTATCCTAATTTCATTTTTACTTATCTACATGTCCACCTAGATGGTTTGCAAATCCTGACGGGCATGCTTTTTGTATACTTTGCCTTATCAAACCTCATGCATAGACATTATGTGACTATTCTAAATAGTACTTTTCTTCTAGCTATATCATCGCTCTTAATAAACTACGCGATAATAAACTCGATTGATGTAGCAAAACTAATTAAAAAAGAGGTCAAAGCTATGCAGATACCTGCAATAAACGATGAAGAAAAAAATGAAGCAGGGTGGGGGACTATCTACCGATATGTGCAAATGTTAAAGCAAGCCACTCCAGAAGACGCTGTGATCGCAATGCCACCAGCTCAAAATCACTGGTTATACTCTGGCAACATTGTGTTAATGCGTTACTTTTTGTATCCACGGACGCTGATCAACGTCAAAGAAACTGCTGACACCTCAACTCTGACAGAACTACCCAACCAAGATTATGACTACATCGCTCTCGTTTGGGGTGAGTCTAATGAGCGCGACACTTCTCCTTATGGCTGGCCAAAGACTAGTATTAATGCTGAGTATATCGAATATTTTGATCTGAGTAGTAATACTTCCAAACGTGTGGATATCGCAGAATACATCCCTGCGTATTTGAACGAGCCTTTATGGGGGGTGATTAAGTTTAAAAAAGAGGAGTCACAATGATGCTCACCTTAACCATGCTACTCGTTGTGTTGGGAGGAGTGATACTTGGCCGATACTTATACCCAGCCGCAAATACTCTAATTTCTATAAGTGTAGGTATTCTCCTAGGGATTGGGCTATATATTATCGCAATGTACTTGCTCGGAGTGATGGGTATTGCGTGGACCCAGTTAACCTTAATCATCTTGGCAATAACATTCTTTGGCTCATCATTAATACTAATGAAATCGATCACTAGACCATCCAAAGCTCCAAACCAACTATTGGGGATCTTAGTAGTCTTACTATTTGCCTTTTTCTCTGTCGTTGTTAACTCGTACTGGCCGGTCCGCGACTGGGACGCTCTAACTCTCTATGATTTTAGAGCCAAAGTTTTTTCTGAGAACCTGGAGATTTCAGGGATCTTTACTCCTGAACTCAACTATTATTTAGCTTACCCATTCTTCACGTCATTAATTCATACGGTGTCATATATCTTTGATTACGGGAGGCCAGCAATCTACTACAGCTTAGTCTATACAGCGCTCGGGCTATTTATCTACGGCTTTTTGAGCCAAAAAGTATCCAAAGTATTGTCAATTATCTTTACTATCTTGGTATTAATCAGTGGTGACATCTTTAACCACTCCTTCATTTCTTATACCAACCTTACTTATACTACTTACTTTGTAGTCGGGATACTTATATTTTCAGAAGGGATAGCAACTAAAAAATCTAAGTTATTAATCTTGGGATCGACCTTAATCGGGATTATGCAGCACGTGAGGTATGATGACCCATTTTGGGTCATCCCAATGCTTATCTCATTCTTGATATTCGTAAGGACTAAAAATTATAAACCTTTACTTATTTCTACTCTCATTATTTTTCTCTTTAGAATACTTTGGTCTGGATACAAAAACACACTGATGAGCGAGTATGCAACAGTTGGGTCAATACCGTATCCCCAGTTATTAGAAACACTTCTATCTACTAACCCAGTGCAAAGAGTTATTGAAGTCTCAACATTTTTATATAAATCGTTGTGGCTAAAATACGGAATCCTGATTTACATCTTTGTATTTTCTGATTTAATCTCATGGAGAAAAAAATCAGAACTCCTTCGCCTAAGCCAACTCACTACTTTTCTCATCCTTGCCATTCTTTATCTTGGAACTATAGCGATGAGTTATTTATACGCAAAATGGAACGTGGTAGGTGGGTCAGTTGCACGCATGATGATGATCATAATTCCCACATCATTAGTCTCAGCTTGTCTAGCGCTCGGAGAATATTTTAATGAAAAAAAGTAAAACTTTGATCTTGGGATATGGCTTGAGTCCTACTCGTTCAGAAGCAATCTCTAAGTCAACGATCAAACTGCAGAACATCCATAGGCAAATAGGTCTAGCTTGCGATATTATCTCGATCGACCAGTTAGTAGGAACCGAGTCT
>CAYLXL010000066.1:0-6254 GCA_964387745.1 uncultured Gammaproteobacteria bacterium | reverse complement strand
AGATTATAACATAATCTCTCTCTATTTAGGTGTCTACTTTTATTAGACCACATCACTTAAGGTTGATGTTTTCTTTCGGGGAGGGGCTTGCCTTTCGGGGCGCACGAGAACAGGATTCATTTTAAAAAGTGCGACCATTTTTTGTGCAGCTTCTTGCCGGCACTGGCATTCTGTAAAGATTTCAAAAGCCATATTTTTAATCACATTAAATGATACCGCTGAATTGACTTTTTTATGGTGGATTGATGCTTCTTTGTGATTCATTTCTTCCTCGACGCCTTCTCTAGCTAACGTCTCAAAGTTAGAAATAAATATTGTTGACCAAAAGTCTTGCTTAATTGATTCAACAGTTTTCCCAGTAAAATTCTCTAGACATAAACGCCCTTTAACCCGGGAATAAAACGTTTCCACACCCCATCGTTTACTATATAACCATTTAAAATCAGCCTGGCTTATATCTTTGTCCATTAAAGAAGTAGCCAATACTTCTACCTCTCCGGTATCTAGAATTACTTTTATAAACCGCACCTTAACTTCAGCTGGTAATCCTTTTTGCTTTATATTTTTAATCTGGCTTACTGATGGTTTTAAGGTAACAACTTCACACCACTTTTCTGAATCAGCAATTAGGTTTTTAATTAGCTTGAACGACCCATTGTTAGAGCATCTAATCAAATAGTTTTTATGCTGTTGACTTAAAGTTGCAAGAAACTCGTAAGAAGCATATGCACGGTCATATATCAGTAAATCCTGACTCGCCGTACAATCTAGCATCTGCGTAGCCAAATTAACTTCATAACTTAAGCCGTGTGCCAATTGACATTTTATGGCCACATGATTCAAAACATCGTAATAACATTCAAAAATTGCTTGGGAAAACCGTCCAGTTATTGATTGATTCTTAATTTTAATGGACCCATATTCATTTGAGATATCAGAACTATTAGGTAAAATTACCTTTGACCCATCTACACCTATGCAACGATAACCTCTCCACTTTTTTATGTTATCGTCAGAATAGAAAATATTAACAATATCATTGTTTAACTCAATAAACGCAGTATGTTTAAATTTTTGCCTAGCTTGGGTATAAGCACTGGCACTTACCGTAGATTCGATATGATTGTTCATAAATAACTCATTCAGTGAAACCTGAAGTGATTTTACCGTTTTTCTTAGGATTTGTGTAAATACTATAGAGAATGTTAATAATCTATTTCGAGAAAAAGCCTGAGGCGTAGTTCTATGGCTGCTAATAAAATGAGGGGCTATAATCTTATTACTTACACACTCTATTCCTTGGAATAATCTGAACATATCTACATCCTGGTAAAATGTAGATCTTTACAAATAATGTATCTAAGTCAATGATTTTTTTAGAAGAACCAAAATTTAGTTTTGATCCTTCTTAACTTAATGGCAGTGAGGGTTGGGGTGAGGAAAAAAAACCTATCTAAGTAACTTAAGCCCTACAGCGCGAGACCTTAATGCTTCAGCAAATTTACCTCAACTTGATAGCAGTTGCGCAGCAGCGGCAGGCTTTCTAGCTCAATCCCCTCACAAATCATAATCCATAATCAACGGCGCATGATCAGAAAACTTTTCACCCCTATAAATTTGCGCAGCTAACACTTTGTTTTTTAAATCTGGGGTAACCAGGTGATAATCAATCCGCCAACCGACATTGTTCTCCCAAGCATTAGCATAGTTAGACCACCAAGTATATTGATCAGGTTCTAAGTTAATGACCCGAAACGCATCCACAAATCCAACTTCATCAAATAATTTATCTAACCAAGCCCGTTCTTCTGGAAGAAACCCTGTTTTGTTTTGATTGGCATACCAATTTTTAAGGTCTATTTTTTTATGGGCAATATTAACATCCCCACATATTATAAAACTTCGTTTCTCTTTGATTATTTTTTTTAAAATATCTAAAAACTTATCAAGAAATTCAAATTTTTCTTTTTGACGGTGATCACCACTCGTACCTGATGGAAGATACAAAGACGCTACCGAATATTTTTCAAAATCATATTGAACAAATCGACCTTCTGTGTCCGCGCATGGCCAACCTAGACCTGTAGAAATATTGACGGGTTTAACTTTACTATAGATAGCAACGCCGCTATAGCCTTTTTTAACTGCATCAAAAAAAGTGCAATGATAACCTTCAGGGCGAAAATTACTTTCTGTTAATTGATGTTCTTGCGCTTTTGTTTCTTGCAAACACAGAATGTCAGCATTTTGTTCAGCAAACCAAGTAAAAAAACCTTTTTTGGCAGCACTTCTAATGCCATTTAAATTGGCAGTGATAACTCTTAACATCAAATACCCTCGTAATAATAAAGCTTCCAGCTATTATAACTTTATACATCTTAGAGACCAACGTTAAATTCTGTATCTATAATATGGGATTAACAATCAGTAAAAGTACTATTAGTACTGCCCTCGGCCGTATTAACTTGTTTTATATTGTTATGATCTTTATCATAAATAATCAACTTGCTATCGTTCTGTAAAATCATATAACACCCTAGATGCCCATTAGTTCCAGTATCAAATATGTGGCCTTTACCAAGCAAAACATTTTTATACATTACAAGATTACAATCTGCTTGCATCACCACACCACTAAAGGCTGTGGGCTGAGTGTTAAAGTTAGCATTTATTTCTTCCAACGTGTTGTATAAACACCACACATGATCCATTGCATTGTTTGCTCCAGCTTTATTTAAACATAGATTGCCAGCTGTCTGGAAAGTCAGCTTAAACTTTTTATTTTGCGAACATATAAATTGACCTGGCAATAAATATTCCCCTTCATCTAAGCGGTTCTTACGTGATGTAGACACAGATGTTGTTGAAGGCGGGCTGTACATAATCATTGTGTCATTTAAAGTCCAACCTAAATTCGAAAACCAGTTACCATACCTAAATTTATTAGGAACAAAAGGACCTGCTTTAGAACAATCTAAAGGTATAGTCTTATTAATAGACACAAACTCAATAAATTTTTCTTTATAGTCTTTTGAATTATTAACATCTATGATCGACTGATCTTGATTGACTAATAAATAATTATAGTTACCTTCTAGCTTACTTGTTTTCCACTCTGTTGTCTTAGTCTGATCATTGCTGCAATCCCAATATTTAACTTCCGTTGTTACGTTTTTGTTTTTACAACTTACAGAGCAACCAAAACCACCGACGTCTTTATTATTAGTTTGACCAAACATATTCCAACCAAGATCACACTCTTCACCATTTGAAATTAACCCATCACCACAACCCTGAGTATTTTTCCAATAATATTGAAAACCATTGTGTATGCGCGTGTTACATTTATCACTGCTCACAAGATCCAATTTGCAATTATCTGAAAACGCAAATGCCGAAAAACTAAAACCTTTACAGTTATTATTAGTACTGCAAAAATCACGACAGCTAATCAAATTACTCGCAGTTTTTAAGCTTCCAGGCAGGCTTGAATCAAAAGCACAATCTCCCTCTGTAAATGCTTCATAACTTCGCCCATAACCATCTTCATAATTTAATTTTGCATTTATCTTAGAATAAAAAGTTGAAGTATCTTTAACTCTTACCTCCACACCAGGGTTTCTATACAAATCTATATTGCCATTTGGGCAAGTCATATCTGCTACAATTGAACCGACACAGCTATTGGATCTCGCGAAACGACAAATACTATATTGGTTATAACTGAAACCGTTACAGCTGTTATCTCCCGTACAAGAACTTGCGCAAGCTTGTAGACTCTTAATGGACAGTTGTACTCCAGCGAATCCTTGACTGCTAGTATAGCAACTCTCACCTACTTTACTTACCTTATACCCGCACGGAACATTGATATAAGAATAATCTTTGGATGGGGTTAATGTAAGATTACTGATAATTTTTTTATACCACTTCCAACCAGTGCAATCTGGATTAATAATACAAGCTGAAGGTGCAGTAGAATTAGCGCCGACAAGGATACAATTTTTCGTCGTGCTAACTTCTTTATACTGATAACCATGACAACTAGTATCCTGATTACATTTGGCACCACAAACACCTCCACTACTAGCGTCCTCTACGCTTATTATATTATCAATATTTACACATGATCCATCTATCGGTGGATCATACATAGGCGGTTTAGTATAACATTGATAATGCGATGTCGAGTTGAACGGCTCTTTAATCTCTTGTTTTAAATTACATTTTCCGTAACTAAGATCGTTTGCCCAATAGTTGAAAGAAAAAGCAACACAGCCTGTCTTGTTATTACACTCAGTAGTACATTCATCAAAAGTTTTTTTGCCAAGACTGCCTCCGGTCATATCGCCACCTTCGCAATCGCCTTTAGTTGGAGGATCATATTTAGGTGGGGCGGGAGGTGGATCTGGATTATAGATAACATAACCATCACTTCCGCTATTGCAGGTTGATTTATACTTTGAACATCGCCTAGCCTCTCGAGTACCAGAGCAAACTTTAATACCACAAGTATAAGTATAGTCTTCCATCCCCATAAAGCTTATAAAGCCTTTACAACTTGTATCATTATTACAGCTGTCTAAACATTGCCTAAAGCTAGATGAAACTTCAGATATCTTACCTGCATCACACAAAGATTGTTTCTGTGGAATAAACTTTTTTAAGATTTCACAACGTTTAAGAGTATACTGAGGGTTTTTATCCACGCCTACTCTCCACAATAAACTATGCGTTGGTGAATAAATACTTAGATATCCCGTATCTTCAATCTGTAAACGTGAGCCAGCTACAGGTAACCTAGAATCTTCTGCCTTCCATGCATAAATGTAACCGTCGCGAAATATGTATAAATTCCCATCAGTATACATTTCAAGACGAGTCTCTTTATTTTGGCCATAATTTCTTTTATTATTCTCCCAAAATTTATCCCCCCAATCATTGATATTTGTAGATGCACCTTGATTAGCCTCATGAAAGCTCAGCTCTCCATCACCCTCTTCTAGATCAAGAGCAAATTTATTATTAGCAGAACACATAAATTCACCGATCTTTATAGCCTGACTCGTAATCAGTGTACCCATAAAACGCTGCTCCTCAGCCGTCTGCGCGAACAAGCTGGTTAGCATAAATAGATTGATGAACAGAGCTACTGAGAGAATTTTTAAAATTTTAATCATACTTATAATATTCGAGGATAATTTATTGAAATCTATAATTATAATAATATATGAAATTTCTAATATATTGAAACTGTTTGATAATATTAAACAAGCATTCAGTTAAAACATCAGATATCATAATGATTATTCTATTACTACAAAAATACTTATGAGTCTAACTTTTGAGCAAACTCAATTTATTAAATTTTGCCTAGAAAATAATGTTCTAGCGTTTGGGGACTTTACTTTAAAGTCTGGTGTTAAAAGCCACTATTTTTTTAATGCTGGTTTATTTAATACTAATAAATCAATTACCTTGCTCGGCGACTATTATTCTAGGTTGATTCATACAGAAGTTATTCAAAAAAATAATCTAGTATTCGATGGCCTGTTTGGTCCAGCATATAAGGGTATTACCTTAGCAACTACAGCATCTATCGCTTTATATAATAACTATAAATACGAAACTACAGTTTCATTTAATCGCAAGGAACTAAAGACTCATGGCGAAGGTGGCAACATTATTGGCGCTGATGTAAAAAATAAAAAATTATTATTAATCGATGACGTGATTAGTGCCGGTACGGCAACTCGTGATTCTATTAATATTTTAAAAAATTATAATGCAAATATTGTTGGTATCGTTATAGCTCTTGATCGTAAAATGCCCGCTGGGAATAATATGACTGCTGCAGAGCAATTATATAAAGAATTCAATATTCCTATTTTTAATATTGTTACTATAGAAGACGTGATTAATTTTACCCGTCAAGAAAAAGATTATCAGCATTTGACTAAGTTGTTGGAGAAAGCGGGATAGTTTTTTTCTCGCCCCAACCCCTAAGGGATCCCCAACCCTCTCCTAGAATTAGTTCAGAAAAATTTACTATTTACGGGCTAGGAGAGGGAGCAGATTGTGCACACAGGATGTTCAATTAATTATATTAGTTTTTTTACCTCACCCCAGCCCTCTCCTAGAATTGGTTCAGAAAATTATTATATTTACGGGCTAGGAGAGGGAGCAGATTGTGCACACGGGATGTTCAATTAATTATATTAGTTTTCTCCTCACCCCAACCCTCTCCTAGAATT
>CAYLXL010000065.1:0-6645 GCA_964387745.1 uncultured Gammaproteobacteria bacterium | reverse complement strand
GCCCCACCATTTTGAAGAAGCTTCGGTATATGCGGGACGCCCCATAGGGGGCGAGTGAGAATCGAAAGATCGCACAATGGCCGTTTTTACAGGTGTCCCGAGTTTTGCAATGGTCTCAGCTTGCCCCCATCTTCACCGCGGGGGCAGCCTGCACTGCCCTCGTGCGACGTCTTTCTCCTTGGCCAAGGGGAAACTTCGCCCCCTTGCATCCAAAGACTTGCAGCCTGACAATTCGGCTTTTGACCGAGACGCTAGGTGAGATATACGAGATACAAGATTTCCGACGAAGGCAAGGTGTTTACACCTTGGGGAGAAGGAAAGCACAGTAGATCATATGTCGCAGTCAGCGTAATCGGGCAATCAGAGTCATCGACAATAGGAAAACCTATACCCAAACAATCTTTCATTCAAACCCTTGACTCGTTACTGCATGAATATTCTTTGGGACTAGTGATGTAATTCGGGATAGCCTCTTGGGCAGAACAGCGTTGATTTCCTCCAAAAAAAAACAAGCTGAAGTCAAAACAACTGTGAACCTATCTCAGTAAAAAGTCTCAGTCGAAAATCGGCCAAAATAATCCAGAAAATCGACGAAAAATTTTACTGAGATAAGTTCGTAATGATTTCCGCATTTGTCATTTTAGATTGGGGATCGTCATAAAAATGACTTGATTTCAAAATGGTGTCCGCAAAAAAATAAAAAGCAATTTATTGACTTCGATTTACAAAATTGTGCAAGCACAAAACTTCTGAGGAACAATGAGAGGAGGAGGCCTACGTTGCTCGCTTCTCCGGATGATGACAACAGGACCTGGAACAAACTTAGCTGGAGCCTCTTCTCTTAAGGAGTTAATAGAAGGAAGAGTAGGCAGCGGAGTTGCCGGTAGAGGAACAGGTTCTAATCTCCACCGATCCACACACTCAAGATGGAGGACTCCCTCAAGCCACGAAGGCATGCTTACAGGGAAACATGCGATCGGATTTTTCATTAAATAGAGATACTTTAACTTCCCTAAGCTTTTAATCGCTCCCAAAGACATTTCATAGTTTTCACCAAGCCAAATTTTATTATGCGTTAATCCTAATACTTCAAGAGGCAAGCCTCTTAAGTTGTTAATCTCCATCAGATAATTATGATTGAGTTTTAAGGATCTTAAACAAGTGAATTCCTTCATGAATTGAGGAAGACTTCTTAAACAATTAGATGATAAATCTAAAATTTGTAAACCGATGCAGAGACTGATTTCCGAAGGAATCATGGACAGCCCAAGATGCGATAAATTCAGCCTGCGAATATTTGAGAAAAAATCCGTTGTTTTTGCCATCCAGAATCGAATGGCTTCTGCAGAAGCTTCAGGATCTGGAATTCCTGCTAATAAACGCTCTGGTTTTAAACTTTCTGAGCCCAGCTCATCTTCAAAAAAACCAAAAGTTTCCCCAAAATCCTCTTTGTGCATGAGACTGTAAATACGTCCGAATACCTTTTGAAGATTTTCATCTTGCACTTCTTGCATTTTGTCATAGCACGTAGAAATAGTGATCTGCTCCCACGTTTTTGGAGGGACAAAACCTTGGGTCCGATATAAATGGGAATTAAAGGCTTGAAAATACTCTTGCTTGATTCGACCCATTTTTTCAACAGACAAACCGCACACAGACGGGGCGCTGGCTAAAGAAGATGCTGGCTCTTTTTGGCTATAGTTTGTGACACTCAGACTCATTAGACCTCTTTCGAATCTCCTGTCGATTTTTCAATTCTTTTGATCCGATTTTCGATGCTTTTTTGGCAATTAATATCAACCTTCCGTATATACCGAAAGTGATTCAAAATTTGGTTTTTGGCTGCCAAAAAAGCATCGAAAATCGGCCAAAATAATCCAAAAACTTAAGCGAATTCTGAGTTTCGAAAGAGGTCTATTAGCGGCCCTATCAGAGAAACCCTCTTATGCATCCAAAACGAAACTTTCTAAGCTGTGCAGCTTACGCCTACATTCGATTTATTGTGCACTAAAATAATAGCTATCTCTAAAGAGTCAAATGTTATGTGTTTTATCTCACGAGTTCCGGAGAGGGAACTTCTTGAGGAGCTAGGAGGGGCTCTCCAGCGATGACTGAGGCCTCTGGATCAGAGGTCCATTCTTCTTCATCTTCAAGCAGCGACATATGCTCATACTCAGAGCCTTCCTTCTCATGAGAGTCTTGAGATCCACAGCCATAAAAAAGTGTGAGAAGAAAGAGAACAAGAACTTTGTTCATGGGATACCTACTTTAAACCCACAGTAACGCAACCCCATTCTTTTTCTCAATACCCTTGCGAATCTCTTGCACCTATCCTAATAAAATTTTTCGTCGTTTTTCTGAATTATTTTGAAGAGTTTGCGACTGAAACTTTGTACCAGGAGAGGTTCTTGGCACGCTTTTCGCATCTTAATACCTAGATACCCACCAATAGGAATGGAGTATCTATGACGAAAGAAGACATGTTGAAGAAGATCTCAGAGCTTGAGTCACTCAACGATCAACTGCAGGCAGAGATCCATTACCTCGATGCCCTGTTACGAAAAATCGGCTTCGAAGACGGTTTAAAGACTTTAAAGTGTGCCGCTCAAGAACTTATCGAAGAAAACCCCGAATAATTTAAGCCAGTAGGGCGCTTAAATCTTCGAGTGTGAGTTCAGAAAAGACGACATCTTCCAAAGAAAGCAACCCTTCAGCTAGAGATTGTTTATGTTTTTTAAGGCTTAAGAGCTTCTCTTCAATGCTCTCTGCCATGATGTAGCGCTTGGCAATAACGGCCCCCTTTCTACCAAGACGATGTGCTCTGTCAATGGCTTGATTTTCAGCCGCTTCATTCCACCAAGGATCGTAAAGGAAGACATAATCAGCGGCTGTGAGGTTCAGACCAACACCTCCAGCTTTTAAGCTGATGAGAAAGACCTGGGTCTTAGGATCTTCTTGAAACTGCCGGACCACTTTTTCCCGATCTTTTGTCGTGCCATCCAGATAAACATAAGTATATCCTTTCTCTTGGATCCCCTGTTCGATGAGTTTAAGCATTTCCGTAAACTGACTATAGATCAATACTTTGCGTCCTTCAGGAATGACTTCGCCAAGGTCCGAAAATAAGAGCTGATACTTGCCGCTCACCGTAAAAAGATCACCCTCCCTTTCACCGCCAACTAACCATGGGTGTGCACAGAGCTGTCTTAAGCGCAGAATCGCCTCAAGCACCTCCATCCGATGAGAACTCACCCCGTCACTTGCAATCTTCTTGAGAAGCCCGCTGCGATTTTTCTGAACCCACATTTCATAGAGGGTTCTTTGCTGCGCAGTCATTTCAATGAGAACGGTTTGAGAGATTTTTTCTGGCAAATCCTGGGCGACATCTCCTTTCAGTCTGCGAAGTAAAAAGGGGCGCACTTGTTTTTTGAGCTGTTTGAGGTATCTTCCATCCACGTCCGCTGCTGCCATCTTAGCTTTGAAGGTTTGCCTGTCTCCCAAGAGCTCAGGCATGAGAAAGTGATACAGGGACCAGAGATCCTCCCATCGATTTTCAATAGGGGTTCCACTAAGAATAAGGCGCATTTCGCTTTTAAACTGAAAAAGACATCCTGCAATTTGGCTATCAGGATTTTTAATAGTCTGGCCTTCATCGAGAACAATACAAGCATAATCGATCGGCTGAAGAAGCTCAAAGTCCTGACGGATCAGGGTATACGAAGTCAGAATAAAAGAAGCCGTCAAGGCGTTTTCTAACGATCGATTCTGCCCACTGTAGACTAGGATAGAAGCCTGTGGCAAAAACTTTTCAATTTCTCGTTCCCAATTAAAAAGCAGAGACGTTGGAACGACGATTAGAATGGGTTTACCAGCCTTATGATGGGAAAAAAATGCCAGGACCTGGACAGTTTTGCCGAGTCCCATCTCATCAGCCAAAAGACCACTACACCCCCAACCTCGCAAAAACAAAAGAAAATCAAGCCCTTCTTGTTGATAAGGAAGAAGCTTGCCTTGAAAAGACTCTGCAGGAGGTTTCGATTCCCAAGCCCCTCCTTCTCGTAGTTGAAGGGTCTTGTCGATAATAACCTGGTCTTGATTCCAAAAAGAGCTTAAAAGTCCTACTTTATGTTTCTTGAGAAAGACCCCTTCTTGAAGGATCTCTTCTCCAGCGAGCTCCTTCCAGTCTTCTTTGCAATCGACCAACCCCACATGATGAGGATCCAGCAACACAAATTGGTCCTGCCGGTTAAAAGCTCCTATGACTTGGGATAGGTTCACTTCATACGCATCATAAGAGACTTTTCCCTGTACCAAGATCCCAGAAGAGCGCGCTGTCATCTCCATTTGATGCTCTTTTTGTCTTAAAACTAAACGCCCCGTGTGATCGTGAATTTTCCAGCCAATTTCCAGAAGAAAAGTCAAACTCTTGGCTACTTTGTCAAGAGGACAGTAATAATGGGAGTGATCGTGAATTTTGAAGACAAAATCTGTTTCCAGAAGATCTTTTTCCCATTCTTTTTCTAACCTTAAATCCCTCAATGCGTTTTTCTTCACATCATGACACGCGATTTGAGTCCCTTGATAATCAAAATAAAGATCCGCAAAAGCCCCTTTACGATCTTTTAAAATCAGCACGGGTGTACAGGAGAGTTTTTTGCCCCCTTTTTGAGGGGGAGCACAGGTCCAATGGAGGGCAATCTCCTCTTCTGCGCACTCTAGAAGGAATGCATCCAAAGCCTCTCCTGTAAGAGCTAAAGAAGCAGAGCCTACACGCCGGTCAAAAAACTGTAAGGTTCCCCGCACAATACCAAAGGAAGGATCCGAGGGAAAAAGAAAGGAAAAATCTTTGAGATCGCCGGTGAGATCTTTCAATTTCCATTTTCCTAAGAGATGATATTCTCCATTTCCAATCTCGTGCCCCTCATAGAAAAACTCCAGAGTGGAAAAAGGATCAAAAAAAACCTGTTTGTCATTGCAATAGAGCCTGCGCGTGCTCCCTAAAAGTTTGATGGCTTTAACGGCTTTAGAAGCGGAAAGTAAGACACCTGAAAGGGAAGCTTCGCCTGTGACTCCTGCCAGGAGATATTCCAAAACAGGAAGGTCTTCTTTGGAGCTGTCTTTGAGAAAAGCCCTTTTCGACTTCATCTCTGCAAAGAACACTTCCAGGCAAGAATCCTTGACACTGATGTGATATTTAAGCAGTCCCATGCTAATTAACCTATCTCAGTAAAATTTTTCTTCAATTTCCTGGTTTATTTTGAAGGGTTTTCAACTGGTCCTTGTGAGGTAATATCGCCCAAATGTATATTACCTGAAAAGAAGCAGGAAATTGACTGAAACTTTTTACTGGGATAGGTTCGTGACCCGTCTTAAAACGTTAAACCATCTTCCCAAAATCCCAGGAATTACTTCCAAGACCGCACGCTATCTTAAATTCAAAAGCCTGAAATACCTGATTCTAAACGATGAGGAACGCGTCCTTCCTCGCTACGTTTTTAAAAAACCCTTTCAATATCTGACACGCTTTTTATCTTCTCTAATTCGAAAAAAGTCTTATCTACGCGATGATGATTTCTTTCTGTATGGCTGCAAGAGTGTAGCGGATTTTGAGAAATTACTAAAGGATCCAGATAGCCTGCTGGTCTTAGGGTTCTCCTACTGCCATAAACCTTTTGAATGCCCCGCTCAGCGTTTTAGTCCTAACTGCATCCACGATAAAAATCATCCCGTCTGTCAACAATGTTTTATTGGAGAAGCTGTCCATACAGCGGCTCCTCGCGAGATCATCCCTCTTTTCATCCCTACCATTCACTACATTGGTAAAAAAATGTTTGAGATCAAGGAGCGTTACCCTAATAAAAAAATTCTCTTCCTCATCACAGCGTGCGAGCTCACTCTTGAAATGTTTGGAGACTGGGGTAATATGATCGCGGTGCCAGGGATCGGTGTTCGTTTGGATGGAAGAATCTGTAACACAATGAAAGCCTTTGAACTTTCAGAACGGGGGATCAAACCAGGTCTTACCGTCGTGTTGGATCACACCCAGAAGAGAATGCTGAATCTCATTGTTGGTTACAGAGATGCGCTCTGCGAAAAGGCTTAGGCCGAGTTTCCTTCTGAAAGGGTCTGAGTCTTTCTGCTGAAGTGCACGATTCGCAGCAACAGCCTTGAAATTTCTCTGCACATTCTCTACAGGATAAAAAAAGCTCATTACAGTCCATGTTTGCGCAGTTGTAATAGACATCAGAAGGTGTCCCACAGTGCTTACACTGGCTAATCACTTCAGATTCTTCTTGGCCAAGAGGAACAGCCAGTCTGTCATCGAATACAAAAAGCTTTCCCTTCCAGTGCTCTGAACCTTCTGAAAGACCGTAATTAATGATTCCCCCATCGAGCTGATAAACCTCTTGGAACCCTTCTTGTTTCATCAGAGCAGAATACAGCTCGCAGCGAATCCCTCCCGTACAACACATCATCACCCGTGTTTTTTCGGGATCCACTTGATTTTTTAAAGCTCTTGTATACTCAGGAAATTCTCGAAACTGTCCTAAACGAGGAAGCTCCGCCCCCTCAAAATGTCCAATTTCCCATTCATAGTCATTGCGAACATCGATCAGAATGGTCTTTGGGTCCTTTTCTTCGAGC
>CAYLXL010000064.1:0-7390 GCA_964387745.1 uncultured Gammaproteobacteria bacterium | reverse complement strand
TCATCGAAGGTATTAATAGATATATGTGGTATTAAATTAGTTATTCTATTTTTTGAAACATATGAGAATCCATTCATAATAGACAGAACCGTAATTAAAGACGCTACGCCCAATGCTAGACTAATGATTGTTGTCAAAGTAATGACTTTAATGTGTTGCGACTTACGGCTGTTTAATACAAATCTTAAGCTAATCCATGTCGGTAATAGTCGAGAGCTGAATTTAGAATATAATTTCATGTTGATTTTCTTTTAATGGTGTGTGAGCATAAGCGTAATAATTATTATATGGCAAATAGAGGGAGTAAGGCAATGTATCCAGGCATCCAAGCAGATTTAAGTGTAGATCCATTTTTAGCAGCAGAAAAAATAGATGCAATTAAAACTAAAGAGTTTAATGAAAATGTCCAAGATGGGATGGGCCCGTTTGCAAAACTTCTTGCCAAGTTAGGTTTAGGTGGGCGCGTCGGTTTAGTCCTATTTGCTGCATATTGGGCTTACCAAACATATTCGCAAAATAAAGATTTTACTATTGATGAGAATTTATTTACTCTGGCGAATTTGCAAAGATTAGTTGAGGTTATCTTGGCTGCAGGGCTTTACAGTACTGCTCATAATGCTGTTAACACCGTAGATCAATCGAAGAGTGCTGTTAAAACTATGAAAGGCCCTTTAGCAGTAACTTTATTACAAGATCATGCACGTGCGGCTGATTCTCGTATCCAAACAGCGTTACTCACGGAGATTAAAAAAGCCACAGGTGCTATGGAGAAGCTGGCGGTTAGTAATGAAAGGCTAATTACTCTAAGATTTACGGGGCCTCAATAATATTGTATTGATGGACTGATATATGTCATAATTCAGTTTACAAAACATATTAATAACTTAAAGAATATGAGTTGGTTTCAAAAACTATTTCCTTCTAAAATCAGTACGGTAAGTAAAGAGCGTAAGAAGTCGGTCCCGGAAGGTATTTGGCAAAAATGCGAAAGTTGTAATGCGGTGCTTTATAGTTCAGAACTAGAACGTAATTTAGCTGTATGCCCAAAATGCAGCCATCATATGACATTGCCGGCTCGTAAGCGTTTGGAGTTGTTTCTTGATCCGGATTCTTATACTGAGCTAGCTACTAATGTACAAGCTCAAGATATTCTAAAATTCAAAGATAGCCGAAAATATAAAGAACGATTAGTAGCAGCGAAAAAAGCTACAGATGAAGACGAAGCTTTAATTGTAATGAAGGGCTATTTAACGGGTATAGCGGTCGTTGCTGCTTGTTTTGAATTTAACTTTATTGGTGGCTCAATGGGTACTGCTGTAGGTGAGCGCTTCGTCCTAGGTGTAGAGCAAGCGATAGCAGAGCGTAGACCGTTCATTTGTTTCTCTGCTAGTGGTGGTGCTAGAATGCAAGAAGGATTGTTATCTTTATTGCAGATGGCTAAGACTAGTGCAGCTTTAGCAAGACTTGCTGAAAATAGGATTCCCTATATTTCAATTTTGGTGAATCCAACTTTCGGTGGTGTCTCTGCAAGTTTAGCAATGCTAGGTGATGTTAATATTGCTGAGCCAAAAGCTTTAATTGGCTTTGCTGGCCCAAGAGTGATTAAACAAACAGTAAGAGAAACTTTACCAGAAGGTTTTCAACAAAGTGAGTTTTTATTAGATCATGGTTTTGTTGATATGATTATTGACCGTCGTGATATGAGAAATAAAGTCGGCTCGCTGTTAGCTAAATTTTTAAATCTCACCAACTATGCTACAAGAATTACTAGATAATCTTTTATCTAGCAGCAACAAAATTAAACTGGGCTTAGATAATATTCAACGAGCCGCAAAAATTCTTAATCTACAAAAACCAGCGCCGTATATTATTACTATAGCAGGGACTAATGGTAAAGGCAGCGTCATTACTTTATTAGAGCAATTATTTGTAGCACTTGGTTATAATACAGGTTGTTACACCTCTCCGCATCTTGTGTTATTTAACGAGCGAGTTCGAATCAATCAAGCTAATATCACGGATCAAGAATTAATAGACAGTTTTACTAATCTTTTAGTAACTCTTAAAGCTAATCAAATTGAATTAACTTTTTTTGAGTTTATTACTTTGTCTGCTTGGCAAATTTTTAGCCAGAAAAATTTAGATATCTTATTATTAGAAATTGGGTTAGGTGGTAGGTTAGATGCCGTTAATGCCATACCAAAAGATTTAGCAATTATTACCTCTGTAGATTATGATCATCAAGAATATTTAGGCAATGATTTGGAAACAATAGGTTTTGAGAAAGCAGGAATAATTACGGATAGTAAGCCAGTAATTTATGGTGATGATTTTATGCCAAAGATTATCTCTGAAATTGCTAAAGAGCGTAACTCAGAGTTACATAAATTTGGTCATGATTATAATCTAATAGTGCAGGATAATAATATCATATTCGAAAATCGTGCAGCAAAAATAAATTTGGGATTAGAACAGGTATCTCATAGTATTAGATTAAATAATATAGCCACGAGCCTAAAAGCGCTAAGTATTTATCTAGAGCTAAATAATAGTAAGTTAGGTAGTGTGTTAGATGTGGTTAAAGGTAAGATTAACAATCTCAGCGTAACCGGTAGATGTAGTTGGTTAGATAAAAATAAAACTATTTTGTTAGATGTTGCGCATAATCCGCAGGCAGTAAAAAATTTAAATAATTATCTGAATAAGCTTAATTTAGGTTCGAAGAAAATAATAGCTATTTTTGGTATGTTTAAAGACAAAGATGTTGCTGAATGTATGAGAGTTATCAATCATCATATAAGCCATTGGTACCTTTGTGGCACTAAAATAGAATATCCTCATCGCACAAATAATAAAAGGGGAACTACGGCGAAGGAGTTAGCTGAGGTTTTAGCAACTATTGATGCTGATAATGATGCTGATAAAAAATATAGTTGCTTTGATTACATAGAACAATGTTGTCATACGGCTTTTAATTTTCTTGAGCAAAACAGTGATAATAATAGTATACTTATAATATTCGGCTCGTTTCATATTGTGGGACCAGCCTATGAAATTTATACTAAATTTATAACAAGAGATTAAACTAGCTTTGATATTACAAAAATGGAAATACAACTGAAACAACGCCTGATCGGTGCCGTAGTTATTTTTACGCTGTTAATTATTTTCTTACCGATGTTCTTTGATCAAGATAATGAGACCCAAAACATTGAACAGCTATTAACACCATTGTCGAGTGGTAGACTTGAAGATAATCCGGTAATTGATAGCAAAGAAATTTCTGATTTTATTGCTGATAACAGTGTGCTTTTATCTCAGAATGATGCAGATAATACTAGACCGCAAGCAACCTCACAAAAGGATAAAGATATTCATATAAATACTCCGGTAAATACCCCGGTAGCTAAGAGATCTTCAGGTGAGCAAGTCGCAAAAATTAAAACGCAAGTTAGCCCTGAGGAAGCAATGGATTCTGAGAATACATCTGAGAATACAATAGTAAATACAAAGGAAGAAGCTGTTGTAGCGAGAATTAATAATAATTTAACTATTGTTGAAAAATTAAAAGCTGCTGAAGAACAAGCTCAGATTCAAAATAAAAAGCATGTTCCTAATAAGTCATTTGATAAAGTATCAGAGGGCACAGCAAATAAAACTGTTAAATATAACATCTCAACTAGCCTTGGTGCTACAGATGTGTATGCTGTAAGAGTTTCTGCCGCTAGTGATGCCAGTGATGCGGAAAAAATCAAAAACCGTTTACTAAGTATGGGCATTCCAGCTTACACTCATAAAACCTCTACGGATTTTGTGGTCTTAGTGGGCCCAGATCTAGAATTAAAATATGTAAAAGAGTTAGCAAATAGAATTTTAGATGAAACAAATTATCAACCTGAAGTAATCTCTCATAATAAAAATTGGGTTAGTTCAGATTAATATTTTTACTAATGATTAGGATGCTTGCGCATGTTTCTATGGACAGATTGGATATTAATAACGATTATTATTATTTCTAGCTTATTAAGTTTTCGTAATGGTTTTTTCCGTGAGCTGTTTTCGTTTATAGCACTATTGATAGCTTTTTATGTGGCACTTACGCACAATGAAATTATATCAATTCAATTTAATAAAATATTTGGCGGAAATTTTTTAACTCCAGGTTATGCAATGGCCGGTAGCTTTTTTATTATTATGTTTATCGCCACTAAGCTAATTCAAAGGATCAGAAGAAAATTCAAACTATATAATGTCGGCAAAGCAGATCGCTTATTAGGAATGATTTTTGGTTTCTCAAGGGGCGTGATTGTAGCTGCTTTAATTCTAGCATTTAGCTTATTTTCCATATTTACTAAAACTGAAAGCTGGAAAACGACATTAGTTACGAATTTATTACAACCATTGAGTAACTATTTTACTGAACATGTGATACCTAAAAAAGCTTTAGATTTCATAGCCGAACAACTTAGAGCAGTTGATCATCAGTATACATTTCAAAAAGCTAAGAATATTCTAAATACCTCTTTGGGAGCTGATTTCAAAATAAATAAACAAATTTTGAAACTTGGTGAACAGTTAGAACTTCAAGCACAGAAGAACAAGGAAGCTAAAAATGACGCTGAAAGCTCTGAAAATAAAAAGCCAATCGAAAGAATTTTTCAAAAACCTTCAGTTGAACCACAGGGGCTTGCACAGCCAAGCAAGTTAAAAAGCGATCGTGAAGTGCTATTAGAAAAGCAGAAAGCTAAAGATAAAGCAGCACAACCAGATAAAGCTGCTGAATAACCAACCACCCTGTCGGTCTACAAAATCTTTACTGTGAGTTTACTAAGATCTGCGCTTTGGGTATAATCACTCCCTGCGTAGTCTTTGTAAATTTGTTTTAATTAAAATGTTACCATTAGGAAAGTATGCAAGAAAGTATAGAGTTAACCCAACAGGAGCTCATTGCTAATTTTAGGTTTTTTGATAATTGGCTCGACAAATATCAATTACTTATCGATCTAGGTAAAAAACTTTCTAGTTTTCCAGAAGAGGGTAAAACGGATCTCAATAAAATTAAAGGCTGCCAATCAAATGTTTGGATAATGTACAATTACGATACACAAACTGATAGAATTTTATTAAATGCTACCAGTGACTCATCTATAGTAAATGGACTCATTTATTTATTATTGAAAATTTATAATAATCATTCCCCAAATGAAATCATGAGTTCAAAACCACACTTTATAACTGATATTGGCTTAGATCAGCATTTAAGCCCAACACGAAAAAATGGCTTATATGCTCTTATCCAAGCTGTTCACAATATTGCCCTCAAACATGTGCAAATATAAAATTTTTTTATCGCTAGTATAAATTTTTATATTAACTAGATAAATTTTTTAATTAAATTGCATAACCTCAGCTGCTTTGCTAATATTTTAAATAAGTAGACAACAAACTAAACGATCTTAATATATATAAGATTAATAGGGGTATCTCATGGGACAAGCGAACGGAATGTCAGTAAGTACTGATTATAAAGAAAAAGATCATGAACTAATAATCCATATCAATGGTAGATTTGATTTTAGAGCTTTACATGACTTTCGTGATAGTTATGAGAAAGCAAATAAGACTGTGGAGAAATATACTATAGATCTAGAAAACTCTGACTATCTAGATAGCTCTGCGCTTGGTATGTTATTAACTTTACGTGATTACGCTGGTGGTGATGACGCAAAAATCCAAATTGTGAACACGCCTGCAGACATAAAAAGAATTCTGTATATAACAAAATTGGATAGTTTATTTAATATTGAATAAACTCAATCAAAATTTTCGAGCATGGTATGCAAGAGAGCGCTTGGCAAGAAATACACCATTATCGTACCAATGATATTAAGCAGATCAATCCTATTCCTGATCTGGTTAATAAAATAAAAAGTCTTTTGCCTAGTATATCCACTGCTGAGATCACTACTATTTTGACAGAGCTATATAATAATGCTGTTGATCATGGACTATTAGATTTATCTTCAGAAATAAAAACAGAATTAGGTTTAGAGAACTATTATCAATTACGAAAGGATAAATTAAATGCGCTGGATGTTGGTACAGTTGATTTATCAATCTCTTATGAACCTCAAGATCAGTTATTAACAATACATATAGTTGATACCGGGGCTGGTTTTAATTACAAAAAGTACACTGCGATGCCATTAATGTTACATAAGGTCTCTGGCAAAGGATTATATATTATTCACCGTTTGGCTGATAAAGTTGATTATCGTAATAATGGTAATGATATTACCGTAGTTTACAAAGTTAGAGCAGCCGATGAACGGATTGAATCAAATCGCACAGTTCAAGACGGTCAATTAGGTAAAGTGAACACTTAATTTGTACCTAAGCTTTATGTCTCGATGTACAGTTTTCTAGCCATATCCTCTCTAAAATAAGCTTTATAATCAAAATTTTTGGCGTTTATATCAACCAACTCCCAATTGGGTGAATTATCTTTATCAATTAATACTGCTCGAATACCTTCATATAAATCATTATGCAGTAAAAAACCATAAGCAAGGCCGTAATCTTGTTCCATACAAGATTTGAAATTAAGATTTTTAGCTCGATTGATTAACTCAAAGGTTGTCATTAAACTTGTAGGTGACTTTTTGCGAAGTATACCTAGCGTGTCTTTAGCCCAGCCTGACTTATTCTCATCTTGTTCAAGATTAGAAAAGATCTCAGCAAGAGAGGTATGTTGAAAATAACATTTAATATGTTCAATATTATTAATAATAATGTTTTGTTCCGAGCTTTGCGTGAGATTCTTGATGTCAGAATGGTCGCATATATCTGCTAAAATTTCATAAATCGCTGTATTTAAATTCACTTCAGGCACTAATTTTGAATTAATCAGCTTATCAATTACTTTGCTATAATCACGAAAATGATCAGTCGTGTTTAATACATGTGTTACCAAGCCTAAGTGCAGGGCATCCGCAGCGTTAATTTTTTGGCCAGTTAAGGCTAAATACATGCCAACATGATCTTTACATCTGGAAAGAAAATAGCTGCCACCGATATCAGGAAAGAAGCCTATACTGGTTTCTGGCATTGCAAATACTAAGCTATTAGTCGCAATTCTGTGTGCGCCATGAATACTAATGCCAGCGCCACCACCCATAGTAATACCATGCAAAAATGAAATATAGGGCTTAGAGTATTCATGAATCAAAGTATTCAGTTTATATTCATCTTGGAAAAACTGCATACAATGTAAAGGGTGCTCGCGTCCATGAGTATACAAAGAACGGATATCGCCACCAGCACAAAATGCTTTATCTGAATTACTACGAATAACAACAGCCATTATATCTTGGTTATGTTGCCATTCGAT
>CAYLXL010000063.1:0-7469 GCA_964387745.1 uncultured Gammaproteobacteria bacterium | reverse complement strand
CGGCTTGGGGTTTATTTTTAGAATTTTTTAGGCTTAAGAGTGCTGAAGTCGGGAGGAACTATCCCTGCTACTGTTGATGTTGATGAAGCGTTTCTAGCCTCTTTGATCCCCAGAACTCGACGCTCCTCTTCTCGGCATCCTCCTAGACTAATTAAACGCTGGCTTCGATATAGATAATAACTATTCGAGACTGCGGTTCCGTCCTCTAACTTACTACGAGCTTTCATAGCAAGTTCGTATGCTGGCAACCATATATCTCTAGTAAATTCATAAAGTCTTTCTGCGAACTCGGGTATTAACAATGATATTAATGGTTTATAGTATCGAGTTTTATCATAAATCTTTGCATCAAGACCAAACGTAAAGTCCTCTGTTGAAGTTGTCTTTTGTTTTAGATAATCTAAATAACAGGTTGAATAATTATAATCAATATACCTGCTTGCTTCTAACGAGTATTTTCCTCCTCCATCTTGATCTTGGCAATATTTTACAGCAGCAGCGGCCGGTATAAAAAAATCTCTTATTACAAGGCTGTATTTTAGTAGTAAGATTGCGTTATTTTTTAACAATTGCTTAGCAACAAGCAACCCCATAAGACCAGGATCTAGAGTTATCTTTGATGATCCAAGAGGTGAAAAAAAGAGACCATCATGAAATTCTTCGGTGAGCGACTTAGCGAATTCAAGATTAATTTGCTTCGCCAAACGTGGTAGTACCTTATCAAAGTATTCAACCTCATCTATTGTATTAGTTAACTCTCCAGTTATTGCATACCCTGAGATTATAAAAGGATTAGGAATTAGTTGAATCAAATGTGAGGGTGTTATAATTAGGACTGTACAAATTACTTTTTTTAAACTTGGGATATATTTTTCTCGCTGACCTTTGCCCCGCATATAATCTTTAGTACTATTAGAAGTGTTGCCATGTGAGACTATATAAGCCACAGGGGTACCATTTTCTTTAACTTCACCTACTAAATGACTAAGTTCTTCTGATCTCTTATCGACTTCCAGCCATTCATTATTCTTTACGTCATCTGCTAGATTCATGACTACTTTTATGTTGTGTTTTTCTGAAAAATAAAGTGCCAACTTTAGATAATTCATAGCATGGATATTATGCATTTTGTGAGCCCCTATGATTTGAGTTTTTTGACTAATCTCTAACACTAATAAACTTGATGAATTGTACCTCACCAGTCTTTTTTTTGTAAATCGAACGACTGACTTTCTTTAACTGACTTAAATAGGGCTGATTCACTGGCTTAAGAAAAAAATCTGAAAAATATCCAATAAAACATATGTGTATGGTTAATTAATCCGATGTTCCAATGTTGAAGAGGCACGAGATTCAGAATCTTCATAATATGAAACCCGCTGTTCAGGTGCAGGGGCGCTAGCCCTAGCCGAATCTCTAAGTGCTGTGAGCGGTAAATTAACTCTAAAGCCACTTGCTAGCGCTAGCGCATCTAAAGCCGGAGTGTATTGTAATAATGCTTTTCTAAATTGTTGATTGTCTGGTGCATGAACTCCATAGCTAGGATGAATAACAATATTGCTCCTATCACGTAATAGTGCAATGGCACTATTAGTCTTTGCTAGTTTATCTAGCGCTGCTTTATCAAGATTAAAGTAATCTTTATCGAAAATCCCTTTATTTATCAAATAAGAGCAATACAATGTAACAGAACGATTCTGACCTTGTTTACATGTAAAAGCAATAATCGAATCATCAGTAGTATCTTCAGACAAGAAGGTATAAACAGCATCGAATAATCCATGAAGTTTCGAGACTGATTCATCATGTGAATCATGGAAAGATCTAAACTGGAGAATTTTGTAATCTGTGTTATTAACAGTTATGTTTATCCTAAAATGACCTTTTCCGTCTCTATAGTTATTCTCATAATATGCACGCTCAAAGGAATTCAATTCCTCTTCAATTTGTAAATTTATACCTAAGAAACGTGCAAGTTCTACAGGGGAAACATGAGCATTCACTATGTATACACTTCTTGTAACAATACCAGCTTTGACCAGTTTTTTTGGTATGCTTGATTTAATCGATATACCATAAATTTCTCCTTGTGGGTCCTGGAAACGTAAGCCAGCTAACAAGAATACTCTTTCCTTTCCTCTCATAGATACGTTACCTAGAGTTATTACCATATCTTCCCTTTCTTCAGTAATTTTACGCACATACTCTTGTTCCAAACGTTCCTCTTCAGGAGTTTGAGTACAACGTTCAGGACGTTTATGATTTGGCATGATTTTAGTTCCTCTTCAAAATATTAAAATATGCTTTTAGATTATATCTTACCTAAAAGTCAGTTGACCATTATGCTTTGATTTGGTTTTTAAGTTTTAGCTGTTTGAGTAGCCGGCAAGTCATTTTCTAGCGGACCATCAACCGTCAACATTGGCGTTAGCAATCTCACAGCATAAATCCACATGAAAACAACAAGAACAAAAACTAAGAAACTTATTGGTGCTATCGTAATAACTTCAGGCGTTGCAAAAGCCATAATTAACCATGATTGCAAAATAGAACCAGAGCCCTTGCCTAGTCGTGTACCAATTACATCAACTGCTACTTTACCTTGTGACTTTTGCTGCGGGCTAAGTTGAATATATGCCATCTCTTTAGCCGGATCAAATAACGTATATTTAATGGGCTTAGCAATAATTAAAACCAGAAAACCAAGCATCACAGCTAAATAGGTTATGTCCAAATTAAATGACATCAACATTTTAGATAATTGATATTTATTTAAAATAAACATGAAAAAAGTAGCCCCGCCTACAAGAAAAACTATAGGTGTAATTAAGGCAATATTATACCACTTGGATCTCTGTAAAATTTGCATCCCCATGAAACCCAAAAAGATAGAAGTTACCCCCTGTGATAGCGACAAAAAGCCCATCATAGAGTTGTATAAGCCCATATCAGCATGAGTATATAATTTTAGCTGATGCTTCCACTGAACCTCTAATAAATTCAAAGTAATCCCGTAAGATAGTACTAAAATAAGAATTAAAATTAGTTCATTTGATTGAGCGATTATTTTGAAACTATCAAACAAACCAATTTTCTTGTCCTTCTTTTGTAAATTATGATTAATTAGCTCAGATTTTGAATAATAATCATATTTTGAATGACTAAGAATATAGACATGCAACCAACGAAAAGCACAGACAGCAAGAGCGCCCATAATCAGCACGGCACTCATAAGTAACTTTAAACTCACACCCCAAGCATCAACGCCCTCAGGAACGTAATATTTAATAGTTTGGGAGCAGAAGATAACCAAAGGACCGGACAGAAGTAGCGACAAATTGCCTATAATAACAAACACACCATATATCCTTTTGGATTGATTTAGGTGAATAATAAAATTAGCAAATTGCCAAAAACATACGGTAACTAGTGCACTGCTCCAAATTTCAGAAAAAATATAAAATAACGAATATACCCAGTAAGCATAAAGATCAATAAAGCCACTCATCGCTGGCGCAGCCTTATGTAAAGCAAGTATTTTTTCAGGGCTAGGATGTAAAATGTCTATATTAGGGTATAAAACAAAACCAAATAATCCAAAGAAAATTAAGAATGGCGTTATTGTTACGTAGAAGAGCTTTTCTCTTGAGAAAAAATTTGCTAAATATGTATAAGAAATGACAAAAATAAGCGCCACGGGGGTAACACAGTATGACTTTAGGAAAGTCACTGCCCCTGCCCCAGCTGCATTAACAATCAAGGCATCTTTAGTATCCCGTAGGATAGTATAGTTAAAAATTACCGCAAACAAGACAACGCTCATTGCAAGAACTTTTTTAGATTCATGAGGATAGATAGGCCAAATCTTTCTAGAAAACGGTGATTCCATAGTGCTCAAGATTCTTTGTTTTAAAGAACGTATTGTAAAGCATTCTAGTTTTCTTAATCAATTATTAATTACTTTTTTTGTGTAAATAAAGGCTTAAACCACTATTATGTCCATCAACTAACATATTTTTGAGTTAATATTATAGGTTTGATTTAGTTTTCCGGTAATCCACTCCCCGCTCAGCACTGATGGGTACTTAGCTACTTTTCCAGGAGCAATACAAGATGGTAAGCAATCAATCAGCGTATGGTAATTGGGCTCCACAAAATAAGGAATAGATATCCTGCTTTTACTACTATCTTGGAGCAAAACTCGATGTAATGTAGACTTATACACATCATTGGTGAACCTTTGCATTAAATCACCTATGTTCACCACAAAGGAATCCTCAACATAGGGTACATCAACCCACTCCTCTGCTTTAGTTTGAATCTGCAAACCACCGACATCATCTTGGTAAAGTAAAGTTAAATAACCGTAATCGGTATGGGCACCAGCAATAATCTCATTCTTAATTTTATTTACACAGGACGGATAATGATTAAAACGTAAAATGATTCCACTAGTCGGGTAAAAATGATCAGTGAATAGATCATGTTCCTCCCCGAGTGCCAATGCCATGGCTTCTAGTAAATGCATGCTGACTTTAAACATCTGATTGTAATAATTCATTATCACTGATTTAAAGCCGTTAATATCAGGGTACAAAGCTAAAGCATTTTTTGATAAGTCAGGTGAAATATCAAATGATTCCTTAAAATCAGATGCCATGCCATCCATAGCTAAGTTTTCTGCGCCAATCGGACTGTAACCTAAATTATACTTATTATTCGAGCGAATATTCTTATTCTTAGTGACAATATCTTGATTGAAAAATTGATAAGCTAATTCAAAAACCTTCGCTACTAATTGCGAGTCTATACCATGTCCGGTGATGTAAAAAAAACCTGTATTTTTGCATGCATCATCAAGCTTGTGGATAACATCATGCCAGTTTGGTCTGCTTTGGTTGAATAATGGAGAAATATCAATTCGAGGTATATTCATCATCCTTGATGCCTTAAAATTTATAAGTTTAATCCAGACTAACACAGATCTTGATAATAAGCGATTTCATTTATCAGAGTGCCATACTGTAAAAAAATTGAACAGTATTAATAACCAATTGTTTTTAATGCACTTTATTGATCTATCCACAAGTTGTTGTCACAATTGCGCACGGATACGGTGGATGGCGCGTAAATGTAGATTTGAATAGCTTTAAGGCTAAAAATACTCTGGTTACTTGGCGGGGTTATTACTTAAAGAATTCTTATACGTTTCTGAATAGACAATCAGTGGTAAACTTAGATTATATCTATTCTATGGGCATCAGGCCACCATTTTTAGCTCATTTTCATAAATTGGACGGAGTTTCCCTATAGCGTATCTTTTAAGCTGCCTTAGATTAAAACCCAATACGGAACTATAACCAGCACTAAGCGTTGTATGATCACTTTTCATTCTGCTACGCCTTAATTGGCCACCATGTTTGATATGACCAATAATAGCTTCTATACCAGCCCGCCGGTTATGCAACTTAGTTTCAGTCTCTCTGTCTAAATCTGGCATCTCCCAATCATAACGTCTGCGCTTTGGCAGATATATTTCTTCAATATTATTAGACTCTAAAAATTCTTTATTCTTGTGACTATGATAGCCTCTATCAAAAGCTATAGATTTGATACTGGATAAGTTGTTATTCTCACTATCGCACTCGCCAGCAAATATTCTACCGTGCTCGGCTACCATAAGTTCAACGCTGTGTGCATCTGCCATTTGTAAATCAATACAAGCACCCACATAGGCAAAGTTACCTTTAACTCTGGCTATCTGATAATGCCTGCCGTATTGAATTGATTTAGCTATTTTGTTTTTATTAAAACACTGCACTTCTCTTGCGTGAAATGAAAATAGTTTAGGGTGCGGCGCTTTGAGATTGAACCAAGCATGCATATCATCCAAAAACTGCATGCCTCGCCAAGTTAGTGTTTCTATGGTTTGTCTTAACCACCAGTATTTGCCTAAGGAGGCTAATTCCAATAATTGGTACGCATCTTTTGCTATAGGTATTACTGCTTCGAACACCATGGTCCATATTTTTCTAATTAAAATTTCTGCATTTCGTTTGTGACCTTTATTACGCTCTTCATCTAATGCTTTTTTAGCGCGCCGCGCCGCATAATAACTCAGCACCAAACTTCTAATCCATCCGAGTTTAATATTATATTTATTTGCTAAATCTGGTCTTATTTCTATAAGAGCTTTTGATATCTTTTTAGCCATGACAGCGAGTTTCAACATTAAGTTTACAGGTGATGGCGGACTAATATTTGCTTCTTGGACTGTTGAATCAATATCAACTTCAGTGGGACAAGCATAATTAAGTTTAGCTGCGTGGGTAGTAATAAAATTGGCGAGCTGCCTTTGTGTTTCTGGTAATAATCTTGACCTGAATTCTTCTATCTTGGTATGGTCTGGAGCGTGCCATTTATCAACTAGACCCTTACCGCAAAATAATTGAAATGCCGCATTATCATTCAAAGTATATTCAGCTTGCCTATCTGTGAGGTTATACATTTGCTGCAGCAAATAAATTCCTAAATGGATTCTGACTTTTAGAGCTCTGCCAAGCCAGTATTTTTCCTTTTGGGTATTCTGTAAGTCTGGTAAGATTATTTCCAACATCTCTTGCCAAGGAAGTTTATTTGCAAGTTTTATTAAAGGATGATTATCAGTGACTTCTACTGTTATTCTTTTACCTATAATCTCTTTTTGAAAGCCCTTTAAGTCCAAGCTCATTATAATACCTGTAATGAAAATCAGGCATTATAACAAATAAGTTTACTTTTATGGCTGTGCAGGTCGTGGAGCAACTCGTGGCAACAATAGCTCTCTAATATCATTAGCCTCTTCGGAGGTTACACCATCTGGTGAACTACCAGCATTAATCTGCACTAAGCTTTGAAAAATTTCATCATCAATACCAGCGGCACTATATAATTCAGGTGTAGTAGTCATAACCTCTGGTACCATTCCCTCATCTATAGCTGCATCGATTTTTGCAATTAGATGTTGATGTGGCTCATCACCAATAGTACTAAGCACTTGTTTTAATTGTGCGCCTTTATTTACCTCATAACCTAAAAGACTAGCCATATCTGTGGTAAGATTTTTTAATCTCCCGTGACAATGAGGCTGGATCCCTTCCAAATCTCCTACTTCTAGATCAGTAGCAAAAAAACCTTTTCTTTCAGCGGTTAGGCAAACTGGATCATAACAGGGACCATCAGAAGTTGTTGCTTCAATAACTTGTCTAACTCCAATTATGAATGCTTGTCTAAAATTTTGCAGTCTTTCAGAGTCTTCTGGATGTGATGCTTGCTCTTGTTCTATCCTCTGAAATAATCCCAATGTCAAAGCACGACTATTCCAATCTTGAGCACCAGTCACGCGTTCATTTTGACGAAGCAATCTATCAATACCTATAATGCCCCCTATAATTTAGACCAGACAAATCGAAATTTTTGAGAGATAATGA
>CAYLXL010000062.1:0-8012 GCA_964387745.1 uncultured Gammaproteobacteria bacterium | reverse complement strand
ATGATTTTAGCATTGGTTGTTCGTGGTTAGTAGACGTGGATAACCGGATGCTTACTAACAACCGCAAACCCACGCAATTGCAATCTTACAAAATGGGGAGTTGAAGATTGGGATATTTACTCTGAGACTTAATAATAATTTTTAAAAACGGATAACCAAATGAATAATAAAAAAGAGATTTTAGTAATAATTGCTACCGCTATAGTAGTTTGTATAATTATTTATTTAATAAGCCCTAAATCTAAAACAACTATCGTAGAAGTAAATGAAGAGCAAAGGGGTAAAGAAAATATTGCAGCCATTTTAAATACTAATAAGCGAAAAACTCTTGTAGAAACGTCTAAAATTGAACCAAAGGTAACTCAACAAATTATTACGGTAACTGAAGAAGAAAAGATTGCAAATTTAATAAAAATAATCAAGGCTGATGGTGAGAAAAAACTTGGAAAAAAAGTATACAGTGAGACCTTTGAAGGAGCCATGTTAAATAATGATCCTAAAAAAACTATTGAAGGCGGGGATGAATCATCAGAAATTATACAAATGATAAGGAAACAACAAGAATTTGAGAGAACGCATGGGTATGTAGAACAGCATAAAGGTGATTTTGAAACAAGATATAAGTCAATAATTCAACCTTATAGTAATGCCGAGGCTCAACCTAATGCTGGGTTTCAATTATCAAAGTTGCCAATTACTTTAGCAAATGGTTATGTAGGGTTTACTATGATAGATAAACCGCCATTTTTTACTAATTTAAATTATAAATCCTATGTTATATCACGTGCCTTTAATTATAAAGATATGAAAATTGCGCTTCAAGAAATCTCGAACAAAAGTGGTGGTAGTCATTTTATAGAAGCTGCAGTTAATGAACACATTGGTGAGAATCCAGCAGTGTCCAGGACATTTAAATCTGAAAGTTCAAAAGATAGTCGCATTTATAATTTATTGACTTGGAATAATGAAAATTATAATTACGTGCTATCTTCAATAAGTGATAAATCAAACAGCGAGCAAAAGAAAATTCTAAAAGAGCTAGCTGAAGAAATAACTGTAATGAATGATAATATGAATGAATAAATAACAAAAGTAATAAAAGTGCATGGAATAGGTTAAGCGACGACTTTTATTGTTAAAGCCTAAAGAAGGGAAGTTGTCATATGAATTATTCCAGGCACTTTCCCCATCCTTCATTCTTATTCTTCATTAATATTTATAACATTAAAGATCTTAGCTTGAGTATTAATAATAAGCGTTGAATATAAAGCTTCGAATGTAGAAATAACCATATTTATTTCATTATATAAAGACCAAGATACATGCACTTGACATATATTGTTTGAAAAATAAGTAATATCTAAAATTTTGAATAATATTTTATTCACGTTAATGCTTTTGTATTTTGTTAATAATAGATTTAAGTTATCTTCAAGATCACTTTTAGTAAAAATATGATTGTTATGGTGCCAAATAGTGCATGGGAAAATGTAACAACTAGATATTTTTTTTGTATCGAAGTATTCAAAGCCTTTTGCGTATAGTTCGAGAAGGGAAGTGATTATTTTAGCTTTAGTTTCCATAGTCACTAGGTCTAGAGTTGTTTGTAATTGTTAGAATGGCAATCATACCATAGATCAAGAACAATATACCGGACACGATCATAAATCCTTTACAGAAAAAATGAGCAGAGAGTAAGGAGGCTGTGACAGCAAACAAAGTAGCAGAAATATTCCGACCGGAACAAACACTTGTACACTTGCTGTATCTTCTTAAAGGATGTGGTTTATATTAATTGACATAGTTGCTTGAATAGTAATAATATATATTTTTAGAGTATAGGCATGAGCGACAGTCTACTTTTGTACTCATAAACCACTTAATTCTTATAATTCAGGTTATGGTTAATGATAAATTATTACTGGAGTTTATAGTAATATGTTAGAAGAAGAAAATCAGATGAATCAGCAAATAGACTTGGCTGTTAATCAAGTGGCTAATTTAGCCAGAAAAGGAAATAATTTACCTTTTAAAGAATTTTTGAGAAATGAGTTTTTGAGGCAGATTGGTAATCCTCATTTTGTCCAAGCCCTTCCATCTTTAACTGATGAGGGGTATCTGCGTCGCACCGGGCCATGGGATATGCCCAGTAGAGCAAATAATTTATTTTTTCTGTTTGAACAACAAGAAGGCAAAAAACAAAGGCACAAGCCTTACTAACTTAATTTAGATTACGTTGATTTTAATTCAAATAAAAACGGCATCTTAGCGTAAATACCCAAAAACCCCTGTACATAATGAATTTAACTATAGTACGATATTCTTATATTTATAGGGGAAGAATATGCGCTATCAAGCCAAAGTTAATAAAACAAGTAACTTAGTATTATCTTTCTGTGTTTTTGTTTTAATCTTCTTGCTATATTCAAAAAACTCTTATGCAGTAACTTATCTTAATACGATTGGCAATACCGTAACGGCGCAGTCTAATATTTTCAGAAGTAATGTTAATCCTACATGGAATTTCCAAACTGATTCGACGGGAGGTACAATTACCTCAATTGTTTTTCAGATGAATTCGACATCTAATAGTAGTTTTGGTTATCCAGCTAGTATTGCTAGCACAGTAACGATGCAAATTTTATCTGGAGCGACTGTTTTAGGAACGTATACTTATAGTTCGTACGATGCTGGTACAAAAAGAGTCACATTAACAGGCAGTGTTGCTCTGAGTGCAAACACATCTTATATATTGAAAGTAGGCTGTGTTGGTTGTGCAAATGTTGGATTCGATCAAAGCTCTACTAATTCTACAGGTTGGGCATTTACATCAAATTATTTTGGCACGGGCTACCCTATAGTTTCTTTAAGTGGAACTGCGGCTAATTCGGCACCGGTGCTTTCTGCTATATCTAACCAATCATCAGAACGAGGAGTGTCAACAAGTTTAACTGTTAGTGCAACAGACAGTGATGGTGATACATTAACATATTCAGCCTCAGGTTTGCCGACAGGTCTATCTATTAATACATCAACAGGTGTGATCAGCGGAACACCAACAGTACAAGGAACTTACAGTGTTACAGTGGGGGTTTCGGATGGCCAGGGTGGCAGTGATTCAAAAAGTTTTACTTGGACAATTACTGGACATGCGCCAGCGTTATCAGCCATATCTAACCAATCAAGTCAGGTAGGAGTGTCGACAAGTTTAAGTGTAAGCGCAGCAGACAGTGACGGCGATACATTAACATATTCAGCATCAGGTTTGCCGACAGGTCTATCTATTAATACATCAACAGGTGTGATCAGCGGAACACCAACAGTACAAGGAACTTACAGTGTTACAGTGGGGGTTTCGGATGGCCAGGGTGGCAGTGATTCAAAAAGTTTTACTTGGACAATTACTGGACATGCGCCAGCGTTATCAGCCATATCTAACCAATCAAGTCAGGTAGGAGTGTCGACAAGTTTAAGTGTAAGCGCAGCAGACAGTGACGGCGATACATTAACATATTCAGCATCAGGTTTGCCGACAGGTCTATCTATTAATACATCAACAGGTGTGATCAGCGGTACTCCGACAGTAGAAGGATCATATAATGTAACAGTTGGTGTATCAGATAGTCATGGTAGCAGTGATTCAAAAAGTTTTACCTGGGAAATCACAGTTGTGTCTGTTGTTACAAGCCCTTTAAGTGATGTTACCTTAGTCAATCTCATACAAGCACAAAATGGATCATCGACTAGAATTGTTCGTGAAACAATCAATCCGATTAAGAATCGTTTGAATAGTTTATTATCAATGTCGCCACAGAGCACAGCGAATATTTCTACTCAAGGAATAAACTTGATGATGAATTTCAATCCAGATGTTCAAAAACTTTTAGGTTTATCTGGCTTCAAGGATCATTTAAATTTATCAGGGCTATTATTAGAAAATGGTTGGGGAGTATGGACTGCTGGTGAAATTGTATTAGGACAAGGTAAAAATGGGGCGGATTTTAAAATAAATAGTTTAACTTTTGGTTCTGATAAGAGAATTACACCTAGGTTGACTTCAGGGATGTCAATTAGAGTAGGCGGCGAGCATAATAATGCAGGCGACGCTATTAAGTTAAATAATAATTTCTATAGTATTACTGCTTATGGTAGTTATCATTTGAATTATGAAAGCCATTTACAAGCTACTTTAGGGTATTCAAAAATTAAAATAGAAAGTGAGCGACCTAATAATAATTCACTAGCTAAAGGTGATCGGGATGCAAATCAAGTATATGGTTCTGTAGACCTGACTCGTAAATTATTTTTGAATCAACTTATAGATTTAAACTCATATCCAATAACATTATTACCTTATTTAGCATTAGATGGTGGCTACACGCGCTTAAATAGTTATTCTGAAGTCGGATCGAGCTCACCATTATCTTATGGTGATCAGGATGTTAAGACTTTAACTGGTAGTATGGGTGTAAGAGTAAATTACTCGATTCATCAATCTTTTGGTGAGTTAAGACCAAAGCTACAAATGAATTATCAAAATGAATTATATTCTGAATCAAAATCTGTGATTAGTTATGTAAGCAATCCTTCGGTGCAGTATATGAAGAATTATTACCATAAATCGAATTCTACTATTATGAGTGGATTGGGATTAGATTACCATTATAAAAACATGTTTATAAGCGGAATCTATGAGCATTCCAGACATATTGACTGGGGTAAGAGTAATCGCTATGTGTTGATGGGTAGGTTAGATATCTAAAGATTGTGAGCCTTGCTTTCAGCAGTGTTGCTTTAGGCCAAGGCTCCGAAGTCTTTAGGGTCGCGAGATCAAATCTGAGAATTAATCAGCGCATCTCGAATGATAACCAAGATTTCATTATTAGTAGTTCGACCATTATATTCAGCATGTTCTTTTAGGCGATTTAACATCTCTGGAGAAATTCTTAATTTGATTAAACTGTCGGTTGCTTTTGCAACCACGTGCCAATGTTTATCAAGTTTTTGTTTTTTGATTTGTTTAGTCGTAGCAACAACTGCCGCTGTTTCAATATTGCTGATCACAATTTCCTCGTTATTAGATTTAAATTCAAAGATGGTGTATTATTCAAATTTTATTCATAATATATTTTACTCACCCCTAAAGTCAATAGGTTACAGTTAAATATGAATAAAATATGAATAAATGTTTGGGGGTTTAGATTGGCTTTACGTGATCATATAGAAGAACTTATGAAAGATTATGGTAATCTTACGGTGAGTGATCTTGCCCGATTAACCAATATTCCTCAGCCGACCCTGCACCATCTTTTAACCGGTAATACTCAACGACCACGGAAAAAATTATTAAAAGCATTAGCAGATTTTTTTGGTATTAGTACAGAAGAATTAATTGGCCAGCGTAAAAATCATAGCGTGCCTATGCTTAGTTGGCATGAATTAAAAAACTTAAAAGATTTAAATCTGCAAGATAAAAATAGAAAGAAAGTTTTAACCGAGTTAGATTTAGACGACAGTGCATTTGCGTTGCAATGTGCTAGCGATGATATGGAGCCTTTATTTCCTAGGGGTTGTATTTTAATTTTTGATCCCGTAAGAATACCAATAGATAGAAACTTTGTCTTAGTTTATATAGAAAAACAGCAAGAATATTACTTAAATAGAATCTTTATTGATAATAGATCACAATATGTAAAAACTAATTTGGGTTTAGATTTACATAAGTTGAGTGAAAATGATTGTATACTGGCTACTTTGGTAGAATCGAAAGTTCAGTTTTAATTCATTGCGAGAGTATAAATGCTAGATGATTTTGTCTTCCCACAATCGATTTAAAAATTCTCTCCAATGTAATATTTCGAGATCTCCGACTTTGCGAGCAATCTCATCGTTGCTGATGATAAAGTATCGACTACAAATTTTTTCTTCTGCAAGATAATTAAGCCCTTTTAAATGCTTTTGTACTATTTTCTGGGTCGACTTTACTTCTATAGCTATTTCATCGCCAATAATAAAATCAACTTCCTGTCCGTTTTTAGCCTGCCAATAGCTTAAAGTCAAAAACTTTCTACGGTAACTTAAATATGCTCTAAGCTCAAGAGCTATAAAATGTTCTAACGCTTTTCCATATAAATCAGATTGCTCGGGAATGTGTGTTATCCCGGCTAAGATGTTTTTAACTCCTAAATCAAAGTAATAAAATTTTGCTGTGCTTATAGGCTTACGTTTTACTGTCTTAGTCCATGCAGGTAAAATAAATCCTATAAAAGTATCTTCAAGTATGGAGTAATATTCCCTAACGGTGCTAGCTGGAACAGCTGAATCATTAGCAATATTAGAAAAATTTAACATTTCTCCACTGGTCAATGCTGAGAATTTCAAAAATCTTGTGAAAGCAGGTAATGCCCTCACTAAAGCTTCAGCCTGGATTTCTTCTTTTAAGTAAAGGTTAACATAAGCATGTAAATCTTCTATGGGAGCATCACTTTGGTAAACCATGGGTAATCCCCCATGAAGCAAGTAATGTTCGAGATTAAAATTAGGAATTTCCGGATAGCATAAGGGGAATAACTCGGCTTGTCTGGCACGACCGGCTAGCAAATTAGCCTGATTATGTTTTAGCTTTCTCGCACTACTCCCAGTTAATAGGAAGTGTATTTGATCTTGCTCAATCAAACGATGCACTTCATTTAGTAGCATCGGAATACGCTGCACTTCGTCTATTATTACTTTATCAAAGTTACTCTGCGCCTTAATAATCGACTCTAGCTCCCCTGGGTTCGTACTGAGTCGTAGATAAAGCTGGCTCTCTAGAAGGTTGATTACAAGATGTTTTGCCTGAAAATTTTGCCGAATTAAAAAAGTTTTGCCTGTTGCTCGAGGGCCAAACAAAAAAAATGACTTTTTTGCAAGTAAGCCTCCCAGATCTAGAATTCTGTTATATATCATATAGTTATAATAAACACTGAAGTACAAACTCAGATAATCAGCGACGGAGTTGCTGCATATCTCAATAATCAGCGGTAGAGTTGCTGTTTATCTTAAATGTAGCAGAAGTTTTAGTGTGGATCAACAAGGCGGTATAGAAGCAAATCTTAGTTTTATAATCTGTTGCAATACTAGTCAAATTAGGATAAATGGATTTTGGATGAGGCCATAGGTCGAGTTGAGAGATTAACAGTCTCAAACACAGCGTACTGGTTTATCCCATCATCAAGAGCAATCTTAAAAGGATTAAAGTCAATATTGATATCAAAATTATCAATTTTATCAATAGATTTTAATTTTTTCACGATAAGCCAGGATGGATAGACTAATATTATGGAATATACCATTTTCCATGAGTAACCACAGAAAATTAGCCAAGTTAGTTCTGGTAGGCTAAGTTTATTACTGAAAGCTAGGACATCGACAATTATAGATAGTAATAATTGACCAAGAGCGGTTGCTAAAATAGTTCTTAATATAAAAGATTGTCCGTGAAATTTTATTTTCCATTTAGTTAAAAAATAAATATTACTGAATTCGCCGACAAGTGTGCCAATCAAAGTAGATATAACAAACTGTAGTGTTGGATCAAAAACTGTTTGGTATTGTAAGCTTAAGTTGAAATACTCCGGTGATGGCAAATGGGAGACAAAAATAGTTACTATAGAAAACAGGAGTTCGCATAGTGCGCCTATCCAAATAAATAATCTTGAATAAGTATAGCCATAAACTTCGGCTGTTATATCGAGAATGAAAAAAGCTAACGGGAAAACAAATATTCCGCCAGGTCCATCAGTACCGGCAATCTCGAAAAATCTATTAGCTAAGCATACCGTGAGTAATAAAAATGTTACATAAAAGGCCATTAGCCATAAAGGGAATTTATATTTACCCATTAGACTCTGCCTGTTTTTTCAAATTATATTCATCTATAGTGTCTTTAATTCCTGCCATATAGCACATTTTATTAGCATCTTTGGAATTTAATTTTTTGATTAAATTTTGATCTTTAGATAGGTTTACAG
>CAYLXL010000061.1:0-8117 GCA_964387745.1 uncultured Gammaproteobacteria bacterium | reverse complement strand
CTCGGTGCCTGTTGTTTTCCAAATTCTTCAAAAGGAGGATGAAAACTAGCTGTTCCAGGAGGAGCTGCAAAGATACTCCGGGAAAACTCGCATCGAACCACCTTAACCGGTGGTGGTACTGAGTGACTCGGTGCCTGTTGTTTTCCAAATTCTTCAAAAGGAGGATGAAAACTAGCTGTTCCAGGAGGAGCTGCAAAGATACTCCGGGAAAACTCGCATCGAACCACCTTAACCGGTGGTGGTACTGAGTGACTCGGTGCCTGGCACTGTTGATTTGGCACACATATTCCTTGTACTGGTGGGGGCGGGGGCGGTGGCAGTTGCTTCAGCCAATCGTAATCAGGATTCAGCCAATCGTAATCAGAATGAGTATGAATTTCAGTGCCTGGCACAAATGTTCCTTGCGCATTTACACCACCTTGAGCATCTGATTCAGCACACGCAGCTGCAAAGTAATCATGCCCGCTGCGTCGAAACACACCACTGAGTTGCTGCTGTGGTGGTAAGCTTGGTGGTGGTGGTGGTGACTTACGCACGAGTATTACGTCAGGGAATCTCAGTTTCGCATCCTCCACCAACTCTTTGATAAAATCCTTTCTTGGCCTAGTTTTCGTTAACTGTTTCTCAGTCTTTAGCTCTAGTATCTTGAGATAACTGTATTCAGTAGAAAGACGCGCTTCCTTACTATATAAATACTTGGCAAAATCAACACATGCTCCTTGATTAGCAAGCTTCATAACAGCATAACAGAGGATGTCTATTTGCCCTTCGTTGTTATGCTCAAAAGGCATATTTATATCAAAGCTCAATTTATGAGTTGATTTATCTGTATGAAATTCAATGAAGTCTCTAACAGGTCCGAGTTTCTCGCCATCCAGCAGCGCCATCAAAGATCTGATACAATGTTCATTATGAATTGAGCGCTTCTTTTTCTCACATTCTTCTCTAACCTGTTCAAGTCGTTGTTGCTGTGATTTTGTTAGATCCTTGAGTGATGTTTTCTCAGAAAGCTCTAAAGCCTTCTTATAGTAACCAAGATTGTATAAACACAAAGTTTGGCAGTATTGTAAAACCGTTTTTGATTTTTCATTTAGATTGATTTTTAAAAGTCGATCAATTAAATCATTAGCTTCTTGCCATTTCTCATCGTTTAAATGGGAATTTATTGTAGGAAGTAAATGGCTAATTGTTAAGCAGTTGAATTCTGATACTAAATTATTTATTTGTTGGTGTAATACTTGCTTATCATAACCACCTTCAAGGAAGACAGAGATTGATCGTATTTTACTCTCATTAGCTTTGTAGATTTTTAGAAGTTCTTTATAGAAATGCCTAAAATCATCGCTGGTAAATCTATGACTGAGCTTTTCTTTTGCTGTTAAGTGAAGATGTAATTTTTGAGTTTCACTATGCATATCAAAGCAAGTGTCATCAACATGAGAGTCAAATCCCAAAGCTACGAATATTTCTAGATTTTCGTGTTCTTTTACCTCGGCGCGTAAAATTGCTAAAACCTCCGCAATATATGGGTGTAGTTGACCTGCTGTTCTGTTTGGAGATAGTTTTAAATCAAAAGCACTATATGTATTGCTTTTAGTTGAATTGTTAATTCGAAGACCGACTCTATCTCTATTTCCATTGATTAATATTGTACCTTTGGAAATGGAATCATTATTTGAGGCTGTTGAACCTTTTATAGTTGAGTATGCATTATCAGCCGATTGGTGAGGATAAACATTGGAGTCGAATACGTCAGCATGATGTGAGTTAAGCTGCCTGGTCTGTAATATGTTACATAAACCATCATCACGATTTACGTCCAAGCCAATAAAAACATTTCTAATCGCCTTACCATTGATAAGTCTTTTAAATCCTGCTAGTACTGCCATTGAATTTATGATGCAAAAACCCGCTGGATGGTCAGCATGAGCATGATGAGTAGGTAGGCCAAATATCAACTGAACTTTGTGATCACCTTCAGCAACCTTAATTAAAGGCGACATATAAGCTTGGAACATGTATTGCGTTATCATTACATCTTCGTTCTTCTCATTTTTGTCAAAGCTAGCTAAGTGATTAGGTCTAATTTCGCAACAACGTTTTATGATTTTTTTGATGTAACTCTTATCATGTGTGGCAAGTAGTGCCTTGCACAAAGTATCTTTGTTTAATTCTAAAGTATCAAAAAGTGATAATGCTAGAATTGATTTTGCGCCAGGTTTCTTATCGCTAGTGATGGTCGTGAATAATTGTTGCCATAAAAAATAATTTTGTGGTGTAAAATACTTTAGGGGTTTTGAACTGGGTTGGTCATCAAGGTCTTTTGATAAAGCGGAATTCACCCATCCTAACCTAACTTGTTGTCCGCCATTGTTAGCTGCAGACGTACGTCCTATTTGTGCTAACTGTTTATCTGACATTTTAACAATGCCAAGGCTTGATGCTGCTTCAACGTTTGGCTTTGGAATGCTGACGGGAGTATCTATAGACTTTAAGTATTCAAAAAGCTTAGCTGCATAGAATTCAGCATCAGCGTACAATGCTGGAGACTTTTTCATAGATGATATTTTCTTTTCTATCGCTTGCAATAAGTTATCAGCATTAAATTCACCTATTATATTGTAAAATTCTTTAGCCGCAGGTAAAAATGCTTTAGCAAAAGTAACCGCATGTTTTTCAGAAAGATCAGGACATTGGTATTGATATGGTTGTTTTGAGAATTCAATTGCCCATGTTATTATCTCGTGCAAATTAGTGTTAAGTTCTTCTATCGTACAACCGGTTCCAGATGGTGCTCTAAATTCAACAACTAAGGCATTTTCAATAGTTTTATTTATAAAACATTTGATCTTGTCTGGTTCTCTTTCTTGTATACCATCTACTAACGGTTCAGCTAGAGTCTTATCTAAATAAACTGATGCACTCATTTTAACTATTTCAGATTCTTCCCCTTCTTTTGCAACACTAATATGGAAACAATCTTGATTGCCAAAATATTCGCAGTCGAATAACTTTAGTAGCTCTTCTTTACATTCCAAATTACCGGTCAACTCGCGGATGAAGGCTTTTCCACTTTCCGAGAGGTGGCCCACTAAACTTTCAAGAGTGAATTTAGGGAGGCCGCATATGAAATAGTCTTTATAAATGTCATCAAGATATGTACTTTTCGGAAAAAATTGATATATCCTACCAGAATGGATCAATAAAGACATTTTATATACATAAAGCAGACTTCTGAGCACCCCGGCAACATCGGCTAAATAAAAAGCAGCTTTGCTACTATTTTTCTTAATTAAAATTAATATTCTAGGGTTAGTTAAAAATCTGTTGATCTCATCCTCATTTGTTCTGATCAATAGTTCCATGAACTTGGCATAAGAATCTGGTATGTTACAGCTTGGCCACTCTTTTTTTTCTGATTCATTTTCACTTTTCCATAGTGAAGGGTAATTTCTTTCGATAGGAAAACTCTCAAACATTTGCCTGGTAAATAATAGCCTAAGGGGAACATCTACATTGGCGTGTAATGCAATACATGGGGATGAATTATGATCTCTAAGATTGTAAATTACAGACACTTCTTCACGGCGCAACTCCTGAGGACCTTCTACAGGACCTCCTACCGTATAAGCATCTCCTAGTAGTGACTGAGTGATTGATTGGCGCCATGCAGATGTGGTGCTCTGGGCTGTTTCTGGGTTCCTAAAAAAATGTACAAAACTAGAAACCACTTGGCTAAAAAGCGAGATTGGATTATTATGCTCGTCTTGTTCCTCTAATTCTTCTAATTCAAAAGGCCTTGTTCTAAACTCTGGATGGAATATACATTTACCATCTCGTTTAGTACTAGAATCAAAAACCATTTGAAACAGCGGTAATTTACCATCTTTATAGCAGATTTGTGTATCGACAAAGTCGTACATACTGTCGCGATCTTCAAAATCTTTCTTATGTTCTCTCATGTAATCAACTGGAGATTGCTCCCTGGGCCTCTTGCTCTTAATTTTACAGCGGTTCCCTGAACTGGTTGAGGGATTGGCTCTAAACAGCAATTGTATCACCTCGCTTGATCTTGAGCCATCGTACTCTGCTTCAAAACCAACTTTGCCTTCAGTATAGTGTTCTATGTCCCTTGCGGATTCCATTAATTCCGCAACAGTCCTTGAGTGATGTGTTTTGTAAGCTTTTCGTGCTTTGCCGCCTGCAGGAGCTTTGCCGCCTGCTGGAGCTTTGCCGCCTGCTGGAGCTTTGCCGCCTGTGCCGTCTATAGGAGCTTTGCCTGCATCAGATAGTACTAAAGTATCAGAATGACTACTTCTTGGATTCCAAGGATCTATGGCAGTTCGACTATGACTGCTTCTAGCTTCAAGAGGTTGCGCAGGGCTTGCTGTGGCTGTTCTTTCTACATCAATTATGTCGGGGGCTAGACTAGCTAATCGATTATAATCCGGATTTTCGATGCGAGCATACTGGTCAGAAGCATCTTTATATATATATAATTTTTCTTTATTTGCGCCACCTAGTAGTTTGTAATGTACAGCATACATGCGATGCATCAAGTTGTCGTCATATTGTACCAATATTATATCTGTTCCTATTGTTATGACTAACTCTTTAATAATTTTCTCTTCAGGCCCATTAGGCGTGCTCAAAGCTAGGGATTGCTTTAATTTATTTGCAATATCCGTCGTACTTTCTTGAGGCCATAAGTCTAGTCGTAATAGCTCGTCAGCAATAGGAACAACTATCTCGCCATACGTGTCGTCACACAAAACGCCATTAGTTTCCCTCTTAACTATTCTCTTAAGCTTCTGTCTAGTGAGCTTAGTAGGAGGCTGCAATGATGCTGTGTCTAATTTTCTATCATGATCTAAACCGATATCATTCTCTGAGATAGACTCAACTGTCATTGGCTTCGGCGGCGGAAACCCTCGTAGTCCAGAGTCTTTTGCATCAGTGGTTTTTGACAAAGGTGGTCGTATAGCAGCAGCGGAGTCTGTGCTCAGTTTTTTGGGTGGTCTGCCTTTGCCTGTTGGCTGAGGATGAGCGGAGTCTGTGCTCGGTTGTTTGGGTGGTCTGCCTCTGCCTCTTTTTGGCTGAGGATGAGCGGAGTATGTGCTCAGTTGTTGTTTACTAGACCTGCTTCTTTTTTGCACATCAGGAGCGGCTGATCTGCTGGCTGAATCGTCGGGGCTGCTAGTTGAATCTGCATCGTCTGAGCTGCTGGATGAATTGTCTGAGCTGCTGGATGAATTGTCTGAGCTGCTAGTTGAATCTGCATCAGCTACTGCCATTTTACTGGTTCCGGTCGGTTTACAATTTTCTACGTATCGATAGAATTCGCCATTGTAATCTATTTCGATGGTTTCAACTTTGCTAGGGCCGCTCGTACCATACTCAGTGGTACCTTGCTTATTAAATAGGTAACCCTTATTCTCACTAAAAATATAAAGATCAAAAGGCAATGTTAGTATTTCAGAAATATGGCGGCCAAATCTTTTGGCCCATTCTGGTTGTATTTTTACTACAGGATTTTTAACCATATCAAGAAAACCCCTAAAATCCATCTCGGGAATTGTTTCATGTAAATCTTGCAAAAGCTCTTGTTGTTCCGCTTCTGAATATTCACTTAGTTTCAGGTAAAGTCGATATCTTATAGCATAAGCAGCTTTAAAGTAATTAGTTAATTTTGTTGGCTTGATCTCAAGTTGATATTCAGCAACTCTACAATCGTAGTTTTTTTCAAAAGCTACACGGTGTTCGGCCTTCAATTTACGTGCAATTGAGTCAAAGAAATTCATGCCTGTCGTATCATTGTAGCTAGCATCATATGAGTATGATGTACCTTCATGTTCATATGATACTGATACTGAGGTTTTGTCATTATCTACAGTGACTCTTTTGGGCCTAGTTATTACTGTAGCGGGGAGTAATTTGACCTGGTCTGTTAGAATTTGCTCACATAATTCCATCGCAGAAACTCCATTTTCAAGCTTGACTGCGCTGTAGTGGTTGCCTCTTCGATTTGGAAATGTGCCGCAATTCATTTGTATTAGTATGGGGTTAACAAGCTCTCCTTGATTCACACTCTCATTATAAATTGTTCTTTCAATCGTACCCCGACCAGAAGCATGCATACCAATCATTGCTATAGATCTTTTAAGTAACCTGGACAATAGCTGTAATTCATCTTCCGTTGCCCATGTTCCATCCCTCCTCATCTGGTTGTCCGGGGTATATTCTCCAAGATCGCAAACATCCTGTCTAAGTTTCTTTTGTAAAGCATTTTCATTGTCTTCATCTTTAGGACCATGTCCGTTGTAGGCTAATGACTGGACTATGGCTCGGAACAGGCAGTCACCATCTCCTAAAGTAGGTATGACAGCACATAGTTTATTATCTTGGTTATCATATAACTCTTTTAATGGGCCTATCAGTCCACATGTACGGCGCCTTTTTTCTGCTAGATATTTTTCACATTCATTGATATCGCTGTCACTTGGATTTGTGTTTTCGTAAAGCGCTTTGTGTATTTCAGAAGCTGCTGCAGCAGAAGTTATAGATGAAGGCATAGTCAGTCTCTAATTTAGTTGATCTTGGGAGTATTATATCGCAGAAATCTTAAGTTTTGCTTAAGAAAAATGTCTGAATTGTGATACTTCATGGATAATGTCCCCTTATTCCTTTCATCGAAAATGTCCCCAAGTTAAATTTCTCATAACACTCTTAAGCTTTGCTTAATTACTGGACACTTTTTTGTAACTGCTTGATTTTAAACAGCATACCAGGCACTGCGTGCCCAACCTCATAAAATAACTTTTGTACAAATTCCACTAGTGGTGCTATATACTAGCCCATGATAGGAACCATGGTGAAAAGGGTGCATTCATGACTGGCTACTAAATCATAAATCTAAGTCTTTGAAAATAGATAATTTAGTAAAATCTCTTACCTCAAGTTATTGAGAGCTTACATTAGGTGGACTATAAATCCACTTATTAGATATTAATAGAATTTAGATTCACTTCTTGGACTATCTAAAGATGGGTAATGGTAAGCCAAATTAAAGCTGATAGTATCGCTGAGGCTGGTATCGTCAATACCCATGCCCACACAATCTTTCGAGCTACACCCCATCTGACAGCAGCGCTACTTTGCAGTGATCCGACACCAACGATCGCACCTGTAATAGTATGGGTAGTAGAAACTGGTACACCTAAAAATGTAGCTAGGAATAACGTCCCTGCACTTGCTGTTTCAGCACAGAAGCCACTGACTGGCTTTAATTTTGTGATCCGCATCCCCATCGTCTTAACTATTTTCCAACCGCCTAAGAGTGTGCCTAAAGAAATTATAAAATAACACGATAAGGCAACCCATAATGGTACGTAGAATACTTTCCCTAAATTACCGCTGGCATATAATAATATTGCAATTATACCCATGGTCTTTTGAGCATCATTACCTCCATGACCTAAACTAATTAAAGCTGAAGATATGAGCTGACCCTTACGAAAAATTCCATCTATCTTGCTTGGAGTATAATTAAAAAAACATCGGACGGTAATCAACATTAATAACTGCCCTATTATAAACCCTAATAAAGGCGAGCAAACTATAGCTAATATAACCTTCAGAATCCCGGAGATATGCAATGAACCAAAACCAGCTTTAGCTATAGCAACACCAATTAAACCACCTATAAGAGCATGAGAAGAACTTGAAGGAATACCATAATACCAGGTTATGAGATTCCAGAGTATTGCGCTGATCAGCGCAACTAAAATCATCATGACATTAATTACTTCTGGATTAACAAGACCTGTACCAATAGTATTAGCAACATGGATACCAAAGAAAAAAAAAGCACTAAAATTAAAGACAGCAGCCCAAACAACAGCCCAATGTGGCTTTAATACTCTAGTTGAAACAACAGTAGCTATTGAATTAGCAGCATCATGAAAGCCATTTAAGAAATCAAATACCAAAGCTAAGAAAATAGTAAAAATAACAAGCAATAAATTATGTTCTAACATTATGAGTACTCAAGTACTATACCCTTAACCATATTGGCAACATCCTGACATCGGTTTATAACTAATTTAGTCTTGGTATAG
>CAYLXL010000060.1:0-8849 GCA_964387745.1 uncultured Gammaproteobacteria bacterium | reverse complement strand
AAGTCAACCAACATTAAAGTTGACGCCTATGCCCCAAGGGGAAGAGTTAATCCGTACAACTTAAAGAGTGTGAGCAATTACCAGGTCAAAACATACGATTAGGCCTGCAATAATAACAAGCTTCCTGGTACAGATTCATCAGCCTGATTTCTTATAGTGCAGGTATTTTGACTAATGATTTTAAAACGTGACTGAGTTAATGATTCGACATAATTTAAACCGTGTTTATTATGATGGCGATGGTTTATCTCTAGTCATAGGGGGGCGTTGTTCTCCTTGGTTAATTCTATCTAGACCAGCCCTGTTTGAATGTTGTGTAGCACCGTAACTAAATGTCATGGGGGCTCTAACAGTCTGTATTTGCTGCGCTGCCCTTTCGATTAATTCAAAAGACTTCAATAAAACTTCATCACCTGATGAGCTTGCTTTCTGTTTCAACATTGGAATTTGTTCCAGTATAGTAGGCTTCAGTTCTAAAGTGTCATAATGAATACCATCATATTGTAAAAAGATTGCTGGCCCGGTCATGTCTGAACAATAAGATTCTAATTTCTGGCGACTGTTATCATAAAGCACAATAGGTCTGTTTGCCATCGCCGCATAGGCTAATAGCTCAATTTCCGTGCCAAAGGTTTTAGAATCAGACATTGTTTCAAAGTAAACTTTTTTATATTTATCTTGATCTATTACTTGTAAAACGTCATTCTGAAAGTGAGTCCCTGCTGGCGGTTTAGGTGGTGACTTTTTCAAAAAATTTAAATCATGTTCTGGCACGCCTGCAGCTACAAATTCAGCTAATAATATCTGATCTTCGTTATACTTTTGCAGTAGGTTTTTGTATTCTCGTTGATGTTCTTTTAAAATCTCAAGGGGGGAATCAGAACCTTTAGTTTTTAGATGGTCAATAATTGCTGCTCTTATGTCGGCACCTGTTGCTCCTCCTACAGATTGTGCGATAGAACTAAACATGCATTCTCCATCATTTGGGATCTTAGTTTTTTTAAACAAACTATCGACTATAGTTGTTGCTAGCGATTGTTCAGGCATACCAGCTCCTGAGAAATATCTAAAAATAACACCTTTTAGACAAGTAAAATACAGTAATAGTTCATTTTTGTAGTAAGAATTTAAGCAAATTAAGGGGTTATGGTGTTTTTAGTGAGTAATAACTTCTAGCAATCTATATTGGTCATAGGCTTGGACTTTGCTTGCGGGTAAATTGCTTACAAATCAAGTCTGCAACAAAACTAAACTTCCTGGTACAGATTCATCAGCCTGATTTCGTAAGCTGGAATGGGTTTGATTGATAATTGTAAATTGTTCTGTGGCCAATGAGTAAATGTAATTTAGATTATGCTTATACCTGCCGGTAGTATCAAGTAAATAGTTGGGTTGGTTAGTGCTGTTGGCTAGAGTCTCGATACTAAACAACACATAACCTTTAGGGGGTAAGTTGTTTTTGATTGCTGCAAATATTTTTTTTAAATCCCCATAGTAAACCAAGACATCACCCAAAATAATCAGATCATATAATTTATTATTGTTAATTAAAAATTCTTCAATATCACAGTGACTGAGATTATTATAAATATTTTTTGATGCCGCAATATTGAGCATTTTTTTAGAAATGTCTACCCCCGTTAAATTATTGCTAAGACTTTTGAATTGTTGCCCTATCAGACCAGTACCACAGCCGAGATCTAAAATATTTAAGTTGATGGCTTGGGTATTGTTAATAAATAAATCATATAATAATTCAGGAGTTTTGTAGTTCAAGTCATTAATTAATTCTTGTTCGAAGTAATTAGCATAATGATCGAACAAGTTTTCTATATATTCTACAGGGGCTTGCGCTGGAACATCAGTGGAGCTTAAGCAGGATAGCAAATATTTACAGGTCTCATCTTCGGGATTTATAGTTAGAGCCTGTTTATAATACTCGATGGCTTTCGGATAATTTTTTAGTTTTTGATATAAAGAAGCGGTGTTATAACAAGTAGCAAAGCTATGTGGGTTTAGCTGTAAGCTTTTGTGGTAATGCTCAAGAGCTTCTGAATAATGACCGCGTTGGTATTCTAAAACACCGTAATTGTATTCTGCTATAAATTGATTGTGAGTTTTGCTTTGTACAGACTGGTCTAAATGCTGTTTTGCTCTGGCTAAATCATTGGTCTGTTGATAGTATTGACTTAGAGCAAAATGTGCTTCTGCATGATGAGGATTTATGACAATAGTTTTGTTTAAATAATCAATGCCTTCACTTAAATGATCAATATTTATATAACAACAAGCAATATTATAATAGGGCTTGTAGTCATCGTGATTATAATTAATCGCTTTTTTAAATAGTTCGATAGCACTTAATTGTTCGGCTTTGTGGATGCTTTTTGCCACATCGCACCCTTGATTGTACAAGAGCGTAGCGTAGGTGGCAGAAATTTTTTGTTTTAAAACTTTTTGCTGTTGCTCGTCACAATAATTAATTAATGATAACGACTTATTGAATAAATCATCAGCTAAAGCGTAGTTGCTAATTTGGAAAGCGCAGGTGGCAAAGTTACTGAGGATTTCGGGCGAGTCATTATAAATATTAGTTAATTTCTGATAAATTTCAAAAGCAGAAAGAAAGTCGCCATTACTGGCATATTCTTCTGCTGTTAATAATAAGTTTTCGTAATTTTGCTGCAAAAAGGTTATCCTACAAATTAGACATTAATCTATGCTCTTCCTCGGTCATTTCTATAGTACCACGTTCGAGATAAAAGTTATTAATAGTAGTTACAATTTCTTTAGGATCATCGATAAAGGCTACTAGATCTAGATCTGATTTACTGATCATGCCATTGGCAGCAATAGTATTAATCAGCCAGTCAAACAATCCCTGCCAAAATGGTTTATCGACTAAAATAATTGGGATGCGACGCGATTTGCCTGTTTGGATAAGAGTTAAGATTTCAGCAAGTTCATCTAATGTACCAAAGCCACCAGGCAAACAAATATAAGCAGAAGCGTATTTGACGAACATGACTTTGCGTGAAAAAAAGTGGCGAAAGTTTAAAGAGATATCCTGGTAGGGATTAGCATTTTCTTCCGTGTGCGGTAATTGAATATTTAGACCTACTGTAGCAACAGGCCCTTTAGAGGCGCCTTTATTAGCAGCTTCCATAATGCCAGGGCCACCGCCTGTAACAACTGCAAAGCCAGCCTCAGATAGCTTTTGGGCAATAGCTTCAGCTTGTTTGTAGTAGGGATGATCAGGTAAGACTCGTGCTGAGCCAAATATACTTACAGTTTTTTGCAAATGAGCTAGACGCTCATATCCTTCTACAAACTCCGACATAATTTGAAACATTTTCCAAGATTCTTTGGTAAACAAATGGTCTTGAAACTGTGGTGAAGCTGGCAGAGGTTTGTCGCGTCCTATGTTCATCTATTAAGTCCTATATTAATCCAAAAAATTAAACTTGAAAATTAAACTTGGTAATAATAATACTAACACAAATTTTAGAGGTCAGTAAAAGTCGGTTAACTTAAAGATGTTAACTAAAAACAACCAGAAACCACAAAAAGTTAACTAAATAAAACAATAAATAACTATAAAACACTAAAATTAAAGTTTATAATATCAAGACATTAAATATTCAAATTAAAACTATATAGGGTTAGATTTCTATGCGGATAGTGTTTATTGGTCCACCAGGTGCAGGTAAGGGTACACAGGCAGCTTTACTATGTGAAAAGTTTAAGATACCACAGATTTCAACTGGTGACATTCTGCGTACAGCAATTAAAGAAAATACACCCCTAGGTTTAAAAGCAAAAGAAATAATGGATAGGGGCGATCTTGTTTCTGATGAAATTATTATTGACCTCATTAAAGAACGCATAGTTGAGCCTGATTGTCGTCATGGTTATTTATTTGATGGAGTACCTAGAACTATTCCACAAGCCGAGACGCTAGAATCGCAGAATATCCATTTTGATTATGTAATTGAGCTAATCGTTGACGACAACAAGATAGTAGAGCGTATCACTGGCCGTCGTGTTCACCCTGAATCAGGAAGAACTTATCACATTAAATTTAACCCGCCAAAAAGGGCCAACAAAGATGATTTAACCGGCGATGATCTTATCCAAAGAGAAGATGATAAAGAAGAAACGGTAAAAAAACGTTTAGCTGTGTATCATAACCAAACAGCGCCGTTAATTCATTTTTACAAACAATGGGAGGCCGAAGATCGTCATAACGCACCTAAATATATACCTATCAATGGTGAAGGCGATGTGACGGCTATCCATAATAATTTGGTAAAGTTGTTAACAAATACACAATTGATTGCCAAGTCATGATATATAAGTTTTTGGCTAGTATTGATATTGATTCGCAACAATGTTTCACCCCGCTGTGCCCAGATGAACTGCCTGTGCCGGATGGGCATAACATAGCACAAGAATTAAATAATCAAGCTAAATTTGCTGCGCTTCGCATAGGCAGCAAAGATGCACATTCCAAAGACGCGCCATGGGTAACGACAGCTAAAGATTTGATTAATACTCCGCTTAAAGCGGGTGACTTGTTGAGTAATAATATTGATGTCTATTGGCCGAAGCATGCTGTTCCTGGTACCAAAGGTTTTGAATTGATTCCAGGTTTACCTAGACCGTCAGAATATGATTTTTTTATCTGGAAAGGTGTAGAGCTGGATATGCACCCTTATGGTGTTTGTTATCATGATTTATCTTGTCGGATGACAACAGGCTTAATAGAATATTTACGCCATAACGGTGTCACCCATCTTGTGACGGGCGGTCTTAGTTTAGAGTTTTGTGTTAAAACTAGTGTTATACAGCTGTTAGATGCAGGGTTTAAAGTTATAGTAAATCTTGGAGCAACTCGGGGTATCTATGATAATTTGGTTGTGCAGGCGAAAAAAGAGATGTTAGCTAAAGGGGCGGTGTTTATTAATAGCCATTTGGAGTTGCCTGGGTGTATTTAACGTCAGAGCCGCGCGCGTAAGCAAGCGTTATATGGGCGCTATCGTATGATAAGAATTAAAGTTACCGTTGACACCGTATTGTCATCTCGGTCAAGCCCAGTGCAACTGGGCGTAGAACCGAGATCTATCACAGAATAGATCCCAGTTCTGCGCGCTTTGCGCTTGACTGGGATGACAAAAATAGAGATTGGTAAAAGCTTACGAATTATAGGATATTAGGGAAACGATGCCAATAATAGAATCACTGCTAGATACAGATTTATATAAGCTCACCATGATGCAATGCGTCTTGCATCAATTTCCTTCCGCTATGGTTGAGTATAAGTTTCATTGTCGTAATGAAGCGGATCTTATACCCTACATAGAACAAATTAAAGCAGAAGTTGCACATTTATGCAGTTTGCAATTTAGACCTGATGAATTAGCTTTTTTAGCAAAATTAGATTATATCAAAGCAGATTTTATTGAATTCTTACGAATATTTAAACTGAACAATAGCTTTATTGATATAACAGTTGGGGCTGATAAAAAATTAGAAATAACTATTCATGGCCCATGGTTGCATACCATTTTATTTGAAGTACCTGTTCTAGCTATAATTAATGAAGTATATTTTCGCAATCAAGTTAAATCTCAAGCAGAATTACAACAAGCATGGAAAAACGGTGAAGAATTATTACTGAAAAAAATAGAATTGATAAAAAAGCCTGATCCAGCTATTAAGAACATTCAGCAATTCAAATTTTCTGATTTTGGCACTCGCCGAAGGTTTTCTAAAGATTGGCAAGATTATGTGGTAAAAACTTTACAGCAGCAGTTATCTGATAATTTTTCGGGTACCAGTAATGTCTATTTAGCTATGAAGTATAATTTGCTGACAGTAGGCACAATGGCGCATGAATTTTTGCAGGCCTGTCAAGCGTTGGGCCCACGTTTAGTAGATAGCCAAAAGTTTGCTTTAGAAATGTGGACTAAAGAATACAGAGGGCGTCTAGGTATCGCTTTAACAGATATCATCAGCATGGATGCTTTTTTAAATGATTTTGATTTATTTTTCGCTAAATTATTTGATGGGTTAAGACAAGATTCAGGTGACCCTATTATTTGGGGAGAAAAGGCGATTGAACATTATCGTAAGTTAAAAATCTCGCCGATGACCAAACGCCTAATTTTTAGCGATGGTTTGACGATTCAGTCTGCTCTTGAAATTTATAAGCATTTTTACGGTCGAGCTAAGACTTCTTATGGTATTGGAACTAGTCTTACTAATGATTTGGGGTTTAACCCTATACAAATCGTGATTAAAATGACGAGATGTAATAACCAGCCAGTGGCAAAGATATCAGATAGCCCAGGTAAATCAATGTGTCGGGATACAGGTTACATTGAGTACTTAAAACAAGTATTTAGTAAGCAATGATCTTGATTTTATCTTCTTTGCTAACATAAATCTATATACTTCAAAATATTAGTAGTGTATAATTTGCATTTTAACTCTATGTATGAATTGAAGATTATGTTAAATCCTGATATTACCCAAACCGCTCAAGAAGTATCTTCTAAGCCTTCTAGCCCTGTGAGCCCAATTTCAACTGCGATGCCTGCGCAAACGCCAGAAGCTAGAACGCCGCGTCAGACTTTCGACTCTCCAGAAAGAGGATCAGCAGGATCTGTTTCAGTGACGCGAACCCCGCCACGAGTAACCACGGGATTTGTGTCATTGGCACAAACTCCAGATAGATTATCATCATCAGGTCGTCGGCCGGCTTTGCCTGATCTACCCCTTTATTACCCTCATGGTCCAATAGACGTTAGCAGGATCACCGCCTCTAGTTGTACAGTGCCTTCTCCTGAGCCCTCTTCGCCTAAGGACTCCCCGCCAATTATAGCTGTGCAAGCGCCTTTAATTAGCCCGGTAATTGCCCCAGTAAATGCTGTAAGAATTATTGGACCAGATGCTGCATGTTCAAGTATTTTAAGCCCCTCAGTAGTAGTACCAGCACAATTAGCAGGAACTATTGGTGGTCTAGGTAGTTTAGGTAGTCTCGGGTCACCTGTATCTAGAGTTGCAGGTACATCGTGGGGGAATCCTTCTTTGTCGCCACGGGTTGGTGGTGCTCAGAGTCTACAGAGAAGTTTATCTGGAGTGGATATGACAAGTAATCCTCGGTCACCTGTATCACCTATATTGAGAAGTCCCAGCGATGTTTGGGGGAGCGGCTTACTGCGTGACTCAAAGTCACCTGCAGATGCAGAACCTCGATCACCCTTATCTTCTCTAACTACCTCAATCACAGGTAATCATGCTAGACAGTTGAATCTCCGAAATTACCAAAGCATTTTCGGTGGTACTCCTGTTGTTACAACTTTCTCAGTTGAAGGTACACCAATAGTGTCACCAGCCGCCGCATCGGCACCAGCCCAGCTTCCTAAGCCTCCACGTCCTACGGCATCTTGTTCACATTTTCTCAACAGCGCTAGAATGGTATTGTCACCTACAGGACGCTCAACTAGATCTATTATTACCCAGCCATCGCAACCTAATAGTGTTGCAGCTTCCCCCAATCCTCCAGCAGTTCCTACAGTTCCCATAGTCGCCCCAAAAAGCTCATCGTTTTGTTTTCGCCTAGAAGAACAAGATACAAGAGATAACACAAGATGCATAGCTGATACGGCTGCAATTCCTGCTAGCCCAAGATTAGTTATTTCTAGAAATCGATAAGCCTGGCCTGTGCTTAATCCTTGCTCGCTTTATAAAGTTGGCTTAGGGCGACTAGGGCGAGATGAAGATTTTGCTTTGTCAGCTTGGGTAGGAGACGCAACATAAGCCAATAAGGGATGATTGGCTAAGCTGGGATTATCATAGATATCTTTTAATAGATCGGTCGTAAACACATCTAGTCGGTCAAGATAATCCTGTAGCTCATTAAATAAAGCTTTTTTATCTTCAGGGCTACCAGATGTAGCCTGTTCTTTCAGGGTCTGAATATAACCATAGTCATTTTGAATGTCTTCTGCGCCTTTTTTAAAAAATGATAATAGTTCTGCTGTTGCTTCGTCTATTATGTCGTTTTGTAATGAACGAAAAACTTCAGTAAGAATTAGATTTATTATATTTAATTTGTTAAGTAAGTATGTTTCTTTGATTTCTAATTCAGTCCATTTTTTTGGATCAAGATTTTTCCGATGTAATAACGGCACATGTTCTTGCCAAAAAATGCGGTGTTTATGGTCTAAGACATGTTCTTGATCCTTTTTCATTTTTCGTGTCAAGAATTTGGCTTTTGAGGGGCTGGATAGGCCTAGGGTATCTAAAATCTCAGTTACTTCTTTTACTGAAGAATATGCCTGTATTCTAAAAGCAGACTTTTTGTCTAATTTGCCTTTAGTAAATAAGCCGGTAGATTTATTAGAGGCATTAGAGCGTTGTAGGGCAAAGTTTAGTAATTCTTCGACTTCTTTGCGAGCTATGCCATAAGTAGCTACTTTAATGGGGTCTTTATTGAAATCTATATCAGGCTGCTCATAAAAGACCTGTGCTTTAATTTCAGGCAAAGAACCATCAATTTGCTGTTCGCTAATTAATAAAAAAGGTTCATGCTGATTATCTTGGCATATATGTAAATAAAAAGGCATAGGTTATTCCCGATTATTACTTTAATTTAATTTTAGTAAGAATTTGTAAATTAAGTACAAAATCCACAAAGTATTTGCATGTAATTAAGCGCAGCTACTTTCATCATAGGTCATGAGAAAATCAATAAGTTACAAAGATATAAAGTTAGCAATCTCAGAACGGAAAGTTATTGACTTTTTTTCTGATGTTGGTATTATAACTTATGTTTGAATCGC
>CAYLXL010000059.1:5170-9014 GCA_964387745.1 uncultured Gammaproteobacteria bacterium | reverse complement strand
ATGCTGATATCTTATTCTATGGCTGTAACGTTGCTGAAGGCGCCGAAGGACAAAAGTTTGTAGCTGATTTACATAGTATTATCAATATTGATATAGCAGCAAGCTCTGATATCACGGGTAGCGCAGCATTAGGCGGTAACTGGATTTTAGAAGTTAATCATGGTCAGATTACAGCGCAAGCAGCTTTTAGTACAACTATACAACAACAATATCAAGGAATTTTAGCGACTGTTACTGTTACTAATCTATTGGATAATATTAACGGTGATACTTCTAGTGTAGCTAATCTGATTGCAAGTAATGGTGGTGACGGTATATCTTTACGGGAAGCGATTACTGCGACAAATAATGGAATCTCCGGTGCTGATACTATTAACTTTGCTGTAAGTGGCACAATTACCATAGGCTCGAGCTTACCAACTATCACTCAACCATTAACAATAGATGGAACAACTGCCCCTGGCTACCAAATACCAGCCACTTTACCTGGAGATTCTTCGGGACCTTTTGATCTTAATGCTTTCATGACCACTTATAATACATTAACAACTAGGCTTGCTAATGTACCTGCAGACTTAACACCTGGTAGCACTACTTATACGGCGGGATTAACCGTAAAAATATCAGCAAGCACTTACATTTTTGGAACTTTTTTTGATTTCGGTACGGGCTCCGGAGGTTCTATAATAAAAGGACTTGAAATAGAAAAGTTCGGAAGTAGTGCAATCTACCTTAACCCAGGCACAGCTGGTGCCACCCAAATCAGTGTGTTAGATAATTATATTCACAATAGACACAGCGATGGAGTTGGAACAGAGTACGGTATTCATATCATTACCAGTAATGCTAGTTCTGGACACATTATACAAAATAATATCATCCATGGTGGTGATGCAGGAATATGGAATGTTGCTGCTGGAACTCAGCGCATATCTTTTAATACCATATCACCCATAATAGCAGAAAGTACTAGTGTTTATATTGGTATCGCAAGCACCGGCAACCACTCTAATATATATTTCAATACTATTGATGGGCTTGGTGTCTCCAACGGCACTGGTATATCAGTTACAGGCAATGCTAATTTAGAAATATTCAGTAATGTTATACATGATTTCAATTCTGGCGTAGGTATATCAAGTGGTGCTAGTAACACCGGAACCTATTTTAATAATACTATTTACAATGTAAATAAAGGCATCGAAGTAACCTCTAATAACACTCGATTCATGCAAAATTCGATATATAACTTTACCAGTATAGCTATTGATATAGGTGCGAATGGTGTTACAGCTAATGACACTAACGATGCTGACACAGGTGTCAATGCTCTACAAAATTTCCCTGTTATTACATCAGCTTCTGTAAGCGGAAGCAATATTGTTATTTCCGGTACTCTTAATAGTGTCCAGACAACAGACCTTTATAGAATAGAAGTATTTGGTGGCGTTAATGGTGCCGAACAGTTTTTAGGATATAGTGATATAACATTAACGAGTAACAATGGCAGTTTTACTATTACCAAACCGCTAACAGAACTTCCTTACTTCACCGGGGGTACTATCTATGCAACCGCCACACGTATAGGCGTTTCAGCTGGCACTACTTATACATCAGAACTATCTGCTGGCGTAGCCTTGACGGGATTTACGCCTGCTGCTAACGTGTTAACTGTTTCAACAACTGCTGATACAATAGATGGTACAACAACTAGTGTTGCGGCTTTGCTTGCTAATCGCGGCGCTGATGGGAAAATCTCACTACGTGAAGCCATTACTGCTGCGAATAATACAGCCGGTGTAACCACTATTCGTTTTAATGTAGGTGGTAAAATCACTTTAGGCTCAGCGTTACCTAACATTATTAAGCCTATTGTTATAGACGGCTCAAGTGTACCAGGATATCTAGATATTCCTATTGCACCTAACAACTTTGATTTAAGCTCATACATAACAACTTACAACACACAAACACTACGTGCAGACAATTTAGAAACGTATTTAACGGCAGGGAGTAATATAAACTCAACTTCACAAAGAATTCATGTTACTACCGCTGTAGGTACTATAGACTTAGTCACTTTCGATAGTGAATCTGGAGGAGCTGTAATAAAGGGATTAGAATTTTCTAATTTCGGCCAAAGCGCAATTAATATAATTGGTACAAATAATGCAAGTAATATTATAATTCAAGATAACTATATACACGATCACAATAACAATAGTGGTAATCCAGAATATGCAATAAATCTTTTTTCTGCAACTAGTGGGCATATCATAAAAAATAATATCTTGAGCGGTGGTGATATTATTCTAAATGCTGACAACCCAAGCAATAGTAATCTTCAAATTTCTTTTAATACATTATTAGGTGAAACAGCTGGTGGCTCAACAGGCGCATTAGTTAATACTAGCAACACAGGGTATATATATTTTAATAAAATCAATGCTGGTTTTGTGTATACCTATGGTATACATCTTGCAGGCACCACCAATCATGAAGTTTTCGGAAATAATGTTCAAGGCGCTACATATTTGGTCAATGTAAACAATAATGCATCAGATGGCACCAGAATTCACGGTAATACTTTACATGACTCAAGCTCTGCTGGTTACGGTATTGCAATAGCGGGCGATAATATTAAAGTTACCAATAACGTGATTTATAATGTTAACAAAGGTATTGTGGTTACTGCAGACACAAATGATGTGAGTAATACTTTTTCACAAAACTCTATCTCGAGCTTAATTGGCACGACTCCGATTGCTATAGACCTTGACGGTTTTGGTACGACACCTAATGATGCGAATACAGACACTGACACAGGCGGAAACACGCTACAAAATTTTCCAGTTCTGACTACTGCTGTGCAAGCAGGTAAGTACATGACCATAACAGGTACTCTTGGTACTGCAGATGGAACTTATACTATTGAATTTTTCGCAAGCTCAACCAACTCACCTGTTCTTACTGATTTATATATCGGAAAAACTACCGTTGTGGTGAGTGGGAATACTGGTAGTTTTAGTTATACTTTTGATGTCAATACAATTCAGCAATTCCCAGGAACGTTTATTACTGCAACAGCAACATCCTCTGCTGGCAATACATCTGAAGTTTCAGCCGCTATCACTGCTACAGGTTATGCTTCATCTATCATACATGTTACAACATTAAGCGATGTAGCAGATAGCACGAGCACTACAAGCTTTGCTGCTTTGGCAGCGAACAGAGGCACAGATAAATTAATATCTTTAAGAGAAGCAATATTAGCATCCAACGCCACTGGAACACCAACCACTATTAAATTCGCTGTCCGAGGAACCCTAACTTTAACGTCTGCATTACCTACTATTACTAACACTGTAGTGATTGATGGTACTTCAGCTCCTGGATATATACCTCCAGAAGGCTTGCCCGCAAACTTTGATCTCAACACTTTCGTTTTCAACAACCCGACTGAGACACTACGTTTTAATAACTTACCAGGTAATTTGACACCAGGTAGTACAATCAACACTGCTAACCCATATGCAGTAAAGATCACTAGTAATAATTATCTTACTACTTATTTTGAATTTGGCTCTAATATGTCGAACAGTGTTATTAAGGGCTTTGAAATAACTCAATTTGGATCAAAAGCATTTTCTCTACTTGTCAATATAAACAATAACTCCGGCATAACTATAAGAGATAATTATATCCATGAGGGAAGACCCGCGGTCAATAACCAAGTGCCTATTAATTTCGCAGGAGCTAGCACAAAATATATTATCACGAACAATATCATCGAGGGCGGCACTACTGCTATAGCTGGGATTTACTTCAACCATTTCAGCAACAC
>CAYLXL010000059.1:4345-5160 GCA_964387745.1 uncultured Gammaproteobacteria bacterium | reverse complement strand
CCAAGTTTCTTTCAATACTATAATTGCGCCTAATTCAACAAGCTATGGCATATGGTCAATAGCAACCTCAAGTTTATATTATTTTAATGAAATAATAGGATATGGTTCTGGTTTTGGCGCCAATCACGATGGTATAAATATTTATACAAGCACAAATAACTCAAAAACAGAAATAGTCGGCAATGACATTCACGGATGGACTAATTTGATCAAAACTGGAGCTTCACCGGTAACTTTGTCTAGCACATTTTTTTATGTTTATGGCAATAAACTCCATGACGCTGGAAGCTCAGCGGTTGTAAATAGCCATCTACAAAATTTTCATGTTGGCGGAACAGGTGCCTACCATGCTAATGAAATTTACAACGCTAGTAATGGCGTTGTATTTGATTCTAGCACTGTTGCCATCAATGGGTCTATAAAAAACAACATCATATACAACATAACTAATGATGCAATTTCGATACGAAATAACGCCAGTAATATTACCATATCTAATAATACCATTTTCTCTGTAGCCAAAGGCATTAATATCTACTCTGGTAACACTAACGTTGTCATGTCAGAAAACCTTATTACTTCTTTCAGCAGCATGGCTATTGATCTAAATAATGATGGGCCAACAGCCAATGACTTAAATGATACTGATACAGGTGCTAATGCATTACTCAATTATCCGGTTATTACTTCAGCACAAATAACAGGCGGGAATATTGCTGTAACAGGAACTCTCAATAGCGGTGCTGGAACTTATACAATTGAATTGTTTGCTGGAGATAACGGCCCTGAAGTTTATCTAGGAAAAACCACCCTTA
>CAYLXL010000059.1:0-4335 GCA_964387745.1 uncultured Gammaproteobacteria bacterium | reverse complement strand
TTTTAGTTTCAGTGTACCTTTAGCAGCATTTGAAACCTTACCTAGCACTAATATTATAGCTACAGCAACTTTAGCTGGAACTGGAACTTCAGAAATTCTTGCATCTCCTACTACAATCTCAGGATACACTCCTGACTCAGTAGTAGTAGATACAATTAATGATCTCGTTGACGGCAACACAGCTAGCATTGCTGCGTTACTAGCTAATAAAGGTGCAGATGGCAAGATATCACTACGTGAAGCAATACTTGCTGCTAATAATTCTATTGGCACTAATACTATTAAATTTAACGTAAAAGGCACTATATCACTTACCTCAACTTTAACTATTACAGATACGGTAATTATAGATGGCACTAGTGCACCTGGTTATCTTGGTTCTGGCAGTTTACCAAACAACTTTGATTTGAGCTCTTTTGTGGGTAATAACCCTACTGCTGCTGGACGTGCTGCAAATATACCTGGTAATTTAGCGGCAGGTAGTACAGTTGATACAACGGGGCCAACGGTCAATTTAACTTCTAGTAGTTACTTAAGTTCTTTCCTCAATTTTACTAGCGGATCAGGTCAGTCAGTATTAAAAGGCCTTGAAATGTCTAATTTTGGTAGTAGCGCTATCACGATAAACACTTCACAAAATGGTATAGTAATTGAAGATAACTATATCCATGGTAGAAACAATCAAGCTGGTGCAGAATATGCTATACAAATATCCGGTAGCGGTGATGACCATGTAATCAAAAATAATATTATTATTGGCGGTGATGCTGCTGTATTCAGCACTAACTCTAATCTTAACTCTATAGCAGATGATAACACCGGCAACAAAATATATTTTAATACTATTAAAGCCGACAACATCGGAGCCACAGCTGGTATACAATTAGGATCACCTAAAACTTACTTGTATTATAATACCATTGACGGTAGCGGCGTTAATACTAGCGGTGTGAACATCAGCAATGCTAGCGGAAGTGAAGTTGTTGGTAATAATATATCTGGCAATACTAATCAAATTAATTTTGCTACCAACACAGTAAATACTGATGTCGCAATATACAGTAATATACTTCATGATGGATTTGGAACATCTACAGGTATTAATAATAATATTGGTGCCAATGCATTCAAATTCGGCGGCGTAGGTAATTTATCAAACGAAATATATAACGTTACTAATGGTATTACTGCTGGCCTAACCAATAGTATAACAAGTGGCTCTATAATCGGCAACGTAATTCATGACACTACCAGTGTAGGCATAAAACTAGATAATGCAAGTAACTTATCAGTTACTGGAAATGTTATTTATACAGGCGTTAAAGGGATCGAGCTAACCACTGGCAGTAATAATCTATTTTCTCAAAATGCTATCTATGCAATGTCAACAGCAAATATTGATAACATAGGCGCAAGTGGACTTGCAACAACTCCTGTAGTTACTTCAGCAGCGATATCAGCAGGAAATATACAAGTATCGGGCACCTATAATGCAGCAACTGATGGTGTTTATACTATAGAAATTTATGCTGGAAGCACAGGTACTGAACAATATTTGGGAACTACCACTGTAGCTGTAAGTGGCGGTACAGGCACGTATAACTTTAGCACTCCTGCATCAGGCTTCCCAATTTTATCTGGCACTAGTATAAGAGCAATAGCAAGTCGTTCAGGCGCCGGTTTTGGTACTTCAGAACCATCTTCTGCTATCACTTTAACAGGGTATACGCCTAGTAATGGGGTACTTGCTAATAGCTTATCTGATGTTGTTGATGGTAACGTGTCTAGTATTGCAGCATTATTTGCTAATCGTGGCGCTGATGGGGTTGTTTCTGTTCGTGAAGCAATTATGGCTGCTAACAATACAGTAGGTAGGGACACAATAAAATTCTTAAGCCCGTTACGAGGCAAGATCAACGTTGATAGCCCATTAGTTATCAATGATGCCATCATCATTGATGGTACTACTGCTGGTGGTTATACTAGTGGCAGCCCTACTATCACATTCTCAACAACAGCGACTAATAGTATTTTCTTATTTAATGCCGTACCAGGTACATCTAGTACAATAAGTCAAATCACGGGGCTAAAATTTGAAGGTAATGGCTATGCTACTAACGCCGTTGAATTCTTAAATGCACAGTACGCCAAGATAAGTAATAACACTATAAGTGGATTTCATGATGCAGGTATCGGATTTATTGGCAACTTAAGTCAATTTGTCGAAATTACTCAAAATAAATTTTATGATAACGCTATCAATATAGACCTTGGTAATAATGGTGCGGACACTAATGATGGCGGTGACACAGATACAGGCAGTAACGCTAAACAAAATTACCCAATAATAACTGGTGTTACATCTAGCGGTGTTAATCAATATACTATAACTGGAACACTTAATAGCAATAGCGGCACCACAAGCCGTATAGATCTATATGCAGGCATAGGTCAAAACGATGTTGACCAATATTTGGGTTCTGTTAATGTGACCTTAAGTGGTACTAGTGGAAGTTTTACATTCAACTATAATGGAACATTAGCTGGTCCTTATATTAAAGCAACTGCATCTCAACAATTCGCTGGCAACACTTATTTCCAAACTTCTGAATTCTCTGTACCTGCAGTCTTAAATGGTGTATTTAATGATTCGTTAACTACAACTGAAGGCAAACAGCTTATCGCTAATGTTCTCAGCAATGACTATTTTTCAGGAACACCAAGTATAACCAGTGTTACACAAGGATCGTACGGTACTGTATCATTTTTATCAACTGGTCAGATCATCTACACACCTATAGATGATTATCATGGCACTGATACGTTTACTTACATAGCTACTGATGGCACAGTTACCGGAACTACTAATGTTACTGTAACGATTACTCCTATCACTAATGCACAAGATGACAACTTATTCACAGGTGTGAATACTGCTATTACTGCTAATGTGTTAACAGGAACAAACGGTGCAACCGCTGATACTTTTGTTAACGCTGGACGTACTGTTACAGCCGTTACTCAAGGTACTAATGGATCTGTTACTTTTGCTTCTAACGGCAGTGTAACTTATACGCCTAATGCCGCATTTGAAGGCACAGATAAATTTACTTATACGGTAACATCAAATGGAGCTAATGAAACAGCAACTGTATATGTTACCGTCGCTGCTGCTCCCACGTTAACTAATGACAGCATCACCACAAGCGAAGATACTCCAATAACTTACGATGTTACTGCTAATGACAGTGGCTCGCCTACGATAACAGCTGTAACGCAAGGTACCAACGGCTCGGTTACATTCTCTGGCGGCAATATTACTTATACACCAAATGCAGATTTTAATGGCACTGACAGCTTCACTTATTCTTCTGGAGCCTCAACTGCAACTGTTAACGTAACTGTTACTGCTGTTGCTGATATCGTAGCTGATACTTTAACCACTAATGAAGACACAGCTATTACTGCTAATCTATTAACAGGTACTAATGGCGCTTCTGCTGATAACTTTGAAAGTGCAGGCCGTACTATAACCGCTGTTACTCAAGGTACAAATGGTACTGTAACTATTGTTAATGCCGCTCTTGGCACTGTAACCTATACTCCTAATGCTGACTTCAACGGCTCTGACAGCTTTACTTACACCGTAACCTCTGGTGGCGTTACTGAAACTGCAACTGTTAACGTAACTGTTACTGCTGTTGCTGATATCGTAGCTGATACTTTAACCACTAATGAAGACACAGCTATTACTGCTAATCTATTAACAGGTACTAATGGCGCTTCTGCTGATAACTTTGAAAGTGCAGGCCGTACTATAACCGCTGTTACTCAAGGTACAAATGGTACTGTAACTATTGTTAATGCCGCTCTTGGCACTGTAACCTATACTCCTAATGCTGACTTCAACGGCTCTGACAGCTTTACTTACACCGTAACCTCTGGTGGCGTTACTGAAACTGTAACTGTTAACGTAACTGTTAACGCTGTTGCTGATATCGCGAACGACACATTAACCGTCGCTGAAGATGATGCAGCTGGTACTACTATTAACGTGCTTACTAATGATAGCTTCGAAGGTACTGAAAGCATAACTGCTGTTACTAATGGTACTCATGGTACTGTAACTATCATTGATGCTAACCTTGGTACTGTTAAATATGTACCAACTACAGCCGACTTCAACGGCACTGATAGCTTTACTTACACTGTAACCTCACCTGCCGGCGTTACTGAAACAGCAACTGTTAACGTAACTATTACTCCTGTTGCAGACATAGTTGCTGATAGCATTACAACCAATGAAGATACACCTGTAACTTATAATGTACTTAC
>CAYLXL010000058.1:0-9344 GCA_964387745.1 uncultured Gammaproteobacteria bacterium | reverse complement strand
TGTTTAGGCAACCCCATCCCCTTTTGCTGCGCAAAAGGTACTTCCCCTGAAGGGGAAGATCACCCTGTTCATTATCTGTAAGCTGAACACTTACTAATGTTCTTCACCTTTTGGGGCACAAAATCACTATCGGTGAAAGATTGCTCTCATCCTAATGAGATTTAAACACTAACCCGCCAAATTAGCTGCTTCAGCTTCTTTAATACTTAGCTTAATACGACCTTGACGATCTACATCCAACACTTTAACACGAACCGCTTGGCCTTCTTTAAGAAAATCTTCAACTTTCTCAACACGACCTTCAGATAGCTGTGAAATATGAACTAAGCCATCTTTACCTGGTAAAAAGTTTACAAAAGCACCAAAGTCGACAATCTTGACAACTTTACCGTCATAGATTTTGCCAATTTCAGCATCAGCAATAATCATTTCGATTTCTTTTTTAGCATCTAAACCGGCTTGTTCATCAACAGACGCGATTTTAACATTACCATCATCATCGATATCAATATTAACACCAGTTCTTTCAACGATGCCTCTAATAGTTGCGCCGCCTTTACCGATGATATCTTTGATCTTATCGCTTTTAACCTGCATCATAATAATTCTTGGTGCATTACGAGAAACATCTCCTCTATGAGCAGGTAGAACCGTTTCCATGATACCCAAGATATGCAATCTACCTTCTTTTGCTTGTTTTAAAGCAACATCCATAATATTACGATCGATACCTTCAATCTTAATATCCATTTGCAAAGCAGTAACAACATTGGCTGTACCAGCTACTTTAAAGTCCATATCACCTAAATGATCTTCATCACCTAAGATATCGCTTAATACGGCAAATTTATCGTCTTCTTTGACTAAACCCATCGCAATACCAGCAACCGGTGCTTTGATAGGTACGCCTGCATCCATCAAGGCCAAGCTTGTACCACAAACAGTAGCCATCGAGCTCGAACCATTTGATTCTAATACTTCTGAGACCACACGAACTACATAAGGGAAATTTTCAATGCCTGGTAATACAGGGACAATAGCACGTTTAGCTAATTTACCATGACCAATCTCACGACGTTTCGGTGTACCAACAAAGCCAACCTCACCAACGCTAAACGGCGGGAAGTTATAATGCAACATAAAAGTTTCACGATATTCACCATCAATGCTGTCGATGATTTGCGCATCGCGTTCTGTACCTAAAGTACAAACAGCAAGAGCTTGAGTTTCACCACGAGTAAATAATGCTGAACCGTGAGTCTTAGGAAGAATACTTACCTTTGGTACTATTTGACGCACTGTGGTCAAATCACGACCATCTATTCTTAATTTGTTAGTCAGAATTTGATCACGAACTATAAAGCTTTCTAGGTTTTCTATTTCAGATTTAACAACAGCTTCATTGACCTCTGCATTCTCACTACTAACAAATTGTGATACGGCTTCTTGGCGTATTTTAGATAAAAGCCCTTGGCGTTCAGCTTTAGCTTTAACTTGATAAGCTGATTTAATTTTATCGCTAAATGCTGCTTCAATTGCTGCTTTAAGCTCAGTATTTCTCTTTGCTGGTACCCAGTTAAATTTTGGTTTACCTGCTTCACTAGCAAATTCAGAAATTGCCTTAATAGCAGTTTGCATTTGCTCATGGCCAAAGAATACAGCGTCTAACATTACTTGCTCAGGTAATTGATCAGCTTCTGACTCAACCATAAGTGCAGCTTTTTCAGTTCCAGCTACGATTAAATCTAATTGCGAAGTTTCTAACTCTTTATTACTTGGATTTAATAAAAACTCACCATTTCTGTAACCTACTTTAGCGGCGGCTAATACTGCAACTGGTAAACCAGAAATAGCTAACGCTGCAGAAGCTCCTAACAATGCAGGGATTTCACCATCAACATTAGGATCTAATGAAATAACAGTCGCAATAATCTGTACATCTTGACAGAAACCTTCTGGGAATAATGGTCTAATTGGTCTATCAATTAATCTGCTCGTTAAAGTTTCTTTTTCTGAAGGTTTACCTTCACGCTTAAAGAAACCACCTGGTATTTTACCAGCAGCAAAAGTTTTTTCCTGATAGTTGACTGTTAATGGCAACATATCTTTATATTCGATTTCCTCTCCCTTTGGCTTGGCATAAACTACAGTGGTCAAAACAACTGTATCACCCATAGTAACGACTACAGCACCATCAGCTTGACGCGCCATTAAGCCAGTTTCTAAAGTTACCTGTTGATTGCCATATTGAAAAGTTTTTTTAATAATATTAAACACTATATACCATGCCTCTTTATATTTAATGGGAGAGAAAATCGCTTTATTACGACATCTTAACGGCGTAACTCTAAGCTTTCAATTAGTTGCTGATAGCGCTTTAGATCTTTTCTTTTTAGATAATCTAATAAACTGCGGCGCTTGTTTACCATAGTTAATAAACCGCGACGAGAATGGTTGTCTTTTACATTTGCTTTAAGATGCTCAGTTAACGCTTTGATTCTATGAGTCCACAGTGCTATTTGCACTTCTGAAGAACCCGTATCTTTTGCAGTTTGGGCGTATTTTTTGATTACTTTTTGCTTGTCAGCAGTAGATATACTCATTTTTGTCTCCTAATTTACTAAAGCTGTTAACCTCAGTAAGGTCTATATTTATGATTAATGTAAAACAGCCCATTCTACTCGAATTCGCAAGCCTTTACAAGAAGGCTTATCCGAGAGTGTCTTGGGGGCAGTCAACCTTTACGCCTTGGTCGCTTTCTAGGCGGCGGCGCTGCAGCCTTGTGAGGAGAAGTATCTAACTTTGCCTCAGGGGTAGCAGTAGGTACAACAACCGGACTAAGCCCAGGCCTCGTATGCGGTCTTAGTTGGAGCGTTGGTAAATTCTGGTGAAACCAGGATAACTTTCTCATTAATAAGAATGGCACATCAGCACCTAAATCAAGAGCTGCTTTATAGTCCTGCTCAGCACCGGTAAAGTCATGCTGCGCTCTCCTAGCTTCGGCCCTACCAAATAATGCTGTTGCTTGTAGCCACTTTGGTAACTCCGTTAAAGCAAGCCCAACCGTATAGTCCTGCTCTGCGCCTGCAAAATTATTCTGTAATCTTCTCGCTGCACCTCTTCGAACCCATGCTTCTGCCTTTAAAGCTCCTGGTGCATACTCTCTGGCGAGCAGAGCTGTGTAATCCTGTTCCGCTGCAGCAAAATTGTTCAAAAACTTCCTAACTTCACCTCTATAAAACAAGCTCTCTGCTATCAAAGGCTCGATTATATCCGCTGAAGCAAGCGCAGCTGTAAATTCATGCTCTGCCTCTAGATAATTATATTCTGAAATCTTAACGACACCCCTAGAGAATAATCGCTCTGCTTGTGTTTTGTCTGATGATACAATATACGCAGGTAACATTTGATCTCCATTCAATCAATATTATTCAATAAATATTATAATTAAGTCAGACTAACAATTGATCCATTACTGAATAATCTTGATTCCCATCTAGAATATTTTTTTGCAATTGCTCTAAATCAGACATATTAATAACTTTTTCAATCTGATATGGCCCAGCAGCAGTTCTTCTAAGTTCAGTCACATAAGCCCCACAGCCAATCTTTTGGCCTATATCTTCTGCTAATGTTCTTATATAAGTCCCTTTCGAGCAAGAAACTAACAGCTCCAAGCTAGATACAATATTATCAATTTTATTGATGTTCTTAATTTCTATATCGTAAATCTTAATAACTCGACTCTTGCGTTCAATAGTTATACCCTGCCGAGCTAATTTATATAATGGCGTTCCGTTATGTTTTAGCGCAGAGTACATCGATGGCACTTGTTCTTGCTCGCCCTCAAAACTCAAAATAATCTCTTTAAGCGTATCTTCCGAAGGCATCGCAAAAGTAGACAAATCGATATCTGTTAAGATCTCCCCCTCGGCATCACCTGTAGCCGTAGTCTGGCCTAATTTAATTGTCACTAAATATTTTTTATCAGAGTCTAATAGACCTTGTGATAGCTTGGTCGCCTTGCCAAAACAAATAGGCAACACACCTGTCGCCAGCGGATCAAGACTACCAGTATGGCCTGCTTTTTTGGCATTGAAAATCCATTTTACTTTTTGCAAAGCCTGATTAGAAGAAAACCCTTTAGGTTTATCAATAACAAGAATACCATTGACATTACGCTTGTGTTGCTTTGCAGCTGCTTTTTGAGTTTCTATAGACATACAGACATTTATGATTCTTTTTTGACTTGATCAAGTAATTCTTCTATGCGATTACCGATTTGAATACTGTCGTCCATGTAAAATCTTAATTCTGGCATACTGCGCATTTTAATTCTACTAGCTAATTCAGTACGCAAAAAACTAGCCATGCCATTTAATATAGTCGTAGCTGGTGCTTTTTTAGTCTTATTATCAGTAGCTTCTGCATTCAAATCTGTGCTTAAAGAAGTAACATAAACTTTTACAATCGATAAATCACGGGTAATTTTTACATCCGTAATAGTAATAATACCAAGACGAGGATCTCTAACTTCACGTAATAAAATTAGCGCAAGCTGTTTGCTAATTTGCTGCGCTAAACGATCATTGGTGTACTGGCTATTATTGTGCTTCTTCATAAAAATTAATCAAGTTTGCGTGAAATCTCAACTCGTTTAAATACTTCGATTTGATCGCCTGGTTTAACGTCATTATAGTTTTTGACGCCAATACCACACTCAATGCCGTTTTTGACTTCGCTGACATCATCTTTAAACCTACGTAATGACTCAAGCTCGCCCTCATAAATAACTATATTATTACGCAACACCCTGATAGGACTATGACGTTTAATAATACCATCTACAACCATACATCCCGCAATTGCACCAATTTTGGATGATCTAAATACATCTCTTACTTGAGCAAGCCCAATAATTTCTTCACGAATTTCAGGCTGTAACATTCCTGATAAAATTTGCTTAACATCATCTATAACATTATAAATAATACTATCGTAAATAACTTTTACGTGTTCGCCTTCAGCTAATTTTTTAGCCGCCTGATCAGCACGAACATTAAAGCCGATGATGATAGCTTTAGTCGCCATAGCCAAAGTTACATCAGACTCATTGATACCACCTACGCCTGAACCAATAATTTTAACTTTAACTTCTGATGTTGAAAGTTTTTCTAATGATCCAATAATAGCTTCAGTTGAACCTTGCACATCTGCTTTAATAACAATATGTAAAACTGCAGCATCCGAATCTTTAGCTCTACTAAAGATATCTTCAACACTACTTTCAACTTGTTTAGCCTGTTTTTCGCTACGCATTTTGCTTTGTCTAAACATAGCAAGCTCTCGTGCTTGACGCTCAGTAGGCAATGCAATAACCTCATCGCCTGCTTTTGGCGCCGCTGATAAACCCAATATTTCCACCGGATCAGAAGGACCTGCTGTTTCTACTTTGCGCATTGCAGCATCGTTCATTGCACGAATGCGACCATATTCTGCGCCAGCTAAAATGATATCACCTTTATTCATGGTACCTTTTTGTACCAAGACAGTAACAATGACACCGCGGCCTTTGTCTAAACGAGCTTCAATCACCATACCCTTAAATGGTACATTAATTGGCGCTTTTAATTCTAAAATTTCAGTTTGTAGTAATACCGCATTTAATAAATCGTCGATACCTTGACCGCTCTTAGCAGAAACTGCAACAAATTGGTTCTCACCGCCCCACTCTTCAGGGATAACGCCATGTTGTACTAACTCGTTTTTAACCCTTTCTGGATCGGCATCTTTTTTATCTATTTTATTGATAGCAACCACAATAGGCACATTAGCTGCCTTTGCATGCTGAATAGCCTCAATAGTTTGTGGCATCACACCATCGTCAGCTGAAACTACCAAAATAACAACGTCAGTAACGTTCGCACCACGAGCACGCATTGCACTAAATGCAGCGTGACCAGGCGTATCTAAGAACGTAATTTTACCATGACCAGTATTTACACTATAGGCACCAATATGCTGCGTAATACCACCAGCTTCTTTATCAGTTACTTTGGTGCGGCGGATATAGTCTAATAAAGATGTTTTACCATGATCAACGTGACCCATAATAGTTACAACAGGAGCTCTTGGTAACTCTTCAACATCCTTAAATTTTTCTGAATACTGTGCTTGCAAGTTCTCCTCAAGTGCATTTTCACTCACAGCAACGGCAGTATGACCTAATTCTTCTACAACTAAAGTAGCAGTATCGCGATCTAACATTTGATTGATAGTCGCCATATGCCCCATTTGCATCAATGTTTTTATCAACTTACCGGACTTCATTGCCATACGCTGAGCTAGATCACCTACGGTAATATTTTCAGGAATTGCAACTTCATAAACCATTGGTTGTGAAGGTAACGAAAACCCATGTTCAGGTTTAATATAACGAACTGCATTTGCAGTTTTTTTATCAAAACGTTTTGGTGCTTTGGGTGTAAAAGTTTTTTCTGTAAGTTTAGCTACGCTTAAATCAATATCAGAATCATCACTTTCAACCTCAAGAGCTTCTAAGGCATGCTTACTATCCCATTGAGTATCTTGCTGCAAATGCTTTTTAGGTTTTACTGCTTTACCACGAGCATCATCAGATTCCTCTATTTTGATTTCCTGGCGTTTTTTGCCTTTTTTCTTTTCTTTTTCTTTCAGAGTTTCTGCGGTTTCTGGGATTACTTTATCGTCTTTCTCATCAACTGCTTGAGGTGCTAGCTCATTAACACTAGTATTGTTAATAACCTCTGTTGCTTCAAACTGTGGTTCATTTAATTCTGGCTCAACTTCAACAGGAAGAATTTCAACCTCAGGAACGGATTCATTAATTAAGCTACTCTTCTTATGAATAATACGTTCTTTACGACGAACAACCTTAACTGTACGCTTGCGTCCAGCTGAATCAGTTACTAGCTCTTCACTAGATCGTCTGCTCTTTAAGCTTAAAGTTTTAGGCTTATCATTCTTGCCTTCTTTTTTTGTTAAGAATTCTAAAAATGTTTTGCTCTCTTGCTCAGTTAAGCTGTCATTTTCTGATTTATTTAACCCAGCTTTTTTTAATTGCAAAAGAACTTCTTCAACTTTTGTATGCAAGTTTTCTGCTAAACGGCTTACTGAAATCTCTGCCATATTAATACCTTTTCAATCTTATTCAAACCAATGCTTGCGTGCTTGCATTATCAATTCAGACGCTTTGACAGCATCCACTAAATTATTTTCAGTCAATTCGTCAATAGACATCTCTGCTAAATCTTCGCGAGTAATGATTCCTGCTTTAGCAAATTTTGTTGCTAGATCACTAGTCATACCTGGTAAATCCAATAAATCTTGCGCAGGCTTATCGTTGCCAGCAACAATTGCCTGTGTTAATAAATACTGTTTTGCTCTGTCTTGCAACTCATCAACGATATCTTCATCGAAGCCCTCTATTTCTAATAGATCACTTGAATCTACGTGCGCTATATCTTCGACGCGAGAGAACCCTTCATCAATTAAAACTTGTGCCATCTCATCATCGATTTCTAGGCTGTCTATTAATCTTTGTAATACTACCTGCTCATTTTCTTGGCTTTTTTCAGTATCAGATGCTGCTTGTGTTTCTGTTAGAATATTAATTTTCCAGCCGGTTAACATACCCGCCAGACGAGCGTTTTGACCGCTTCTACCAATAGCCTGGGATAATTGTTCTTCTGAAACTACCACTGTCATAACTTTCTTTTCTTCATTCATCATAATAGAAAGCACTTCAGCCGGCGCCATAGAATTGATCACAAATTTTACTGGATCTTCATCCCATAAAACTATATCGACACGCTCACCACCTAATTCGCTTGAAATAGCTTGGACACGTGAACCACGCATACCAACACAAGCACCTATAGGATCGATACGACCATCATTAGTTTTTACGGCAATTTTAGCACGAGAACCAGGGTCACGAGCAACACTAAGAATCTCAATAATGCCTTCTGAAACTTCAGGAACTTCAATCTTAAATAATTCGATTAACATACCTGGTGCCACACGACTTAAAATTAATTGTGGACCACGACCTTCTATACGCACTTCTTTTAGAAAAGCTTTGATGCGATCATTCATTCTAATAATTTCTTTAGGAATCATTTGATCGCGAGGTAAGATAGCTTCTGCATTAGGTCCAATTTCAACAAAAATAACGTCTCTGGTGACGCGTTTAACAGTACCATTAACTAATTCACCAATTCTTGATTGAAATTGCGCTACAACTTTTGCACGTTCTGCTTCACGAACTTTTTGCACAATAACTTGTTTAGCAGTTTGTGCAGCAATACGTCCAAACTCTACTGATTCAATTTCTTCTCTTAATTCATCGCCGATTTCCAGGCTAGGATCGATTTCTTTGGCTTCGTCAATAAATAAGATATGTTCTGGATTTTCTACAACAACATCATCAGGCACTACGCTTCTGATTCTATGAGTCACATAATCACCTGTTTCAGGATCAATATTGACACGAATATCCCAATTACGACCATTTTTACGTTTTGTAGCCATGGCTAAAGCAGCTTCAATAGCTTCAAATATAATCTCTTTGTTTACGCCTTTTTCATTTGAAACAGCTTCTGCTACTAATAAAATTTCTTTATTCATGGCATCTTACCTTATCTATTGCTATTACCTATTAACTTACCATTCCGGTACTATATTTGCTTTGTTGATATTATCAAACTCTATATTATAAACGACATCTTTGGAATCTATACTCTCAATTTTAATTTGCTTATCGTCTAAAATTTCTCGAATATAACCAATAACATTACGCTGATTACTATTAATAGGAGTATTGAGCCTAACTTTAACTTTTTTATTAATAAATCTTTTAAAATGATCAATTTTAATCAACGGTCTGTCCAGACCTGGCGATGAAACTTCTAAATTTATTTTAGTCTCACTGCTATTATTCGCCTGCGCCTCAACGTCTAAAACTCGGCTTACATGCTGACTCACTACCGTGCAATCATCCAAAGTAACACCCGTCTTCGCCTGGCCTTCACTCTCAGCAGCAATTTTATCAATAAAAATTCTAACTATAATCCCTGATCTCTTGCTATTACCCATACTAGCCAATTCTGAGCACACGTATTCAAAACCAAGACCTGTTATAGTCGGTTCTAATATTTCATCAATTTGTTGTTTGCTTAGCATTTACTTAGTCTATCTCTAGATAACAAAAAACCCCATAAAGGGGCTTTAAAAAAATTTGGTAGCGGGGGCAGGATTTGAACCTACGACCTTCGGGTTATGAGCCCGACGAGCTACCGAGCTGC
>CAYLXL010000057.1:0-9491 GCA_964387745.1 uncultured Gammaproteobacteria bacterium | reverse complement strand
CGCACCAGTTAGATTAATAAAAAATAAGTAGTTACACAAATTTATTTACAGTCCCGATCTTTCTAAATCACGTTGACAAAAAAGTTCTATTCATGATTGTCTAATCTTGTAACATATTGAATTATTGTCGGTTAGCATGCAGCAATGGTCGCATGTGCGCTAAGGGCGACCAGCCGGTCGCCCCTACACTGGAATTGCGCGTATTTTTAGTGAGGATAGCGTCATTAAAGAGTTAATCGAGGTACATGATGCGGACTAAATTGTTTCTTCATTTCTTCAATCGCATCTTTAGCGGATGTAGCATTTCTTGCTTGCTCTTCTTCGCTTTCAAAGCCTAATCCTAAACTTTCATCTACTAATTGGCTTATCGATCCATAAGGTAATTTTTTAACATCATCAAAAGAACCATGAGTTGCGTTAAACAATCCGCCATGTTCTTTTGCAAGTTTCGTTAGTCGGTTTCGTTCAACCTCAGCAACATGTGATGGAATATATTTAGCAAATAACTCTTTATCAGCGTCATGATGCTTGGCTGCTTGTATTTTAATGAAGTTTTCTACAAATTTTGCAGAATCTATTTCATCGCCATCACCCAATGAAAAACTTTCTTTAATATTTTTAATTACATTATTGTCTTTCATAGCTTCTTCTATAAAACTTTGCTCAAGATCTGACTGAAAGGTTATTAACCCTTCTTTTTCGAACTGTTTTGCGATCAAATAAAAAGTCGCGGCTAAAACTGGATCTTTGGTAGCAGCCTCTAAAGTCACATGTGGCTTATGACCAGGGGCGGAACCAGAACGGCGAGCCATTTCAAATATTTCAGCACAAAGAGCAACAGTTCTCGCCGGATCTTCATGTGAAACTTTATCAACCACAGCTCTTATTCCTGGCTTATCAGGTTCACTAATAACTTTATAATCTTCACCACCAATTGATTTAAATTGAGCAGTAATTGTTTTGCGATCACGTGGTGTTGTTACAGCACCACCACCTGCAGCCGATGGAGATTTACTAGCGCTTACGCCAAGAGCGGCTGGGGCTGTTAGCACAGCGGCCGGAGGCACAGTTACTGGTATCGTTGCTGATGCCGATGCTGGAGAGTGCAGAACTGGCGATGCGAGTGGGGTGTTTTTTCCTGCTAAAGCTTTGAACCGTTGAAGTTCATCTTTTTTACTTTCTGAGAATAATTGGAACCATTCTTCTTGTTCTTCATTTTTGATATCTGTACGTGATTCTGTCTCTTTAGTAGTCATAAGCACACTTTCATCTTGTTTTTTAGCTTGTAGAAAACCTGCTTGAGCTTCTGAAAGTTGTGATTGGATTCTCTCAAGCTCTCCCCGATGTGTCTCAGCATCTTCGCGTGCTTTAGTTTCGGCTTGCTCTTTTTCTTTCTTGGCTTTTGCCAATTCGGTCTCTTTCAGCGCTAATGCAGCAGCATCACCACTTGCTTTTTCACCAGTCTCAGCTTTGATTTGTTCTATTTGTTTTTCCAATTCAGCAACACGTGCATCAGCTGTTTGCAACTTAGTACTAACAGCTCTATTTTTTTCAGCAACACGAGCTTGCTCCCCCTTAATAGCTTCCACTAGTTGTCCATATGCTTCAAATCGAGATTGCGCTTGTTCAGTTTGAATGCTTGATCTTTGAACTTCTTCTCTTGCAGCTAAATCAACATATTGTGCTCTTGCATCAGCTTGATCTTTTGATTCGGCAGATTGTCTTTGTAATTCTTCATTTTGAGCAGTAAGATTAACCATTTCGGCTTCAGCAGATGCGACTCGAACTTCTGCCGCGTCAGATTGACTTTGAATTTTTTCTTTTTCAGCAGTAACATGTTGTAGTCTTTCTTTAGCAAGTCTGAGCGCAGCTTCTGCCGCTTCAGTTTTACTTTTCGTTTCTCCAATCTCTTCATCTTTTGCAAGCATCTTAGCTTGATGTTGACTTTGTTGTTGATCTAATTCAGCTTGTAATTGATCAGCGCGTGAATCAGCTGCATCAGCTCGATCTTTTTCCGAGGAAAATTGTTTTTTTAATTCTTTATTTTCAGAAGTAACAGCCACCAGTTTGTCTTCAGCAGTTTTGGCTCGAGCTTCTGCCTCGGCAACTTCGCTTCTTAGTCTCTCAAGATACTCATCTTTTTCAGCTATACCAGCTTGGTGTTGAATTTGTTGCTGATCTAAAACACGTTGAAGAGCACTCGCTTTTTCTTCAGCTTCTTTTGCTTTTCTTTCAGCTTCATCTTTTTGAGCTTGCAATTGATCAGCGAGTGAATCAGCTGCATCAGCTCGATCTTTCTCCGCGGTAACTTGTCTTTGTAATCCTTCATTTTTAGAAGTAACATCCGCTAGTTCGGCTTCAGCAGATGCGACTCGAACTTCTGCCGCGGAAATTTCTGTTGTTGCTTTTTCAATTGCTGCTTCTTTTTCACTTTGTAATTCAGTAACTCTATTTTCAGCTACTTGCAACTTAGTGTGAGCAGATTCATTTTCTGCAACAACAGAAGATAACTGAGCCTTAATAGACCTCACTTGTTCTTCAAATGCTTCAGCTTGAGCTTGTGCCGCGGCAGCTTCTCCTCGTAATTTTTCTTCTGCTACTGAAGCCTTAGCTATCACATTATCTAATTCGGCTCTTAATTTTTCATTGGCTGTATCAACTGCTACTTTTTCAACCTTAAGACTTTGCAAGCTTTCTTCAGCAGCTGTGACTCGAGCTTCTGCCGCAACAACTTCATCTTTAGCTGTTTTAATTTCATCTTCTTTTTTACTCTCCCTTTCAGCAGCGCTTGCTTTAACTGATTCAAGCTCACTTCTCATAGCCTGTAATTGTTCTGTCTGCTTAACTGATTCTTCCACGATCTTAGCTACTTTATCAGAATATGATTTTATTAGTTCAACCGTGCTTGCATTACGAAAATCCCGGTAAGTTCTATTTAGCGCTAACCTTCCTATCTGTTCTTCTGACGCAATATCAGCTCTTAACTTAAGCTCATAATTTAATAAATCTTGTTTAGTACGATCATTATGCTCTTTAGTCAACCTTTTCAATTGTTGATCTGTATCTTTTAATTTCGCCTCTAATTCAACTATCTCACGGTCCTTCTTTCTACGTTCATCCATTGCCATAGATTCAACAGAACTTAACTTTGTAGTTTTTTTATCTAGTTCATGACTTAAATCTTTTTTTTGTTTTTCTAGATAACCCACATTTAAAGATTGAGCGTAACTCTGCATTTGCTTAATATGCGTTATTTCAGAATGCATCTCTTCCATCAAATGCGTGATTTCAGAATGCATCTCTTCCATCAAACGCATTCTAGACTCAACTTCAGATAATTGTAATTTCAATGACCCAGTGTCGAGGGTGGCCGTATGATCTACTATGCCCTCTCCTACAGACGACATCGGACTTGGTGATGTTCTAGCTGATGTTGATAATTCATCTGGAGCTAGTGTTACTGTAGGTTCGGCTGATTCACTAGACGCTATCTGAGCTCCATGTGGTGCAATTAAACTTAGTTTTTCATCTCCCGAACCATCTTTTGAACCTGCACTATAATCATCAGAATAATAACCAGAACCCACAACAACATCCCCTCCACCTCCAGCAGCAGCTGCTCCACCTCTAACAGAAGGGACAACCGGTGGTGAATCATCTGCATCAACAGATTCAGATTCATCTCTAAGCTCACTTGCGGCAGGAGAAACAATAGCAGGTGCTACTAGATGCCCATACCCAGCGCTAGGTTCTGACATTGGTTTTACTGGCTGAGGTTGTGATTTTGGGACAGACGTTTTTTCTCGAACAGTTCGAGATTCATCTAGCTCATCCCAGTTAACACTAGGTTCAGCTTTTCTTGTTTGTTCTCTACTTATTTGATCAATCAATACTCTTTCATCTGGAGTAAATACAATGCCATTGGTATTATAAACAGCAATAGTATTATTAAGCGCTTGTTCACCATGCTTTATAAGTTGATACGCAGCAGACTTTCCTTCTGCATTTGGTGTTAACAACAGTGTTTTTGCTAATGCTTGAGCTTGAGTATGCCCATCAGTACCTATTTCAACATCCTTCATACAAGCAGCGACTAGAGAAGCAGATACCTTTGCCACAGCGTGTTGATCAGGATGCTGCATTACCGCAGTTAAAACAGTATTACCAGTATCAGAAGCCTTAACACGCAGCTTTTTTCTATATTCTTGTCCGTTTATACCAGGTGATGAAGCAAGAACATCTAGAATTTGCAACGATCCTTTTGTTGATACGCGCATTAAAGAATCATCACCTAGAGCTTGAAGACACTCTGCCACAAATTGTTTTTCACCGTCAGGAGAAAATGGGCCCAGCATTGCTTCTTGAATTTTGAACAGCATCTTTTCGCCACCTGCAACATGAGCAGGGTTTTGATCTAATAAGAGATGTTGTAACACACTATGCTCTGGACTGTGTGGAATTGTCAAAAACACATCTCTGATTAATGCCTTGGCCTCTTCAGAACTTTTGCCTTTTAAAATACATTCAGTAATTGATGAAAATAATTCGACATTATCATTATTAGCACAGTAGGCAAGCGCATGTTTACCAGCAGAATTTCTTAAATCTAAGAATAATTTTGATTGTTGTTCTTCGCTATATTTGGATTGAATATAATTAAATAAAGCAGCTATTAAAACCTTGTTATTACCTTTTATCGCCAATAATAGCGGTGAAATCCCGTACTGATTCTTAGCATCTAACAGAAATTGCAGGAATTGATCTTTGCCGCCAAACACAGTATCAACATCACTAAGATAATCCTTAACTAATTCGGGACAGTCTTCAAAAGCATAAAATAATGGACTTACAGCAGTTCTATCATCTGTTGGAACTACTTCAGCTGCCGCACTAGATCCAGCAGTGCCAACTTGCTCTACTTGCCCTGGTACAAATTCTTTACCTAATAAGTTATGATCAGTTAATTTTGTTGCCTTTTTTAATATGTCATATGCTCTTTTATCACTTTGTTTTGCTGCAATATGAAATAAACTTTCTTGATGTGAATCCCTATATTCAGATAAAGCTTTAGCACCTAACAACTCACAATATTTATTCAATAACTCATAATTTTTATTATATATTGCCCAAACTACTGGATTATAACAGGCTGATTTTCTTGCTGTTTTATTATCAACAAACCCATCCTGCACTCCCATGCTTAGTGGATCTTGTAATAACTTCAGCTTAACTGCCTTTTGGTCTTCTTCGGATCCAAGATTAAAAACATGTTCTAGGAAATCCATAATGGACTGCATAGAGTCTTGCTTAGCTAAATAATGTAACAACCATTGGTTTTCAGCAACCTGATCGTTAAATTTGCTATCTAGCAATATTTCACTGATAATACCAGCAGGCAGTTTTTCTATAAGCGCTTTAAATGTCTTAGGTTTATTAAATTTTATTGCCGTTATCAAAGCTGAAGCCGATCCATTTTTTTCTATAAATACCGTTTTCAAACTAGCTTCAAACATTCTTAAGAAGAGATCAGTTACAAATTTTGATACATATTCATCTGGCAACGATTCAATAAATAAAGCCAGAAGTGGCGCGCTGTCTCTTCCAGCTGCTGCTTGATTAATGCTTTGACGACTATGTGTCTTAGTTAAGTAATCATTGACGAGTGTTGCTGGTGCAACTTTTGTATCGCTTACCTGTTCTGTTGCCTTGGTAATCAACTCATATAAAATCTTCTCACGTGGACTCATTCCAGACTTCAAACTAGTAAGGCGCTGTTTATAATGTTCTATACGTAGCGAGATTTCTAATAAGGACATTCCATTCTCTAAATCCAGCTTAGATCGATCAGTTGGATTTAGTTGAGCACGAGTATCTGGGTTAATGGCCAGCATTTTATCCCTGATTTGCTCAAGTTTGGTAACAATATCTTGAGCCTCTAGACTCTCTGGATTATCAGCTGCCACTTTTCTGGCCCAATCTAATATTCTGACACCTTCACTTTCGAAACCTTTTTTACCAAACCCATTTCTTTCATCATTATCCTTCTCTGAATATTCTTTTCCTATCGGAATAAAATCTTCTGGATCAAACGTTATTCTTTCAGATGTTATTTTGCCTGCATCATTATAATATTTCCCAACAAATTGACCATCTACCTTACCTATTATTTTAAATCTTCTTCCTGTTTCATCCTCATGATAGTCCGGATAAACCCCTTTGCGCATAAAAAAAGCATCTAGATACACACCCGCTCTTGTTACACCAAATATACTAGCTCCTATTGAGTAAATATCGGCTTTGTAATTTGCCGTGATAGTCGTCGATACTGGTTTTTCTTTTAAATCCTTATCTAGATCAGCTAATGATTTTTTCTTTTGTCCTAGATTTTTTTCAAAATCTATCGACTTAATCTTATCAAAAATAATTTTCTTAGGGTCTTTACCTCTCTCCTGTTTAAAGTCACTAGCATTTATACCAAACTGTCCCAACAAGAATTCATAATCTAATGACAGGCTATTAGATATTTTTTTTAATTCTAACTCTTTAATATCTCTTAGACTGCTTATTTCTTTTTTGGCTTGGATAAGGCTTTCTAAATTTGCTATTTCAAGGGTTAAATTAAGCCGTTCTTTTAATCTATCATCTGCACCCTCAAACAATTCTGGCGCCATGTATTCTGGCGTACCAGCTTTGATAAAATCAAATGTATGATTAAATGTTTCGTAATCTTGGTCATGGGGTACAAGTTTTGATGTACCAAAATCAAAATGCACGCCTTGGAAATTTTTTGGCTTGATATCAAAGTGAATTATTCTACCTTCAGCCATCATGGCATATGCTTCTTGCATATATTTAACAGCCAGATCTAATCTAGTTAAGCACTGATCAACCTGAAACTGCCTAGTCTCAACTCCTGCTGCAACTTGTCGAGCTGATAGTTCCTCAAGATAATCCTTGAGATCTTGAGGTTCTGGCAATAATCTCTGTATGGTTGAATTTACTCTGTATTGTTCGGGTAAACGCGGGCGCGATTCATTTTCCAATACAGCTGGTGATAATCTATGCGGCAGTACTATTCGAGCGTCTTTATCTTTAATTCCTTTTTTCTTGGCTTTTTGAATTTTTTCTTGTTGATCTCTACTTCTTTGAACAAATCCCACTAATAACCCAGCTCGACGTTCCACCTCTCGTTCATTAATATATTCTTCTCTAGTGCTTTCATCTTGAAATTCGCCATATCCCTCACTCCGCTTAAAATATTCAAATGCATGACCTGAACGTCCGTCTGCCCATTTACTAGTAGTTTCTTTTTTAATCGCAAAAGCTTGACCTGTTATAGGGTTAAAGCCAAACTTAATATCACCAAAGTTACCAAGATTAATCAGCATAGCTCGCGCAAAATACCCACCCTCATCAGCTCTTCTACGAGCCCCGCCAAGACTACAAACAGGGGTATTGTTACCTGTAATCAATAATGACATTTTTTGACCTGGCACATCACGCCATGCGACTTTTCTAGCTGAACCGTTAGCGAGTTCAGTCATATAAGCATCAAACTGCGAGCTAGGTAAAAATGACTCACCATAACTTGACTCTAAGTAATCTCTCATTTCAAACAAAAAATTACGCAGCCTCATATATTCCTGATAAAAAGGGCTACCATCAGGCAATGCTATATCTGCGGGTGAGGTAACACCTAAGTTTTTTAGAATCCTGTCATAATGAATCTTTAACTCTTTACGCCCTACTTGAAATTCTAAAGAAGATAATAAATGTAGTTGGCGTAAAGCATCCATATCATCACGTTGCGGAGCAAAACCTTCAGCGCCATAAGCTTGCTGATATATGCCTTCCATTAAATCCCCAACTTTTGCATGATCAGGGCTTTGATAATCAGCAAATTTCTCAGTAATACTCAAACGTTCCAAAGATTCAATTTCACCCATTAATTCTTTTATTCTATTATTTATAGGATCAATGTATTTCTTAGTGAAATCTATTCGAACTTGATTAACTTTATACGTTCCATCTTTCTGTTTTGTTCTAATTGTTTTCGTTGTTTTATCATTACGTCTAATAAACTCTTGTTGCTTTAGTTTTTCACGTTCTTCTCGCAACTCCTGAGCTTTTTGTTTTATTTGAATTTCTATCGTTGGTTCTTGAACCAATTTCAACATGCCAGCGATTGCTGCATTTTTTTCTAACAACGACTTACGCTTAACTTCCCTTATTTTTGTTCTATAACTATCTGAATATTCTACTTTTATTGGTTTGTCTTGATTTATCTGGTTATACCAATTGATTTCATCTTCAATTTGTTTCGAGGTTATTGCGGCACCATCCTTGTCATATTCTTCAATCATCTTTTTTATTTTTAATGATTGAGGATCTTTTTGATCGAGTTTTTCTGCAATTTTTTTAAAAGCCTCGAGCTTTATTGCTTTAATTTCATTTTCTTCACGAGTATCAAATTCCTTTATGGTTTTTTTTATTGTTTCAAACAATAAAGTCTGCATAACTTTTTGCAGTTCTGGACTTGCTTTTCTATCTCTAAGTAAATTATTATACTTATCAGCTGTTTGTTTCAAAATTCTGATTAAAACGTTAGTATTAGTTTTTTCTAACTCTCGTTTAAATGATGGGTTTATTTGCCCGTCTCTAAAGTGACCTAATAACAACTCAAGCTTTGGTAAATCACCACTTAAGCATCGTTGATAGAAACTTGGGTAATCTGTTTTACCTAATTGTTCACGTCTTAACTTATCATGTTGATCGAAAGCGAGCGACTCGGTTAAGTCATCAAAACTTTTTGCTTCTAGCTTTGCAAGTCTCTGCTCTACGGTTTCTTGAGCTCTTTTATAAGCATCATAATCAAAAGCGGCCCCTGTGGGTTCTTCTGCGTCGAATTCTTCTACCGCTTCTGACGTAACACTAGCAGCCGATTTGCCACCAGGCACAAGTAGGACTTCGTCGTGTTTTTTAACTTTGCCTTTTTTTTGTCCTTCTCCGCTATCGCCTTTACTACTTGGCATAACAACCTCTTATATTAAAATCAACAACTTACAGTCAGAATACTACATACTATTACTATTATTAAACTTAGCACCTGGAGGTGCTTTTGCAAGCCAGTTAACTAATTCATTAATTTAATAATTATTTATATAGCTAGACTTTCTCATAGTAAGATTAATTGTTGCTTAAGAGTTTTAATTATTTGAATTATTTATGAGTTCGGGTAAGATTTCGGAGTGGTTGTAAATGCGGGTCTATGAAGATTTGAGTGGATGGGTAATGGATACACCACTGAATTCATTCTGGCATTATTTGCGAAGCAAATAATTTTCTCCCTTTTATAAACATCAGTATCTACACAAATAATAGACGCTCAAACCCCGTCAATCCTGAGCTTTTGTCGTCCAAATATATTATTAAAAATACTGTAATAACACGACAAAAGCGTCAGGATCCAGTTGAGATTTTGATTTATAAGA
>CAYLXL010000056.1:8899-9997 GCA_964387745.1 uncultured Gammaproteobacteria bacterium | reverse complement strand
ATTTTTGGAAGAAGATCTTCTTAGATAATTTAAATAATAGATGATAAATTATATGATTAATTATATGATTAATATTGGGATAAGAGCTAAAATAAAGAATAAAATTTATTTTACATTGATTTTATTTTTTATTAACTCTCAAGCTTTTGGTGAGCCTTTGGTTGCTAATAGTACAAATAAAGCGATTCCGCTTGGATATAGGTATTTTAACATTGAATCACCAGCTTGCTGGTTGGGCAGGTTCGATGAGGTGAGATTTAATGAGAGTTTTGAAGCTTGTGCCAATCTATGTATAGCTGCAGAAAAACTTGAGAAGTCGTGTGCAGGTATAGCATTTAAAATTAACACTTATGAAGCAGGTTCACCTAGTGCAACTAGAGGAGACTGTATTTTAAAAAGCGCGTTATCCTATACAATTTTTGGTACAGCAGATGTATTGTATGAGTGTGATGCGGCAGATCCTAGACCTGCAACATTTGAAAGTACTGTTTTTAATTTATTCGTATATCAACAGCATAATCAAAACTTAGAAAAGCAATACGCCATAGATGATTTTAGCCCTAGTTATTTTTCATTGCTTCCTTACCCAAGAGTTCTTGTTGTTACGCCAGCAACTGCAACAGTTACTAGTGTAGACTCAATTATAAAAACCCCTGTAGATGCTCCTAAAGAAAAACTATTAATCTACAGCGAAGGTAATCCTAATCAGGTTGAATTAGGTAAGATTACTTCAGGTGAAGGTGGTATTTTTTGTAAAACTGAAACTGAAACTGCAACTACGGAATTTCCTCTTCTAGTGGCTGGTAATAAGACTATTGTAAGATGTTTTGCTTATGTATCACCTGCTGCAGCCAATCAAATCGGTAAATGTTATGTGAAAGATTTTAGTAAAGGTAAGTTAAGCGCAGGAGGAGATGTTACTACTTCTTGGACTGAGCACAAAGCTGCCACAGTAGATCAATTACTATGTTCTATTGAAGGTGGAAGTACGGTAAGAGCTGCTTTAGGTAGCGTTGCCGTGGCTGGAACAACGCCTATAGCTGCCACTACAACAACAGTTACGCCTAAAGCTACAACAACTACCGCGACCACAACGAC
>CAYLXL010000056.1:0-8799 GCA_964387745.1 uncultured Gammaproteobacteria bacterium | reverse complement strand
TACAACAACTACCGCGACCACAACGACAATTACACCGACTCTGACGCCAGTGGCTACCACTACAACGACAGCTACACCTAATGCTACAACAACTACTGCGATCACAACGACAACTACATCTGCACCTGCAGTAATGCCAGCTACGACCACTACAACAACAGTTACGCCTAAAGCTACAACAACTGCGGCGACCACAACGACAACTACACCAGTAGTAACAGCTGTAGCAACTACTACAACGACAGCAGCACCTGTAGCTGCTAGTACAACAACAGTTACGCCTACAGTTACGACTACTACGCCGACAGTAACACAGGTGGCGACTACAACAAAAGTTGTGCCTGAAGTTGCGACGACAACTACAATGCCAGCTGTGCCTACAGTTACACCAGTTACCGTAAGCACTACAACTGTTGTACCTGAAGTTATGGCGATAACCACTATGCCGGCCTCAGTTTCTACGCCGACAGTAGTGCCTGCACCAACGCCTGCACCTACAGTAGAGCCGGTTACTACGCCTAGTACAGTGACCCAACCAGTTGTGCCAGCTTACAATTATGAATTGGTATTCCCACCTAAGTTTGATTTAGTCACAGGTCGGGCAGTGTTAGGCGCGGCAGGCACGAGATATGAGCGCGATCCTAATTATCCAGATGGAAGTTTTTGTAATGCCACTAGCCCCTATTTACGAGCTGATCTGAATCCAAATAGCGTATTCTACAATATAACCAAAGCCAAAAAGAGATCGATGAAGTTTTTGAAAAAAACTACTGCAGCTGATAGAGTTAATGATCATCCACAAGATTTATTAATTAGTGACTGTTTTGCAGCTTGTGATCAGGAGACTGAGTGTACTTATGTGTTATATTCAGAAAGAAGTATGAAATGTTATATGTTTAAAAAAGTAGCTGATGATGGAGCATCTTTGACTAATGCTGGTTGTTCACCTTTTGTTTTAAGTAAAACACCAAGTGGAGTTATAACTAAGAGAAATACTCAAAACAAATTGATTTCACCTAATGACCAGAAGCAAAACCCTGAAGGGTATAAATATTACATCAAAAGAGATAAGAAACAGTAATAAAGGGCCTATATGAAAAACTCTATAGAAAAAATATTGATAACAGTAGTTTTTATATTAATAAACCAGTCAATTTTTGCTGCTAATGTCCCTGCATCAAAAACAGATAAAATGATCCCAGATAATTATGAATATTTTAATCTAGAGTCTAATTCATGTTGGGTTGGACGTTATGGTGAGATAACTACTGAATCTTTAGATGGGTGTGCAAAAAAATGTGCTGACAAAGAAGAGGCAACAGCGGGTTCGTGTGCGGGTATGGCATTTAAGATTACTAATTATGTAACCGGTTCTAGAACTAGTACTACGGGTGAGTGTATTCTAAAAGGAGTTGTTGAAAAGTATGAGCCAGAAAAAAATTATGATTGTGATTTGATTAGCCCTTTCCCACTTTACTTTGATAGTACAGTATTCCAGGTTTTCCGTTATTTGGGACATGATCAAAATAAGCAACTTGAATATGATCCAGACGATTTAATTGTTACTTTATTTAACCCAATGCCTATTAAAAATGTACCCACTGCTGCACCTGTATCTAAATCAGTCACTTACGCAGCTGCAAACCCTATTCTTGAGCTAGGTAAAATAAACTCAGCGCAAGGTGGAGTGTTTTGTAAAACTCAAACTGTAAGTGGAAATGCAACTTTTGCAGCTTTACCTGTAGGTAATGACAAGATAGTACGTTGCTTTGCCTATATTCCTTCTGCTGTTGGTATGGGTAAATGTTATATAAAAGATTTTAGTAAAGGTAACATAACAGCTGGCGCTGATGTTACAACTTCGTGGACTGCTGATACAGCTCCTACTTATGATCAGTTATTATGTGCAATTGAGGGTGGTGAAGAAGTTAAGGCTGCTTTAGCAAGACCATTTGTAGAAAGCTTTGATATCAGGTTACTCGATAGCACGCCAACTACAGATATGACTGCTGAACAAATGAAAAGCTCCGTACAATTCTCATTACATACTAAGGATTTCGTTCCATTAACTGTAGCCCCAGCTAATCCGAATACTCAATATTTTTGTAAAACTAAAGCGGCTTTACCGACTCCTCTTGGGGCTGATAAAGTAAGATGTTATGCTTTTACACCTGCGCAGGGCTCTACAGCGGGTAAATGTTATGCTAGTCCGGCTGGAGACTTTTCGAAAGGTTCCGTAGTAGCTCTGACGTTTGATCAATATACGTTACAACCAAACAATGTATGCGCCACAGAGGGCGGTCCGAGCGCGGTAAAAGCATTAAAACCTAAAATTATTTATCAAGCTGTTTTCCCGCCAATCTTTGATCAAGTAACTGGATCTGTAAGTAAAACTGCAAATGGTGCTTATGCTAGAGATAGTGCTTTATCAGACGGTAGTTTTTGTAACCATATCAGTCCATTTGTTAAAGTTACAGCAGCAGGTGGACAAGCTACTGAGCAGTCTAAAGCACAGAAGCGTGCTTTGAACCAGTTAGCAAATGTATCTTTAGAAGGATGTTATAGTGAATGTGATAAAGATACTAATTGTTTATATGTCTTATATTCGGATACTACCAAACAATGTTATTTATTTCCTAGGATAGCCTCAGATGGTGCAGTTGCAACTAACGTTGGTTGCGTGCCATTTGTTGAATCACAAGAGCCTGATGGTAAAACAAAAAAATTAAATACGGCAGGTAAATTAATTTCACCTGAAGATAAAAGTGCTAATCCTGATGGGTATAGGTATTATATAAAGAGGATGCAGTAGTTTTGTGAGGTATTGTTTAGCCAATGGCGTCAACTTAATGGATTTGTCATTCCGGTCAAGCGGCTTTAATCACGCTGAACCGGAATCTAATATTGAACTTATCTTGGTTCTGCGCCAGCATGGCTGCCTTGACAGAGATTACAATACATAAAATAAGTTCTTAAGTTGACGCCATTCGCTGAGCAGTTACATAACTTATACAGATAATTAAAAGTATTATTTTATAATTGTTAACTACTAGCTTTACAGCTAGCAATAGATTGATCTAACTTCCAGGTCTTTATTACATCAGGTCGATTGACCGTATTCCAAAATTTTCCGTAACCTACTGAAAATTCTACTTCACCATCTGGAGCAGTTGTCTGCAATGGATATGCAATACCTAACCCAAATAAATTTTTAATATCAAAAAATTCAGTAGTTTGATGGTCAAATTTAAATTGATTTAATAATTTATTATTAATTTTTAAAGTAGGGGCAGTAGAATAGCCAATAGTTGCTAGTAGATGCGTGTTGTTACATAAGTTATTACTTATCAGTTCATCACTTTCTTTTTGATTAGCACCAATAAATAGCTCATAGTTATTATTTTTATTATGTAATAAATTTTTTGTAAATAAGGCGACTTCGCCTTTTAAGCCGGTATTGTCATGTTTAGTATATTTTATGCCTTCAGGTGATAGGCAGAGTTCAGCAAACTTATAAGGCTTATTCATAAATTGCTTAACTTTTATACCTGCATTTAATAAGTTCATCGTAGCAAGAGCTGCTGAGTGCGAGGAGCCAATCACAGAAAAACTAGTAATATTAGGATGCTGAGATAAGTATTCCTGTAAACGAGATTTAATAAAAATTATGTTAGGATCTTCAATCATGTTTATTTGACGATGTTTATTAGGCAAATTGATTGTCTTAGGGGTGGCACCGATAGCTAAAATACATTTTTTTGAGGAAATTTCTTTTATTATATTACTTTGCGCTAATTTAATTATAATTTTAAAACCTTCATTAACCGTAATCACGTCTGTAACTAAGCCATGGATAGTTTGAACTTTGTGTTTTAAATAATCAGAAATATGTTGCATAGGTTCTGCCGCTATATTTAAGGGGCAAGTATTGAGAAGAGGGAGTGTATCCATCAAAAATAGTTTGGAGGGTTTGCAATCTGGAAATATTTTGTAAATGGCTTCATTAACTTTTTGGTAGCTTTCAACAGTTGTATTACCTGGCAAGCTAGATCCGGCGCTTAGAGTTGTACCAAAAGCTCCAACATTAAAGTTACCTGCATCTATCCACAGTATTTTTTTGGGATTAATACCTCTTGATATCAAAGCCGGGAGGGCGCATATAGCGGCAGGGCCGGCGCCTATAATAGTAAATTCAAAATTTATCATAAGATTACAAAAAATAAATACATATAATCACTTTAACAGATTCAAACCTATACGAGCAAATTTCTGAGTGCATTTATAGAGTTCTGAGGTGCTAGATGTGTGTAGTGCTGAGAGCCTAATCTAATGCGTAGCTCGCTGGGTAGAATAACAATCATGATCTAAGTGTTGATAGTTGTACATACATCTCAATAATAAAATCATTCCATGAATAAGTAGCTAGTGTGTTATATGCTTTAGAATTTTTATTTTGATGGTATAACTGATTGATAATTGTACAAAAAAAAGAATAAGCTATGATTGTATTGGCTGCAATGGCATCACAGATATCTGAGGCCAATTTAGAGCTGTATTTAGTAGGTCTACCTGTTTTTAAATTAGCTTTAACCATAGTTATAAAATCCCTTAAATTTAATAAGATATACTAATTATATTACTGAATAATCTTTATAACTTTTCATTTTCTGGTAAGAACTCGTTATCGCCTAATAATTTAATTACACTCCTCATTAAATAATTGTTATCAAATCTAATAACATATTTCCTAGTGCCTTCTTGTTCCTGTTGTAGCATTTTTTTATCAATTAAATGTCTTATTTCTCTAGATATATGAGCAGGTTTTTTACCTTGAAAAAGATCCTGAAAATCTTTATTCTGTACTACCTGTTTATTAATAACTATTTTTAATACTTTAAATTCTGTATCTGTTATATATTGTCGTTCTAATGAAAATTTTATAGCAGGCAATAATATAGTGTCTTTTAAATATTCGTAATCTAAGAGTTTATCTATTTTTTCAATTTCCGCTTTAAGGCCACTGAGCATATACTCACACCATTCCAATATTCCATCATCGTCACCGCTATCAGCTTTAGCTAAATATTCATAGTAATCATTTCTATTACTACAAAATACTGCTGTCGGATTTAAAATTCTACCTACATCAACATTAAAGCCTAATTTTACTAACATTGCATAAGTAAATAATCTGGCAGTTCTACCATTACCATTAGAAAAAGGATGAATATATACAAATCTATGGTGCGCTATTGCTGTCTTGAGAAGATCATATTTACTTTCATCCTGTTTATTAATAAATGAAAATAACTCATCCATACAACTGCTGATAGCTGAACAATCCATCGGCTCATGAGAAGAGCCTGTTATCTTTACATTTCTAGAACGATAAGCACCTGGATTAGCATCACCCTCACCTTCTGGCGGTAATGGTAAATCTTCAACAACTTTTTTATGCAATTCACTCACGAACATTCGATTGATATTATAATCTTTAACATTGTCCTCTATAAAGCACATTGCTTTTTCAATGTTACTGATTTCTTTAAAATTAGGAGCAGAATTATTTGGCTGTTCAATTTTAGCATCTATATACTCAGCAACAGTTGTATTATTACCTTCTATTCTAGCTGAACCAACACTCTCCATGATATGAAATAAGTTTTTTAGCTGTTCAAATACTAGCTTATGAGTAGTACCATTTATTTCTTTCCTACGTAAATGCTCTAACTCTAATATGAGATCAATTAAACCAGAATCAAAAAGAGGCTGAACAAGTCTAACGGGAAAGTTTTTGTCTAACATTTAACAACCTTAATTACAACATTTAACAAAATTTAAAATTAACACAATTATATCAATATGTTATGATTAAATAATATAATCAACATTTAACATAATTATAATACAACATTTAACATTTTGTGTCGATAGTATCGACATATTATCCAGTATCAATCGGTTAAGGGGAGGCAAAGATGCAATATTTAACAAGGAAAAAATAAAGATTTAACAAAATTGTTATAATAACCTATATATTTCAATTTGTTATACTATTAACCATAATTCAACATTTAACAGAATAAGAATTAAGATTTAACAAAGCTTACCTGCCATAGATTATAAAGACTATTTTAAATATCGCATTAACCTAGATGTTATATTAATGAAAGCTGTCAATTTACTTGTGCTTGATAAACCTCTTCCCAAACGCTATTATGATCACCAACTGACAGGTGATAGGCATGACCACAGAGATTGTCACTTTAAGCCTGATTTGATTCTAAAATATAGAAAACCTGACAAAGCCACCTTAGACTTGGTAAGGCTTGGCTCTCATAGCCAATTGAGTTTATAAGTAAAAAACTTAATTATTGATGGAGAGGAAACTATTGCATAGTTTGTTAATATTTATCATGTTATTTACAACTTGTTCGTTAAAAGCGTCTAATTTAGTCGATATCAAATCGATAGACGATACCATCGCTCTTGAGATGAAATATGCCACCGCGGATAATTTTCTTCATAAAAAAGTTTATGACTTTGCAGATGGTAAATTATTAAAAGATGTTGCCGCCGAATTATCAAAAGCTCAGCAAGAATTTAAAAAACATAATGTAGGTCTTAAAGTTTGGGATGCGTATCGCCCGCTGTATGTGCAAAAAATTATGTGGGAAATAATGCCAGATGAGCGTTATGTGGCTGATCCTGCTAAAGGTGGTCGTCATACGCGTGGGACAGCCGTAGATGTTACTTTAATAGATTTAAAGACTGGCAAAGACATAGCGATGCCAACAAAATTTGATGAGTTTATAGAGCAAGCTCATAGGAGCTATAGACATCCTGATGCGCAGATCAGAGCGAATGCAGCGTTATTAGAATCAATTATGAGTAAACATGGATTTATCGGTTTGCCGACAGAGTGGTGGCATTTCGATTATCAAAATTGGCAGAATCAACCAGTAATTACAGATTAGGCGTTTTATTAGTTTTATTAATAGTTAGCGGATGTTTCAAAATAGTCCATCTATAATAGCCGAAATGTTTAAACCCAATTGCGGTATAAACTTTAATAGCAATAGGGTTATCACTAAATAATACGGCTCTTCTAACTCCAGTTTCTCGAGCCTTTAATAAAACTTCGGTTAATAATAATTTGGCATAGCCATTATTACGATGCTCTGGTGGAGTCCAAACTGGTCCGATTTGAATAACAGCTTTAAGATTAGAGTTAGAGCCACACAAAGCTACAGGTGTTTTATTAATGTTCAAAACGTGAGAAAATTTTTGACTCTGAATTTGAATGACACGTTTTTTAATGTACTCTGATAAACTTTGATTATTTTCTGCATTAAGGGTTTGGATTTCATAGTCTCTTAACCAGTGTGATAGAATGTTTTCGTCAGTTTCAGCCGCGGGAACTAAATAATAATTTTTTATATCACTATGTTGAGAATTGAAATCATCTAAATTGATGCGATAAAGTTGTTCTTGAGTATTAGAAGAGAAATTAGCATCAGAAAACCCCAGTGTTTCTATCACATAGAGTACTTGGTCGTCTAGGCCAAGTAATTGAGCTATTGGTCGATTTACTGAAGATATAAATAACTCGATAATTTCTGCAAGTATATCGTTGCTTTCTGCTTGCATCATTAAACTACCATTCCAATAATGCGCTAATACGCCATTAATATTACCCTCTTTAGAAAACGAGCCAAAGTAATCTGCATGATAAGGTTGATTTACAAAATATATTCCTGATTGGTAAATATTACCTAACATGAATAATGAACTATCTTGGTAATTTGATAGATACTGAAGTAAACTTTTTTTATGGTCATTGTTTAGTTTTTTAACAGGCATGATCTGTGACTAGGTTTTTGCATAATTTGGTAAGAGTCAATTTATCTAGGTCCTAGATAAAACAGACGCCGTCATTCTAGAAATACAAGTTATTTTCTGTTCTTGATTAAAGATGTTAATTTGCCATATTTGAGTCGTTCTGCCCAAATGCACAGCAGATGCTTTAGCAGTTATAATACCTTCTTTTACGGAACGAATATGATTGGCATTAATCTCCAAACCTACACAGTAAAAATTGTCGATATCAACGACAGTGTTAGCAGCAGTGCTAGCGACCGTTTCGGCTAAGGTTACATTGGCACCACCATGGAGTATACCTATGGGTTGGCGAACTCGATCTGTAATGGGCATTGTTGCTACTAAATAATCATTACCGATTTCTGTAAACTTAATATTGAGGAATTCTACCATGGTATTTCTCCCTCGTTTGTTCAATAGTTCGATTGAAGTTTCTTTAAACCATATTGCCATAATTGTTCCTTCTGTTATGAATTAAGATAAACTTTTTCGTTGCTTAAATCAAGCTGGAAGGCTTCTAGATAAATAGTTCCAGATAATTCCGATGGTTTGTTACATATATTTATTTCTACCTATGCTATATATGCGTTGAGAACTAAATAGTGAAATGTTATCTACAAATGAATTTATTTTCATAATGGAAAAACTGGTTTTATTGAAGCAGTTGGCAAATAGATAATTGATACTTGTTTTAAGCAATTAAAAGAGAGGCATGAAAACAATGATAATTTTAATGTTAAGTTATCTGTGAGAAAAATATAAAGAAGAATCAAGAGTTAATGAGCCGTATATAACAGAGTCTGGCTTGTTTATACGGGTTTACAATTTTTGTAAATTTTCAGCTACTGAGATCCCTCGCAAAAGCCTTCCTATTACCCATAAGTTTTTTCTCCGCAAATAAGCTTATGGTAATCAGCA
>CAYLXL010000055.1:0-11350 GCA_964387745.1 uncultured Gammaproteobacteria bacterium | reverse complement strand
CACCACCTTGACATGGTGGGGGTCGTTGGTTCGAGTCCAATCGCGCCTACCAATTAATACGCTGGAGTAAGTATGCCTTGTGTCGTTTTACCTGATGGCAGCAAGAAAGTATTTGATAAGAACATTTCAGTATTCCAAGTGGCAGAGTCAATTGGCTCTGGTTTAGCGAAAGCTGCATTAGCTGCTAAAGTAAACGACGATTTAGTTGATGTTAGCTATACTATTAATCAAGATACTAATTTACAGATTATTACATCCAAAGATGAGCTCGGTCTTGAAGTCATAAGGCATTCAACCGCACATTTATTAGCTCAAGCTGTTAAAAGATTATTCCCCTCTGCACAAGTTACTATAGGCCCAGTTATCACTGATGGCTTTTATTATGACTTTGCTTTTGAGCGGGCGTTTACGACAGAAGATTTAGTTGCCATTGAAGATGAGATGACTAAAATTGTTAATGAGAATCATCTTGTCGAAAGAATAGTAAAAACTCGTGATGAAGCTATAGAGTTTTTTACTAAAATAGGCGAAGTCTATAAAGCTGAAATCATTCGTGATATCCCGGCGACGGAAACGTTAACTCTGTATAGACAGGGCGAGTTTACTGATTTATGTCGAGGCCCCCATGTACCGCGTACAGGTCTATTAAAAGCCTTTAAATTAACTAAAGTTGCTGGTGCCTATTGGCGTGGTAACTCTGATAATGAAATGTTACAGCGCATCTACGGCACAGCTTGGGGCGATCAAAAGCAGTTAAAAGAGTATCTAGTACGTATTGAAGAGGCTTTGAAAAGAGATCATCGTAAGTTAGGTAAGCAATTTGATTTATTTCATTTGCAAGAAGAAGCCCCAGGGATGGTCTTTTGGCATCCTAAAGGGTGGGCAATTTATCAGAACCTTGTTAAGTACATGCGTCAAACCTGGATTGAACATGGTTATTTAGAGGTTAATACACCTCAGATCGTGGATCGCACACTATGGGAAAAGTCAGGGCATTGGGATCAGTATGCGGATTACATGTTTACCTCGAGTACTGAAGATCGAGATTTTGCTGTTAAACCAATGAATTGCCCTTGTCATGTGCAGATTTTCAATAATTCATTAAAGAGTTATAGAGATTTACCATTAAGATTAGCTGAATTCGGTAGCTGTCATCGCAAAGAGCCATCGGGGACTTTACACGGTTTACTTAGAGTTCGTGCTTTTGCACAAGATGATGCCCATATATTCTGTACCAGAGATCAGATTGTCTCTGAAGCTGAAAAGTTTATTGATTTGGTCTTCAAAGTGTATGCTGATTTTGGCTTTACTGATGTTGCTTTAAAGCTTTCAACGAGACCTGATAAAAGAATAGGTGATGAGTCTTTATGGGATCAAGCCGAAGAAGCTTTAACTTATGTTTTAAATAAGACTGGCAAGAAGTGGGAATTGCAGCCGGGTGATGGCGCGTTTTATGGTCCTAAAATTGAATATCCTGTTAAAGACTGTATAGGCCGGGAATGGACTTTAGGAACATTGCAATTAGATTTTTCTACTCCAGAGAGGCTTGGGGCGCAGTATATTGCTGAAGATGGTTCAAGACAAATCCCAGTAATGTTGCATAGGGCTATTTTTGGTTCTCTAGAAAGATTTACGGGAGTGTTGATAGAGCATTACGCTGGTAAGTTCCCGGTTTGGCTGGCGCCGGTGCAGGCTGTGGTAATAAACATTTCTGAAAAACAAAGTGATTACGCACAAGAATTACATAATCAATTGTTAAAAGCTTCAGTTAGAAGCCAAATAGATCTTAGAAATGAAAAAATAGGCTTTAAAATTCGAGAACATACTTTACAAAAGGTGCCTTTCTTACTTATAGTAGGAGATCAAGAGGTCGCTTCGAACAAGGTCGCCGTACGGAGTCAATCTGGCGAAGACTTGGGTTCTATGGATTTAGCAGATTTCGTCGCTAAAATCCAAGAAGAGAGTAGAAATCTACGTTAAAAATAGATAACAACAATGTATTTTGATTATATTTAGGAGTAAAAATTATTAGCAGCAATAGACCCGGTGGTACTAGTAGTAACCAAAATAGCAGTAACAGTAATTCCAGCAAGAAGAATGTTCGTTTAAATGATCATATTCGTGCACCTGAGGTGCGATTGATTGGCGTTGAAGGCGAGGCTTTGGGCATCGTTACTATTGATGAGGCAAAATCCAGAGCTAAAGAAGTTGATTTGGATTTAGTTGAAATCTCTCCAACTGCTAAACCTCCAGTTTGCCGCATAATGGATTACAATAAGTTTTTGTACCAGCAGCAGAAAAAATTAGCGCTTGCACGCAAGAAGCAAAAACAAGTTCAAGTCAAGGAACTAACATTTAGACCAGGGACCGAAGAGGGTGATCTCAAAGTCAAGTTAAGAAAAATGACTGAGTTCCTGCAAAATGGGGATAAAGTTAAAATTAGTGTTCGTTTACGTGGTCGTGAAATGGCCCATAAGGACCTTGTTAGAGGCTTATTTGAGCGTATTGAGAAGCACGTAGAAGAATTTGCAATTGTTGAGCTGCCACCTAAGTATGAAGACCGTCAATTGGCTCCAGCTCGTAAAATTATGCAAATTATTATGGTACTGGCACCAAAAAAGACTAAATAAAGTCAAATAAACTTTTAATATACTCAAAATTTGATATAATCTATTGGTTTTAAAGTGGCTGTAAAACTGCTGCTTTATTATTTAATAAAAATGCTATAAACAACAACAGCATTCCCTAACAGAGTAATTTTAATTTTATTTCTAGTTAGAGGCTAAAGAGGTAAAAATGTCTAAAAAAGTAAAAGTTAAGCTTAAAACGCATAGAGGCGCAGCCAAGCGTTTTATCAAAACCGGTGGTGATCGTATTAAGCGTAAACAAGCGTTTAAAAATCATATTCTTACCAAAAAAGCTCAAAAGCGCAAACGCCAGTTGAAGAGTGTGTCTCAAGTGAGCCACAGTGATATGGGCAGAGTAAGCCAGCTTTTAGAAGGGCTTGGGGTCTAATCAATATTTAAGAGGTTGTAATAAAAGAATATGGCAAGAGTAAAACGTGGTGTTACGGCAAGAGCCCGTCACAAAAAAGTATTAAAATTAGCAAAAGGTTATTACGGCGCACGTAGTCGTGTCTACCGAGTAGCTAAACAAGCAGTTATCAAAGCTGGTCAATATGCCTACAGAGATCGCAAGCAAAAGAAACGTCAGTTCAGAGCATTATGGATTGTCCGTATTAATGCTGCTGCTCGTGAATTTGGTATGTCTTACAGCCAATTTATGAACGGTTTAGCAAAAGCTATGATTGAAGTAGATAGAAAAGTTCTTGCTGATCTAGCTGTTCATGATAAAGTTGCTTTTGGCAAATTAGTTGAACAAGCTAAAGCTAGTTTACCGCAAGTTGCTAACGCTCAGTAGTATTGGTTTCGTCTAACGCAGGTTAGACTAACAAAATTAAAAAAGGCGACTTAAGTCGCCTTTTTTGTAGCAAAAATTTATTATCTTAATAGACTAGGGCATGCGCGCATTATGGATGTCGAAAATATAATTTCAGAAGCTGTAACTAAAATTGAACAAGAACAAGATCTAAGAAACCTTGAACAAATCAGAGTAGACTATTTGGGTAAAAAAGGTGAATTAACATCTTTACTTAAAAATCTTGGCCAATTGTCGCCTGAAGAGCGTCCAAAAGTAGGTGAAATTGTTAATATAGCTAAGCAAAAAATACAAGAGCAATTAAATAAGCAAAAAGCTAAACTAGAGCAAGAGCTAATTAATAATCAATTAAGTTCTGAGAAAATTGATGTTACTCTACCTGGGCGGGCCATATTAACGGGTAATAAGCATCCGATCACGTTAACGATTGATAGATTTGCCAAGTTATTTGCTTCTATAGGATTTACCTTAAGACAAGGCCCTGAGGTTGAAGATGAATTCTATAATTTCTCTGCGCTCAACACTCCAGAAAACCATCCAGCGCGTGCCATGCATGACACTTTTTATTTAGAAGATATCTTTGCTAAAAAAATGTTATTACGCAGTCATACTTCGCCAGTACAGATTAGAACGATGGAAAACGAAAAGCCGCCTTTGCGTATTTTAGCGCCTGGTAAAGCCTATCGTTGTGATTCTGATTTAACTCACACGCCAATGTTTCATCAAATAGAAGGCTTGATGGTTGATGAATTTACCACTTTTGCTGATCTAAAAGGCGTCATTGTTCAATTTCTTAAAAACTTCTTTGAGCGCGATCTGGCCGTAAGATTTAGGCCATCTTTTTTCCCATTTACTGAGCCGTCCGCAGAAGTTGATATTGCTTGCATAAAGTGTCAGTCTAAAGGTTGTCGTATTTGTAAACAAACTGGCTGGCTAGAAGTAATGGGTTGTGGTGTAGTTCATCCTAATGTACTTTCTGCCGTGAATATTGATCCTGAAAAATACACAGGCTTTGCCTTTGGTGCTGGTATAGAACGTTTTGCAATGTTGTACTATGGGATACCTGATATTAGATTAAATTACGAAAATGATGTTAGATTCTTAAAACAGTTTAAGTAGAGAGTAGAGGTTTTAATGAAGTTTAGTATAAATTGGCTACGTGAGTTTGTTAATCCTGCTATTACTAATATAGAATTGATGGATCAATTAACTATGGCGGGACTTGAGGTAGAAAGCATCAGCTCTGCAGCAAAGAAGTTTTCTAATGTTTTTACCGCAGAGGTATTAGAGGTAAATAAACATCCTGATGCTGAACGCCTAAAGGTTTGTAATGTTAGATATAATAATCAAATTTTGAATATTGTCTGTGGTGCGCCGAATGTTAGGGCTGGTTTAAAAGTAGCTCTGGCTGTAAATGGTGCAAGCCTACAAAATGGTGCGATAAAAATCAAAAACTCTAAAATTAGAGGTGTTGAATCACAAGGGATGTTATGTTCGCAATCTGAACTTGGCTTTGAAGAGAGTACAAATGCTGGTATTTGGGAGTTAGATTCTAGTACGCCATTAGATCAAGATCTGTATCAATATTTACAATTAGATGATGAAGTTTTAGAGCTATCTATAACCCCTAATCGTGGTGATTGCTTGAGTATTCGTGGTATAGCTCGCGAGGTTGCAGCTATAAATAACCTTAGCGATGCAGAGATTAAACCATTTGATCAAAGCGCTCAGTCTCAGCACAAAATAGATCCAAAATTAAAACTGCCAATAAGTATTTTAGAAAAACAAGCTTGCCCTAGATATAGCGGTCGCGTTATTAAAAACTTAGATGCTAAGGCAGTTACGCCGATGTGGATGCAAGAAAGATTACGTCGTGCAGGCGTAAGAAGCATTTATCCATTAGTTGATGTGACTAATTATGTAATGTTAGAGCTTGGTCAACCTATGCATGCTTTTGACCTCAATAAGATAGACAGTGAAATTATAGTAAGGTTTGCTAAATCGGCAGAAATTTTGACTTTACTAGATGGCACTGAACTAAAATTGGGAACAACAGATTTAGTAATTTGCGATAAAAATAAGCCTTTAGCATTAGCTGGTATCAAGGGCGGTTTAGAGTCTGCTATATCTAGTGATACAACAGATGTTTTCTTAGAGAGTGCTTTCTTTACGCCAGATGCAGTTACTGGTAAAGCAAGATTATACAATATCTCTTCTGATGGCTCGCAAAGGTGGGAGCGTGGTGTTGATCCTTTATTAAATAAATGGGCTCTAGAACGAGCGACTAGTTTATTGCTAGAAATAGCTGGTACTGCCAATACCGTCGTTAGTGAGATCCAAACAGCAGTAGATGCAGAATATGTTACGCAAAAAAATATTAAGCTTCGTCATGCTCGAATTAAAAGAGTTTTGGGTATAGAGCTAGATAGCAATACAGTGATCAATATTTTGACGAGCTTAGGTCTTGAGCTTTTAAGTCATGTTGATGCAACTTATAGCTTTTCGATACCTAGTTATAGATTTGATCTTAATATAGAAGAAGATTTATTAGAAGAAATAGCTAGATGTCACGGTTATAACAATATTCCTAATAATACGCCAGTAAGAAGTTTAGATTTAATAGGTATTACTCCAGAAGCTAATTTACATAGTAATATTCGCAATTTATTAATGGGACGAGGGTATCTAGAAACTATTAATTATAGTTTTATTGATAATAGCTTACAGGCGGATTTTAACCCACATAATTACAAAAATGCTCAGCGTAGTGTTTTAAAGATACAAAACCCGATCTCTAACGAGATGTCGGAGCTTCGACAAAGTTTGTGTCCAGGGCTATTAAAAACAATTGAATATAATTTTAATCATCAGGTAGATAGTTTAAAAATTTATGAGATTGGTAAATGTTTTTATCTAAACGCTGATAATACTATTAGTGAAGAAACAAAATTAGCTGGAGCTATAGCGGGAAGTGCGAACACGCAAAACTGGCACGGTAAATCAGCTAAAGTCGATTTCTTTGATGCCAAGGGTGATCTTGAGGTATTATTTGCTGAGTTGAACCTACCGCATGTCAGCTTCTGTTCATTAGATTGGGTAGAACAACATCTGCAGAAAGAAAAAATGATCAATATTGGCTATACAACATGCAGTGGCATTCATCCGGGCCAATCGGCTTTAATAATAGCTAATAATATGGTTGTAGGTTGGGTAGGCAAATTACATCCTCAGGTTAGTAAAAAAACTGATATTGATAATTCAGTGATTTTATTTGAATTATCTTTGGAAGAGTTAGAAATGCCCAGCTATAATTGTTATAAAGAAATTTCTAAAATGCCGAGTATAAAACGAGATTTCGCGTTTTTATTAGAAGATTCGGTAACTGCTCAGCAGTTAATGGATGTAGTAAAGAACACAGCCGGCGATTTATTGAAGAAAATGGAAATTTTTGATATTTATCAGGGTAGCTCGATACAAAAAGGCTTTAAGAGCGTTGCATTTAGTGTAACGTTACAAGAAGCAAATAAGACTCTGGTAGATAATGAAATAATTGAGATAACCAATCAAGTAGTAGATGCAGTAACAAACAAGTTAGGTGGCCAGTTAAGGGAATAAACAACGAGGATATACTATGAATGCTGTCACGAAAGCAGAAATTGCTGATCATTTATCAGAAAAGCTTGGCATTATGAATAAAAGGGAAGCGAAGGATTTTGTTGATGTTTTTTTTGAAAAAATTCGTGCAGCACTTGAAGATGGTGAACAAGTAAAATTATCAGGGTTTGGTAATTTTGACTTAAGAGACAAAAAGCCACGTCCAGGTCGCAATCCTAAGACGGGTAAAGAAGTAACAGTAACTGCTAGACGCGTCGTTACTTTTAAGTCTGGGCAAAAGTTAAAGTCGAAAGTCGAAAGCTATAAAGCCCCTGAAAAAACTAAATAGTCTTGAAACAAAGATTTAAGTTTATAAGTTTATAAGTTTATAAGTTAATAAATGAATAACTCGAAGACGAAGTTACCACAAATTCCTAATAAGCGTTACTTTACCATTGGTGAAGTTGCTTTTTTATGTGCGGTAAAGCCACATGTCTTACGTTATTGGGAGCAAGAGTTTCCGCAACTTCGTCCATCTAAACGTCGCGGTAATCGTCGTTATTACCAAAGAGAGGACGTCGTGATGGTAAGACATATCCGAGAATTATTATATGATGAAGGTTATACAATAATTGGTGCTAGAATCCAATTAGATCAATTATTAAAACAACCTAAGACTTCGAAACCACAATCAGAGTTTACTAATGAGATTAGTTTTGTTGTTGAGCCTGAGCCATTTGAGCAATTTGATCAAATAGATCAATATGATTATAAAAGTTTTGATCAACAAAAAGCTTTTAATAGATCACATGATAACGCACAAAGTATTTTTAATCCGGCAGAGTTTTTAGAAAATCACGGTCCGAATGCTGATAATTCACAAGAATATTGCACCTTAACAGAGTTAGAGCAAATAGCTGAGCAGTTAAAACTTGAACAAGTTCATTTAACTAAATTAAATAATACTAAAATTCGAAATTATAAATTGACCATGGATGAAATTGTTTTTGAATTAAAAGAGATCTTGTCTGATATTAGAACCAATAAAGATCTCTTGGTTGAGGCTTAAGAATTATTTATAAGATTTCTTCTGCGCCGTCATTTAATAAATAGTAGTAATCATAAGTCATGTAGAAATCTCCATTCTCACCAGCTTCTGTACCCCAAGAGTTTCTGACTTTAAAGACTCGATTAGTGTCATCATAACCAGTGATTATAATTTCGTGACCATCTCCTATGTCAGTGTTTTCGAGTTGATCAATAAAACTTTTAAGTTTTTCAGCTGTTGGTAGCTTCCATAGGCCGTTAGAATATGTAGCATTAATCGCATCACCATTAGCATTATTTGTATCAAGAAGAATACCACAAACTATTCTGTGTCCAGAGCGAAGTATGTTCTTAATGTTGTTAATTGCCTCAGTTCCACTAGGGTCACTAGATTTATCACTCTGAGTAACAGGTTTCCAATTAATTTCATTTGTCCAGGTAGATTTACTGTAAACTGAGTATTCATCTGGAGTCATAGCAAGTTGTTCATCTCCATAGGCGTGAGGACATAATTGGTTACTAACGACACCATATTTTTTTAATCTACTTAAAACAACATCATTTCCATTATAACCGTCCCAACCGGATAAATAAGGATCAGCTTGATCATCCTCTTTATTAACTTTATGCTCATTAAAATAATTTTTTTCAATATCAACCCCTAGTTCTAGTGTACACTGCTGACTAATAAAATCACCTGCGTTCATTTTAGCATCTAATGCCGCTGTGGTAGCAAAAGTAGCACATGTGCCATGTTGCCCCTGATCAAAAACTTTAACATTAGCCATACCAAGATCAAATTTAGAAGTATCAGAGAGTGATTGACCAGCAGTAAAACTATAATCTGAAACTGTTTTAGGTTCAGAATCTTTTGTTTGTGCATCGTTAAGTTTAGCTAATATTTTTTTTGTCTTGTTACGTAAATGGTCTTTAAAATTGTCACTTAATTGCAACTTAATCATGTTCACAATTTTGTTTTGGCCGGTTAACGGATCTACAATTTTATTTAAAGTTACACTCTCCTGGCCTAAATATTTAACACCTGTCATAGAGGTTTTATTATGCTCTTTTAAGTTAGAAGTTTGAACTTGATAATCTAAACTGTTATTTAATTCACTAGGTGATCCGCCCATCATTCCATCAATTTTTTGAGTTCCCTGGCTATTAGAAGATGATATGTTGTTATCACTAATAATTTGTGGCCTAGTTATATTAGGTAAAATTTGATGTTGTTCTATGCTATAAATTTTACTAGTTGAGCTAGTTTCAAATTTATGGTGTTCCGAATTATTAAAAAATTTTGTTAAAAATAGAGTGATTAATACCAATGAAACAATTAATTTTGGCTTATTATTCATAAAGAACCCATGTATATTTATAAGATTTAAGTCTTATATTACTGGAATAGTATTATCTAAACCTTAACGGTTAAATATTTCATAATTAATTGATTTATAGATAGATTTCAGCTTTCCATTCTTCGCGTTTGGTTGAGATGACAAGTTAGAGGGTTAAGTGGAGAAAGTCCTGTTTTTAGAAGATCCCGGCTCTTCAGCCGGGCTGGTAGGAGTTTTGCGTAAGTCCTGACAGCGTTTCAGTGTTGTAGCAAAAGTACGATTTGATATAAGCACAAATAAAAAGTTATTAATTAAAGCGTGATTGATTGATAATTACAATATCTCTTGTGTATCCATACTCATTTGTAAATAATAATCATAAGTCATGTAGAAATCCCCATCTTCTCCAGGAGTAGTTCCCCAAGAATTTCTTATTTTAAATAATTGTTTACTATCATCATAGCCGGTAATTATCACAGCATGCCCGCTTGCGTTGTTACTGGCAAATAGTTCTTTGATGTAAGATTCCAATAAAAAAGCTGGCGGTAGTTTCCATAAACCATTAGGATGGTTGGCATCAATCATATCACCAGCCCCTTTTCTAATGTCTAAAAATGCACCTAAAACTATTCGATGACCTGAATCTAAAGCTTTTTTAATTTTACCCAGCTCAGTTGTTGGACTGAAGTGTTCAGGAACTTCAGGAATCATTTTCCAATTTATTTTATCGGACCATAAAGACTGAGTATAGGTCAAGTACTCGCTAGGACTCATGAAAGCAGTAGTATTACCATAGGTATGTGGGCATAGTTCATTTTTAAATACCCCGTATTTATTGAGTCGTCCTAAAACATTATCAGGCATAGCACCATCCCAACCAGATAACTCTTCAGGATTATTTTTTTGTAAATAGACGCCAAGCTCAAGGGTGCATTGTTGACTAATAAAATCACCTGCATTCATTCTAGCATCTAAAGCAGCAGTAGCAGCAAAAGTAGCACAGGTGCCATATTGTCCTTGATCTAAAACAGGAACATTGGCCATGCCCAGATCAACTTTACGCTCGACTTTAGGCTCAACTTTAGGAGCTGTAGCTAAGATTATATTAGTATCAGTATAATTTTTTTCAGATTTAATCGAAACAGATCCGCTGAATTCAGCTCGGGTGGTATTTGCTTTAGCAATAATTTGTTTGGCTCTATTCTGTAAGGCTTGTTTATAGTTATTGTCGATTTCTAAGTTCATTACGCTTACAACTTTATTTTTACCTGTAGTTGGGTCGATGATATCTAATTTTATCTGCTTTTCACCTATATATTTCACGCCGTTTTTAAAATTAACGGACTTTGGATTCTTCTTAAGCTCGTAGGTCTTCTGGTTATTACTATTGTTGGTTGATTGATTATCTGAGTCTTGTTCGTTTGACCCTTTTTTAGTAACTGCTGAGTTTGGATTGGTGTAAGTTACAGCTGCAGACTTTTCGGGGGTAGCAACGGAGCTGGAGTCAATTTGATTCTTTACTAGAATAGCACCAGGATAACCAAAAACTTTTGCTGGTAAAGGTTTAACTTCTTGATTATTGAAATATAGCCCAGCTGAAATTAGTGAAACGACTAAAAAAAGGCTTAAGATTACTTTGTTTTTCATAATATATAGTTACTGGAATAGTTTGAAGCAATCTTACAGACTAAATATTAAGGAAGCCTTAAGGTTTAGAAATTTTTGTGGAACCACTTGGAAAATGTCCTATCTTAGACCTCTTGGAAAGTGTCGTCCCTTGATTCCATAATCTCATATATTGGCTTAAGTAATTCTTAATGACTTTGTATAGTTTGTGGAACCACTTGGAAAATGTAAATGTTCACGCAGGGGCTAGAGGTCCGTCATCAACTATGTTGTTAAAGTGATACTTCCAGGCGCTCACATAGCTTTTG
>CAYLXL010000054.1:0-12437 GCA_964387745.1 uncultured Gammaproteobacteria bacterium | reverse complement strand
TGCGATTTAATTTTAAACAAGCAAGGTTTGTTGTTCCAGAACCCATTGTGTTATCTAAAACCATATCTCCTTCATTAGTGTATGTTTTTACAAGGTATTCTAATAGTTCAATTGGTTTTTCAGTAGGGTGTTCTTTGCCGTTTTGGTTTGCGTTACTAAATTCAATAATGTTTTTCGGAAAGTATAGGCTATTAAATTTATCCTCCCCTGCTTTTATTTCACCTGTAACACTTCCAATTTTAGAACCATAGCTTTTCTTGTTTCTCATTTTGCCTTCTACCATTTGTGGGTAATAATTGTGTGTTCCAAAACTAAACACGCTCACAATTTCACATATTTTCAAAGGCTGTTTTTTTGCAAGCAATCCACTTCCACTGTTTTTCTTATTCCAAATCCAATCATATTTATAATTTTTCAAATTACTAATTCTCATAATACTACTAAACGGCTCACTTCCAAATAAAACTATCGCTCCATCTGGTTTTATAATTCGCTTGTATTCATTCCAAAGTAAATCAAAAGGCAAAACGCTATCCCATTTACAAGCAGTTGTGCCATAAGGCAGATCGCAAATAATAGCATCTACACTCTTTTCCTCAATAAAAGGAAAAACATCGAAGCAATCAGCATTAACCAATGTACTGTGGCTAACACGTGCTATATCCCATTTGGGGTTCTGTGGTAAATTCAACATTCGTTCTCGTTTTAAAAGTTATTGTAAATTGATAGTTCGGTGCTTTGTAATCCCAAACGGGGCACCATTTTTTAACTTGAGCATTAAAATATTCACTACCATCAAGTTTTGTATATTTTTTGATTCTGTACCTCATAACAATCATCTAATTTTAAACAAAAATAATATAATAATTTAACAATTCCAAATTTAAAAATTATTATTTAACCATCTTTTAAATTTATTTATTGGCGAACTAAAAATATTATCTCTTCTAGTTTTTAGGATTTTACAATTTTCACAATTACAATCTTCTTTTGTATTTGAAGAACCAGTGCCTTCATTCAATTTACTTAAATCATGTTTTGGTATTATTGGTATCTTTCTCATTATTAATTTTCATTGAATTCATTAAAATCTTTTTCTGACATTTCACTAATAGATAAAATAACCTCAGTTTTCATATTTTTATCTTTCTTATCTGATCTATCCATTATGATTTCCATAGACGGAAATTCACCATTATTAGTTTTAAACATAAAATTTTGAAATTGAATGGAGCTTTTATTTATTGTATAACCCATTGTCGCTGCGAAGAAATATCTTGTTTTTTTATTTTCCATATATGTTCCAAGGTGAATTTTTTATTTTTTTATATTTAATACATTATTGTAAAAATCAATAATCCAATCATTGGTAGTGTTTTCATAAATTTGATACATTGCTAATAACATTGAATTATAATTAATTTCTTGTTTTAAGAAATTTTCACAAGTATCAAAAACAAAAATCATTTTATTTTTTTCTGTATTAAGATGCAAATCAATAATTTCTTTATTAAAACCTCTGTACAATACAGTATGTTCATCTTCAAAAATTTTTATACCAATATCCATCTGTTTAACAATTGAGCGTTCATTACTGGTAAGAAATCTGAATCCCCCATATCATTAATAGGAATTTCAAATTCAACTTTACATTGTTCTAAATCACAAGAATAGTAAGCAAAACCTTTTCTAATGTACTTAAAATTAGCTAATGGTTTTGTTTTGTATAGTTCTTTTTTAATTTCGGTAATTGTCATCATATTTTATATAAATTTAGTTTTTAAGTATTCTATTTTATCATTAATTATTTTATTATGTTCATTATTTTTGATTTTTATTAAAATAATTTCATCACAACCTTTAGCATGTTGAACTGCGTCCGATTTTATATATATTCCAGCATCTATAATTTGAGAAGTATAACCGCAGTAACCATCCATGTAATAATAACCACGTTTCATTATGTAACAATGAGTAATGTTCTTATCTTCAAGTAAAATATCAAACTCTATATCTCTTTTTCTTTTTTCTAAGATTTCATTAAGTTGATATTTTAAAATTATTTTATCCTCAAATAATACTTTATCTAAACTTTTTTTCCTAATTATTGGAATGTTCAAATATGTTATTTCATCTTTTAAATGTTTTAATCTTAAATCAAAATATTTAATATCATTTAATAATTTAGTTTTAGCTTCATTTCTATTTTCAGAATAACAAAATATCTCTGAAAACAAAAACCCATCTTCGATTTTTTTCAAATCTATTTCATAACATTTTTCTTTAATTTCCATTATAACATAATTTTTAATATGTTGATATAATAATTATCACTATCGCATGAAGTAATTGGTCAAAACCAAAAACAATCCAATGCCATTTATTAGCTTGATTTTGTAATGATGGAAAATACTTATTCATATAACCTTTCCAAACATCAATTGTAAAATGAGTTGTAAATTGTGTTATAAATAAATTAAATTCTTCAATCATTATTCCACTAAAATTATTTAACATATAACTATGGTAAAACCAAATAAACGTAAACATTAATGTTGCATGAACTAAAGCATGAATCATTATTGGGAATAATGGAGTACCTAATTTTTTAGCATTTAGCATCCATGATGTTGATAGATGTGTAAAATCAGCTAAAAAATGACAAATGAATAAACCTATTAAAATTACTGTGTGATTCATGATGTTATTAAACTTTTAATTTTAACAAATATAGATAATTTTTATCTAATGTTCTATTATTTTTTTAATATATTTTAACAATAAAAATTAAAATCAGTATTATTCATTTCTAACATATAAGATTCAAAACATTGAATGTCGCAATCAAGATAAATTAATTTTTTAAAATTTCTTAAATTTGGTAATTTTTTAATGTTATTATTTTCACATTCTAGTACTTTTAATGATTTTGATAATTTTGGTAATGAAGTCAATATATTGTTATAACAATATAAAGCTTCTAATTCATTTGGAATATGAATTATTTCTGTTAATTGTTTAAGAGCTACATGAATATAAAAATCAACACCTACTTTAATTCCAAATTCAACAATTTTGTTATCAATATTTTTTGCTATTAAAATATTTTTCATAATATTATTTTTTAAAAGATTTTAATGCATTCATAGTAATCATAATGAAAGATTGTTTCCCTTTAAATTCTTTTAATGTTCTACAATTGGAATAACTCATGGCTGATTTAAGATAGTTATCAAAATTATCAACCCATGTTTCCAATTTATATTTAATATCAATATTAAAAGAAATCCCTTCTGATGTTCTTAGTTCTTTTTTACCCATGTTCTTTTGAACTTCTTTTGTACTCATACCTCTGTATCTTCTATACAATTTAAATTTATGTTTAAAAAAGAATTCTTTAAATTTAGTAACGTTAATACCTTTCCAATAAACATCACCACAAGCTTCCAATGACTTTGCAAATATATTGCCACACATAACATAATCTGCACCTAAATTAATAAGTTTATTTATCTCATCAAAATTTTTAACTCCACCATCAGCAATTATTTTTGGTGTATTTTCCATAGTTTTAGATATATCATAAATCTCTTTAATAAGAGAACCCATAGGGTAAAATATTCCTGTATTAGCGGCACTAGTACAAGCAGAACCAATACCAATTGAACATCTAATTGAATCTATGTTAGTTAATATTTCACACCATTTTCTGTATGTTTCAGGATTAGCTACATTACCAACTACAATTGGTACATTTTTATATTTTTCTTTAAAAATTTTAACATTATCAAACAATAATTGTAAACCACCATGAGCAATATCAACTAATATTCCAGTATAAATTATATTGTTAGTTTCATTGATTTCAATTAATTGTTGCAATGATATTGAAGTGTAATCGTATAAATTATTACCAATAAAATAAACATCTTTATAAAAAACCTTATTTAATTCAGGTTTTCTAATTGAAAAAGTGATTAACCCATGTTCTTTAAATAATTTTGCATTATCATCATTTATTACACTATCCATAGGTGCAATCATAATAGGTAACTTACCTATTATGTCTTTTGTAATTATTTCCATTCTTGAATTAATATTTGACATAGTTTCTTGAACTAGTACTATATCATCCAATGCAAATTTAATATTATCCATATATAATTATTTTTTTTAATTTAACAAAAGAAATCAAATCTTGTATTTTTCATTTCCAACATATAATCTTCAAAACAACACATATCACACCAAATATATTTTAAACTTTTATATTCTCTTAAATCTGGAAGTTTTTCAATTTTATTGTTTTCACAACTTAATTCTTCTAAATTTTTAGGTAATTTTTTTGGTAATGAGGTTAATTGGTTGTTGAAAACGTGTAAATGTCCTATATTATCAGGGATTGAAATAATCTTCACTAGTTTATTAGAATTGTGCCAACCATTACCGTATAAGGTAACAATTTGTCCTTTATTATTTTCCGCTATTAAATATCCTTTCATCTTACAAAGATAAACTATTTAACTATATAAACAAAATAAATATGTCAACATTACAAACTTTTTTTGAGGACTTCGAAACTAAAACTAAAAAGGTATTTAACAATTATGGGGAAGCTGCTTATAATTTAGATAAATTTTTAAATAAATATAATTATATATTAGATCCACAATATGATGATGTAACAGATTTTTTAAAACCTATTAGAGATAAAGTTGGTAATTATGAAATAGAAGTGCCAGTTTTTAAAGATAATATGAAACATACATTAAAAGTAAGTTTATCAAAAGAAGAATCTGAAAGAACTGATTATATACCTTTATACACTATTGATTATTCAGTGATTTAAAAATTAAAAAACCGTTCTAACAATAAATTAGAACGGGTTTAAAAAGTTACATAGAAGCATTAATTATTTAAAATCTATATTCATTTACTTTAGTAAAAAAATCATTAGGTACTTTATATTCAACAATATTACCACATTCTTTTAATAAAACAACTACACCACCTAAAAATTTTAAATTATTAAATTCAGAATCTTTCAACATACTTAAAAATAATCTAGCGTATAATGGTAATTGAATGTAATAATGACTTAATTGAGTGTCTGGATATTTTTCAAATGGTTTTAACATTTGTTTAGTATACCATTGAGTTTCAAAATTTTTTGGTTTATTAGTATTATGAGTAACTATTAATGTTTTACCACATAAAAAAGTATTACTAATGCTATCAACTTCAATACATTTTGTTGGAATAGATTCAACATCAATAACTGATAATATTGATCTAAAACTAGATTTATTTTTAATTTTAACAACTGTAATATCTTGATTTCTAGCTAAAAACGGATTAAAATCACTTGTGTTAAATTCAACATTAAAACATTTTATTTTTTCACCATTAAATTTTTTAATATATTTTATAACAGTTGGTTTTAATCCAAGTGATGAAATAAGTTGTAAATAATAATCAACCATAAATTCTCTTGTAGTAGTTATACTAAATCTTTTTCTTGTTTTATTATAATAACCATCACTATCCATTAAACCTCTAAGTAAATCTAATCTTTGTTCATAAGAACTCAATAAATAAATTATTGGTATATGTTTATTTTTTAATAAATTTAAATCTGAAACATCGTTACCTATTTCATATCCTCTACGTTTAATTTCGTTGCAAACTTCAATATTTGCTTCTGTTATTTTATGATCTCCTAACCAAACACCTAATAAATATGGGTCAATTGGTAGAGATATATTAGGTCTTTTAATTGGTTTTGGATTTTCAATTTTTAAAATTTTATATGAATACCTTTTTATAAGATTATCATTATAATTTTTTATTTCTTGTGTAGTCATAATCATTTCTTTTTTTATACCACAACTCTCGGTATAAACTAACCATCTATGTTCAAAATCGGAAATGATTTCTTCTTTATTATCAAAAATTATTTTTAAACATTTTTTATTTTTTACTTCTGATATATTTTTTATATTTACTAATTCTCCATCTTTATCAAAGACTTTATCATTTTTAGTTAAATCACCCATAGTTTTCCAACAATATTCTGTTAAAATTGGTGTATCTAATGGTAATCCTTTCCAATCAGTTATAATAAATCCATAACCATCATTATTTTTATTATTAATTAACCAAATTTTATCTGGTTGTCCAACATAACCTAATTTATTGTCACCCAATATAATTTCAGTATCTATTAAAACAGCACCTCTATCATGCATTAAATCAATATATTTATCTCCACCTTTAATCATAGTTTCTGATGTTAAGGTCTGATACTCATCACATTCAAATATAGGTTGTCTAACTTCTTTAAAGTTATTATATCTTGAAATTAACTTTTTCTCTAAAAAATAATGAGTTCTAGAACCTATATTGATTGAGTAGTCTGCTGCAAATTTCCATTCAGATAATAATTTTTGTTGTTCTTCAATATTACCTTTAGCTTTTCTAAAAGAAATTTCTTCACTTGGAAATTCAATATAAAAATTTTTAAGCACTTTAGATACAGAAGGGAAATCCGTTTTTGGATTTCCCTCAATATCATTCATAGTGTAAGTGTGTGTATCTTCAACAAAACTTAAATTTAATTCTTTTTGTTTTGAATAAATACACTCCCTAATTTTATCAGATAACACTAATAATTCTTTATCCATTATAGAATGAAGTCCATTTTATTAAATTTTTGTTTGAATAAATACTTACATGGTATTTTATTTTCTTTACCATCATATTTATAACCTTCAAATATTGATTCGTTATAATTAACTTCTTCAACGAATTTTTCACTATAATAACCATCACCTAAATTTAAAGTACAAGCTTTATAATATTCAAAATTACTATTAGTAAACTTTCGTTTAGTTAAATATTTAACTTTTCCATTATCACTAATTAAAAATATATCAAATTCACTTTCTTCAACAGTATAATTGAAGAAGCTTTTAAAGTATGTATATGGTTTATTACTGATATTAATTTCATTTATAATTTCAATTAATGAATCAATATTTAATTCATCAATTGATAAATTACTAATTAAATCATCTTTAAATTCTTTATTAGTTAATTTATCATCAACAATTTCTTGAATAATTGATTTTGAAATTGATTTATATTCTCTAACATATCTAATTCTAGATGGTCTGTTAATCATATAATAATTAACATCATCATTACTAGTAATAATGAATAATCTTTTTACTTTAGAAGTCGTATTACCATCTAAAAAAGATAGAAAACTTTCTTGAGTTATTTTGCCAGAACTATCATTATCACCTCCACCACCACTTCTTGGGAATATTTTTTCAAATTCATCAATGTAAACAATATGTTCTTGTTCTATTTGATTTAATAAATCAAACATTCCAGAATTAGTTTGTTTATCAATAATAATTGTTGGTAAATTTAATTTTTGACATAATAATTTAGCAGTAAAAGACTTACCTAAACCTTTTTTACCAGTAAGTAAAATGCCAACACTTTTATTACTTTTACTATAAGTACTTAAAACATGGTTAATAAAATCAGTATCATTTGAATACGTTTTTTCTGGAATTTCAAAATCTTGAACTTCTGTTAAAAACAGACTACCAAAAGCACCTTCTTCCAATTTAAGATTTTTGTCTTTAGGAAGTTCTTTTAGGTATTCGAATGAATCATAGAACTTGTAATCTTTGTTGAACTTTAAAATTTGCATACATTAATTAATTTAAATTGTTTAACTTTTATTTACTACTTTACTATTTTTAATTGGTTTCATAATACATCTTTTTACTTTGATTAAGTTTTTTAACATATTGGTGAATTGATATTGAAGCTGAGATTTTATTACCTTCAATATACAAAACAGCATTATTAATATTAAAATTAATGTTATGTTTTAATAATTTATTTCTGCATTTAATAAAGCTATGACCAGTACAAACTTTATCATCAACTATTAAAATATTTTTATATTTATTAATTGGTATTGATTTAATTTCAGATTCGCTAAAAACTGGAATATCAAAATAATTACTAAGATAACTACCTAAAATCCATCCAGATCTTTTTAAAGCGACTATACATTCAAAATCAATTCTATTGACAATTAGAAGATTTCTTAAACTAACCATATCATTATGGTATTCGATTACTTTTTCAATTTCCATTTTACTTTTATTATGTTTTTACAAATATACGAATAAAACGTTAATAAGTTACTAATTTGTAATTTTATTTAAAAAGTTTACCATTCCATCCATAACCTTTTATAATTACTACTTCAACTTCAATCATTTCTCTTTCTTCAAATACATAATTTCCAGATGAGTGATGATACCACCAAAAATATTTAAATAACTTATTATCAGATTTTCTTTTAAAAACATAATTATGATCTTCACCATCACTTACTCTTGATGGATAATCTTCAACAAATTCATAACTTTCGCCATTTAATTCAAACGTTCCTGTATTAGTAAAATCAAATTTGAAACTATTGGTTTCTTTTGGTATTTTAATTTTTTCTCTTTTCATTTTAATAAAACCTTTTAATTCCACAATATTTACATTGGTCATCAATTTCGCATTTTACTAATTTACAAAATCCAATGTATTCATTTGGAAATTCTAAATCAATTTCATCTTGAGTTTCTATCGGCTTATCTTTTATTTTAATATTATCATAAAAAACACATGTTTTAATTGTAGATTTAAATTCAGTACAATTAATTAAACTGTAACAATACACCCCTTTAGGGATTTTCTTTTTTAATTTTCTAGGTACTTTTACCATAAAGTAATTTTAAATAATCAAAACTTCTTTTAAACATGAAAGGTATGAATTTGTGTTCAGCAAATCCGTATAGTCCACAAGAGTAAAAATTATGAACTTCTATTACAAATGTACCTAATTTTTCACTAATTCCAACATCTAAAGTAAAATTTTTTGGATTATTTTTGTTAGATAAAAATTTATCAATCATTTCATTTATTAATTCTACATTAGGAAATAAATCAAATCTACCACCATAATTATTTAAACCAACTAACTTACCATTGTAAATAAAAGAACGCCATTCCGATTCAATATCTTCTATTATTTCTGAAATTTGAAAATTACCATTTGGTGGAGCATCAGTAAATTCGGTATACCATTTTAAACAATCATTAGATTTAACAAAAGATAATTTTTTAACATCCTTTTCAGTTCCATTAAAAATTTCTCGTTTACTATATTTAAAATCAAATAATTCTATTGGAACATTAATAGGTTTAATATTTTCAATTCCATAATATCTTTTAAAATATTCATGAACAAATTCCACAGAACCAATAGGGATTAAATCAATTGGGTTATTTGTTAATAAATAATTCATGTATTCAATATCAGTCAATATATAACTCATATATTCATTATCATTATTTAACCAATTTTGATATTCAATTGATTGAATCAACGTAAATGAAAAATCATGAGTTATTTTTCCATTATATGTTTGAATTAAAAATTTCATTTTAATAATCTATAATAATACCTTTAGAAGTTAACCCCAAATGAAATTTAGAATCTGTAACACATGATGCATTTATGAAAATAGTATTAGAATCATTTAGTTTCCTAATTCCTTTATTATAACATTCATCTGATTCATGAATATGACCAAATGAATGATATTTACATTCTTTTAAATCTAGAACTCTTTTATAAAGAGCGTTATCGCCACAAAATTCTAACTTACCATTAATATCCTTCGATAAATCCATAATATATTTTGGAGGTCCGTGAGTAACTAATATATTGGTATTATCTGGTATAGCTGACCAATAATTATGTAACCTATCTTTTCTCACATTGAAAGCCCAATTATAAAATTCTGGAGTATATGGTGATCCAAATATATTAATACCTTCAATAGTAATTGATTCGTGTTCTAGATAAGAAATACTACTATAATCTCTTGGGTTAATTAATTTTTGTTCTATGCTGGTATCATGATTTCCAGCCACGAATATTTTATATTTTACATTTAACGAATCGTACCAATGTAAAAATTCTCTAGCTTCTGGAATATTGTTAAATTGATTTCTAGCATTTGTAGAATCACCAGAATGTATAATCATATCAATATCTTTCGGTATTGTTAATTCATCATGAAAACAGTGAGTATCAGAAATAAATAAAATTTTCATATTATTTTACTATATAAGGATTTGGTAAAAATAAACGTTCGTCAATAGAATCAATTTTATATTGGAAAGTAGTAATTTTTTTATGTTCTTTATTAATTTCACTTTTTAATTTGATATTCGCAGTAATTAAAATATTAATTTGAGAATTTCTTATAGAATCTCTTTTTTCAAATAAAATTAAATTATCCTTATAAGAGTTATTTAATAAATGAATATCTTTTTGCAATTGTTTCTCAACTAAATTCATATGAGAATTTTTAATCTCATCTATCTTAATATCCTTATAATGAATTCTAATTTGGTCAATAATAATAAATAATATTAAACCAATCACTAAAGTTAGATAAAATATAACTATATTTTTTTTGTATGCTTCTTTTTCCATGCTCATATTTTTTTTAATTTTAATTGGGTTTATTGTACTATTTATTTTTATTAATACAAAAATATGGAAAATAAATTAGAAAAAATAGAAAATTTACAAAAAACTGAAAAAAAACATTTTTTGCGTTAACCAGCCTTTCCAAAATAAATTAAAGAACTCCGTATTAAGTGATTAAAAGAAGGGAATACTATTAATTCTAGTTTGAGTTTGAAATATCATAGAAAATTATTCCTATATATCTATTTCTTTATAGTAATTACTATTGGGTTAACTCCTAAACCCTCTATCCCATTCATATCAAATATGTTTGGGATTGCTTTTCTTAATATATTGTATGAACCATTTACATCAGAATTTATCAAACTTTTATTTTTTGATTGATATAATCCTCTACATATTCTTCTACCACTAAACTTATGTTTAATAGAATTATCTTTATTAAAGTTAGGTATATTATCTAAATCTAAAAAACTTGATTTTGATGTATATGATTCTTCTTGTAATATTAAATTAATACCTTCTATTTCGCATTTATAGTTTATTATTTCTATAAATCTACTGTGTGGTATATTAACAAAATTTTGGTTATTTTTAGAACCAATATTTATATCTTGCTTCCAACTATCATTCTTTCCAATAATAATAGTATTTAAATTATTTTCTTTACTAAAGTTAACTATCTCTTTGCTAACTTTATGAAGATAATTATCAACCTTATTCTTTCTTTTTAAATGTAATCTCTTTAACCTTTTTGATGAACCTATTTGAACTAATTTTGTTTCATAACATTCTTTTTCTTTATTATAAAACTTCTTTTCAGTTAATGGTATTTTACTTTGTAACTTACTCTTAGTTTTATTATAATACTGATTCATACTCTTTAATGGTTTTCCATTAAAGATAATAGGTTTAATCTCTTTATCATTACTAGTTAAAGTTGCTAAATTATTTAATCCTAAATCTATAGATAAATATCTATTATTATCAGTTAGTTTATTTTGTTCTTTAATAGTATACACTAATTCTATAACATAGTAATTATTTTTAGGCACTATCCTTACACAATTTATAACATTAAAATCAGTAATTCTTGTTTTAAATTCAATATTTGTTTTTGATAATTTTATCTTGTTTGAAACTTTAAATATCTTCTTAGATATAGCTTGATTTGTATATGATAGAATAAATCTACCATCAGTTTTATGAAGATACTTAGGTAACATAGGTTTACCAGTAAAGTTTTTAGGGTTTTTATTATATGAACTTAGAGTTTTAAAATATGATTTAAAGTTTTGTTGTACCATAAGTATAACTGAAGATGATACTTTAGCTGGAAGTTCCTTATATTGTTCAGTATCTTTCATTAGATGATGAAGATCATATAATAAATTTGATTTATTATTAATATAAGCTTGCCTAATGATATATAAACAACTATTATAAAGGTTTTTTGATTTAAAAGCAAGTTCATCACACTCTTTGTAGAATGTATTATTTGATTTAATAAAATGTTGTTCAGTTAATTGCAATTAAAGTATATATTTATTGTTCAATAAAAGTTGCGATAATAAAGAATCTTTTCTATCATTAGAAGATAGTATTATTTAAAGGTATCTTTAATTAAATTATTTTTAAAATGATTCCATCCAGTTTTATAAGTTATTGATTTATTTTTTGCATATTCAGATAATTTTATATATTTTTGTTGTATAGTTATTATATCTATTTGTTTTACTTTAAAAAGTAATAATAATTTACATAAAAGATATGTGTTTTTCTATATTTTATTAAATTAATTGGAAAGACCAAAAATTAAAGGGAGAATATTAGTAGTAAACCAACTATTGTG
>CAYLXL010000053.1:0-12553 GCA_964387745.1 uncultured Gammaproteobacteria bacterium | reverse complement strand
TTTTGTATATTGATGAAATATTTTAGGTTGTTTGTATACTGTTTATTGGTGCTTGTATAGTTTTAAAGGATAAGAAAACAACTATTATTTGTTGTTATAAAGCTTTTAAATGCTCTTAGAATAGTGAATAGGTCTTTTGTGTAATAATTACCTATACCTTCTAATAACATTCCTAATTCCTTTTAGAACAACTTTATGTCAACAGGTTGCTTGTTGAATATGTTTTATGTTATCATTTAATGATATATAATATAAATATAAATTTTTTATTATGAGAACAATTATCGATATATCTGATTCACAAGTAAGATTTTTAAATCAATTATCAAATGACAGAAAAACATCCAAAGCAAGTATTATAAGAACTGCTTTAAATAATTATATTGATCAATACGATAAAAATAAAAAAAGTTATGAAATAGCTTTTGGTATTTGGAAAAACAAAAATATAGACGGTCTAAGTTATCAAAGAGATTTAAGAGAAGAATGGAATAAATGAAAGGTGTTTTTGATACTAATATATTAATTGATTATTTGAATGGTTTTTCTCAAGCTAAAAAAGAGTTGAGTTTATATAAAACACCTCAAATTAGTATAATAACTAAAATAGAGATATTAGTTGGTTCTATAAACAATGATAAAATAATAGATGAGTTTCTAAATTGTTTTAAAATAATTGATTTAAATGAAGATATAAGCTATTTGACTGTCAAAATTAGAAAAGAAAATAAAGTAAAATTACCAGATGCTATAATATGGGCTACTGCTAAATACACGGAAAGTTTATTTATAACAAGAAATACTAAAGACTTTTTAGGTTTAGGAGATGATATTAAATTTCCTTATATAATTGAAAAGGATATTGTTAAATGAACTATAACTAAATTATGTTATAGTTCATTATTTAATAATGTTTAAAAAGAAGGTATTACTTCTATTGATTTAATATTTAGAGTTTCAAAAGTAGTTTCATTATTTTGTATCTCTAACTTAGCTTTTATATAAATAGGATTATCTTTTATAGCTTTAATTAAATTAGCTGTTTTAGATAATACTGATTCGTCTCTTTTTTCTAATTCATCTACAGTAAAAATATTTAATCTAAGAAGAAGTTCAGTTAGTTTGTTATACTCGGGTTGTTCTTTTGTTTTACCTCTACCTTTGGCTTTAATATAAACTTTATCTGGTCTTATATTAGTTCCTGTTAAGATAGACATAGTTATATTTTCTTTTGTTCCTACAACATCAAATATAAATTTAAAACATTTTTGAGTTATATCATCGGCTAAATCTCTAGTAGTTCTATTTTGTCTAGATATAGTTTGAGTCTTATCTATTTTAATCAATTTAGCTTTTATATATCCTTTGTCATCTTTTAGCGGTGAATTAGCAAAACTTAAATAATCATCGTAATCGACATCTATAAAATCATTTATTTCATCATTATTTTTCTTATTCATAATATATACCTTAAATTTTTATTATTGTAATTACATATTGTAAATCACATTATGTAAATTACATTTATTTTATTTATTTGTCAAATTAATAATATTTTTTTTTGAATATAATTATTTTTTATCTATTGACTTATATTTTGTATATAGATATAATAAATATATGTATTAATTTTATGGTATTATTTATGAGTAAAAGAAATAGAAAACAATGGACTTTAACGTTAAATAGTGATTTAGAACAAAAAATATCTAATTATAAAAAAGAGTATAGTTTTACTGATAATAAAGACGTTTTGAATCATTTATTAGATAATAGTTTAAAGTTAAAAAACTCTACAATTGATTCTATTAATAAAGTTTGTACAGAGTACAATATTACTAAACAAGATTTATTAAATCCGATAATTGAAAAATATATCAATAAAACTTTGAAAAGAGATAGAGTTATTAAAGATAAGAATAAACATACTTCAAAATCTGAAAACGAATTAATGATCGTATTAAAAGATATAATTGAACATTATACCAATTTACCGATAAAAGATCGAAAATTTATTAGTGCTACTTTAGTTAATAGATATCTAATTATTAATAACGATAAATATAAACAAAAGAATATGAGTGTTATAAAACGTATTTTAAGCGGTTTAAGTGATAATGATATTTCTTTTATCGATGCTTATCATAAAGAGAATAATTTAACAGTTCGTAGCAATTTAAAACACTAGTATATGACTTTACTTAGAATAGATAATTTTTTAAAAAATCTAGAGTTAAAAGATAATGTACAAAATATATGTATAGATGAGAAAAATTATATAGATACTCGTTATAAGACTATAGGCAGTAGAAAGAAAACTTATAGTTTTTATAGAAAAGCTATCAATAATAGTAAGTTTTCTATGGACTATAAAAAGATAGTTTTAAATATTTTAAAATTATCTAATGAAGAAATGATTGAGTATAAAAAAGCTTATAAAGAAAAAGTAAAATATAATCATAATAATTTGAGACTTATCAAAGATGTTAATAATTATATTGATACAGCTATTTCTTTAATACAAAATAAAAGTTTTATAGATAAAGTTTTGGGTTTTGCAGTTATAACAGGTAGAAGAGTTGCAGAAATAGGTTGTACTGCGGAGTTTGAATTACATACGCCTTCACATTTAATATTTAAAGGACAATTAAAAACTAAAGATAGTAAATATTATGATAGTTATATAATTCCAATATTAATGAATACATATGATTTCATAACTCACTTTCGGTTTTTTAAAGAACAACATACAAAATATTTAAATGATCCAGAGGCTTTTCATAATTGTTGTTCAAAAGATCTAAGTTTTAAAGTTAAAGTTCATTTTAGTAAATTTGTAGAAGGAGAAATAGCTCCTAAAAATTTGAGAGCTATTTATGCTACTATAGCATGTGACGAATTTAATAAAAACACTCGTAAAACAAATCAAAGTTATGTAGCTGATATTTTAGGTCATAGTCCAGATGATTTAAATACTGTTAATAGTTATTTTATATTTAAATTAGAAGAGAAAAAATTATGAATAAACAAAATAAACAAGATTGTGAAATGTCTGAAGAAGTTTTACGTGAAAGAAGAGAACTCATAAAAAGAATGAGAGAAGATTCAAATAATTTTATAAACAATATAGTTATTCATTTAACTGAAGAATATGAAAAGAAACTAGGTTTTTCAGATGATGAAGAATAATAAATGTAAAGTTTGTAGTTTATTTAATGAAAGAAAACTTGTTGAAGAAGTAATTTTTGACATCAATAAAATGATTAAACAAGGGCAAAATCTAAATGTTTTAAATAAACAAACTGGTTTTGGTTTAAGCGAATACCATTATAAAAAGCATTGTAATACATGTCTTTTAAATTTTGAAACTCCTATTGATAAAAAGATAGATAATGTAATCGATAATTTGAATAATCAAAGTCAATTTGTTGAAGTTAAAAAATCATATCAAGAAATGCTTAATATTGATTCTATTATGGAAAAATATAGAAAAATGTCTTTTGAAGATAAACAAATCCATAAATTAGAATTATTAAATGAAATAGAGTATTTAGTTATTAGTAATGTTCATTATCAATTAATAAATGGTTGTATTGACGTTTCTTTTAAACATTTAGTGCCAAAAGAAGATATTAGTTCATTAAAAGCTATTAATGATATTATGAAAACTAAATCTGAAGATAATCAAAAAGAAAATAATCATAACGAGTATGAAAAATTGTCTTTTGAAAAATTATCTAAAATAGAACAAATAATAGATGAAAAATAATATCAATCTAAAAAAATTAAAAGAAGTTATAAACAAGAATTTTTGCTATTACAAACCATCAGAGAAACAATTATCTTTCCATAATGCTGGTAACAAAGCGATTGAAAGACTTTTTTTAGCAGGTAATAGAACGGGAAAAACTTATTGTGGTTGTATTGAGGATGCTATGCATCTAACTGGTATTTATCCGTCTTGGTGGGAAGGTCATAGGTTTGATCATCCTATCGTAGCTTGGGTAGCTTCTGAGAACTACGAAATAACAAGAAACGTTTTACAGTATAAGTTACTAGGCGGATATTCTCATGAAGACGGATTTGTTGAAGGTTTAATACATCCAAGTTTGATAGTGAAAAAAGCAATGCTCGCCGGGGTTAACGGAGCTGTTGACTACGTTCATGTAAAACATAAGAGTGGTGGAGTTTCTAGCTTATACTTTAAATCATATAAACAAGGTAGAGAGAAGTTCCAAGGTGCTAGATGTCATTTAATACATCTCGATGAAGAAGCTCCTCATGATGTATTTTTAGAATGTCAAATGAGGTTATCTGACGTTGATGGAAAAGGACAAGGTAAACTTATTTTAACTATGACTCCTTTAAAAGGATATACGCAGTTAATGGCTTATTTCTTAGAGTATAGATCATCACAACCTCAAGAAGACAACAATCAAACTAAAACTTTAACCGAGTTAATGACAGAAGAGGTAATTAAAACTACTCCTGAAACTATCATGAACGGCAAATATTATATACAAGCCACTTGGGATGATAACCCATATCTTGCACAAGAAACTAAAGATAGATTACGAGCTACGTTAAAACCTCATGAGCTTGAAGCTAGGGAAAAAGGAATACCGACTGTTGGTACTGGTCTTGTATACCAAGTACCTGAAAAAGATTTCGTAGTACCTATGGATGAGATTTTTGAAATACCTAATCACTGGGCAAAAGTCTACGGCATGGATGTTGGGTTTTTTGCTCCAACGGCTGTTGTGTTTTTAGCAATAGATAGAGACCAAGACATTATTTATGTGTACGGGGAATATTCAGCAAGCGGTTTAACTGCAAGTCAACATGCTAGCTATTTATTGCCTATGGGTTGTAACTGGATGACGGGAGTATGCGATCCAGCAGTTAATCAAGGCAGTCAAAGAGACGGCGTAAGACTACTTGATGAGTACAGACAAGTCGGGATGAATATTGTCCTTGGCAAATACGCAAAAGAGCTAGCAGTAGATAAGGTATTAGAACGTATAAGAACTGGAAGATTTAAGGTATTTTCTAGTTGTCGTAAGTTCTTAGATGAGTGGCGTATGTATTGTAGAGATGAAGAAGGTAAAATTAAAAAAGGTAATGATCACCTCATGAACGCTTTAGAGTTTGTAATGCTGGACGGCCTGCATTTAGCTAAAACAAAAAACACAAGTAATTGGAAACTTATTCATCAACGTAGACCAAGAATATTCTAAGAATGTTTGATTTACTATATATTCTATCTCTTATTAAGTTACTACATTGATGACAAATACTATAAACCAACAGGAGGAAACAACTTTATGACTCTAGATACTTCAAAATTACAACAAGGTACTTTGGCAAAGAACGAGATATTGAACTGGCTGTTTCTTACCGACAAACAAGTATCAATAGAGAAGCTCGGTCAATGGTTAGAGAGTGTTAACAATGGAGAGTATAAAATAGTTAAAACGGTTACAAGATAACTCCATGAACAGATAGAAAATAGAAACTACAATTTACATTCAACTTGTCATCACCAATAATTAATGCTAGCGTCAATTGATAAGCTAATTAATTTTGGGATGTTTATTTATGAAAAGTAGTCGTCAAATAGATACAGAAAATAAAGTCAATCAAGCTTATGAATATGCAGTAAGTTTTTATAATAAAAATAATAGAGGTTTAGAAAATCAACTGATATGCCTTAAAGAGATGATGAGTCTTACAGGATTTGATGACAAGACATGCGTGCAAATACAAAACCCTATACTAGCTCTTTATTCAGCTAGCGATATTATAGATTTAAGTCACGAAACTATTAGACAACATATGAATATTACTTCTCAAAATATTCTCTCTAGATTAAATGAAGTTACTTCAATGTCAGAATTACAGTCATTTTCTAAAACTGATTACAAAGAATTGATAAAGAGAACATCTAATCCTCAACATGGTTACTTAGTACCTGACAAAGTAATAGATATGAGTAGTTCTTCACTTAAAGACGGAGATATAGGAGTATTAGTAGAACATTTACAATATCAACAACTGAATCTATATAAATTTGATGTTAGTAAAAATTTTATTGGAGACCCTTCTGTTGGGAATTTGTTTTACACCTTTCGTTTAGGTTCACCGACAGCAACATATAATATTAAATATATGAATTTATCTAATAACTATATAAGTGATGAGGGTGCTAATTGTATGGCTTATCACATTGGAGCTGGTTCTCACCCTTACTTAAGAGTTCTTGATGTCTCAGGGAATGATTTAAGTTGGGAAGGTAACGCTAAAATTGCTAAAATGGTACAAAACGTAACTCAGGATATTAAAGTTCTCATTAACAGAGTTCTAAGTGTAAATACTATAATAGATGGTGGTAAAAAACAAAGTGATTTATTCTTTGGTTCAAAAGAAGAAAAACATGCAATTATAAAAGATTACCTTAAACAAGCTCAAAGCAATGGTGTTGATGTTAAAAATATTGCTGTAAGTAAGAATATTTTTACCAATACAATCAATAATCTAAAGCTCGCTGGTAATTTTACTTTTGGTTTTGCAAAATGTAATGTAGTACCTGAAGATGCTACATCTTTTGCTATGGGTGCTATCATAGCTAAAACCTCTAAAAAAGCTACTGGTGTTTTAACAGTTACAGAAGCTGTCGCTTGTTATTTTGAGACATTTGACGAGAGTGCTTCTTCACAAGAAGGCGTTCAATATATGTTAGATGCTGGTTATATTACACAAACTGATTTATTGGGAAATGTTGAATAATATTTATCATTTATTATTTGATAAGTTTTTTACATTTAAAGGACGTAGTAGTAGAAAAGAGTACATAGTTAAATTAGTATTTACTATAATTGTCTTTTTAGGTTGGGCGTATACCGTCGATTCTGTACCAAATACTGGAATATTTGCCTTTGTATATCTATCTAGTCTACTTTTTTGTATGATTATAATGCTTTTGCAATATTTTCCATTAGCTGTAAGACGATTCCATGATATGAATAGTAGTGGTTGGTATGTATTATTTACATTTGCTCCATTTGGTCAATTAGTTATATTATGGCTTATGTTTAAAAAAGGCACAGATGGCAGTAATAAATATGGTGAAAAGCCTGAATATTAGACCAAATTACATTAGTTTATAATCAATTACAGGTTTAAGAAATAAAGTTAATATTGATATATAAATTACTATCTTTAAATCATAACGTTGTTGGAATAAAATACACTTAAGTAAATACAAACTCACATTAACTACCACTAGTAATAAAGCTTTTAGAGTAAACACTATTACTAGTAATTATAGATAAGCTTCAAGTACTTAGCTTTATCGTGCCATTTGTCCCGCATAATAGTATTAGCAGTTTTGTATAACTCACTTATCATTGTAAGTTCAACGATAATATATTTGCTGTTGGTTTCTTCTACTAACAATTCATTGAGGTTATGTACATTACAATAGGCATAGTAAGCAATATCGATAAACTTATGTCTATCTAGTTCGTCATTAAAATATTTCATGGAAAAAACTCCTAGTTAAAGTTGGCGCTAGGGGTTTTACAAAGTCAACAACAGACCTCTATTGCACTTCATGCCAGAGGCACTTATAGCAGTAGACCCCTAGCATAACTAGGAAAATAATTTGTTGTTAGCGCTGTAAAACGCCTTTATAAATATGTTACTTTAAATCAACTTAAGAATCAAATCTTTAAATACTGTATTTAAATAATGAATTATGGTAGGATGATAAAATTAAACATATAGTATGTTTATGCTTAATATTCAGGAGCACGGAAAACCCCTGAAATATTAAGACTTTACAAAAAGATATCAAGGATTAGAAACCATGATAAAAAATAAAATAGACACTTACGAGGTAATCATTTTATTATCTATCAAATTATCATTATTTTTTATCAGTTACAACCTTAATTTGTATTTTGTATAGTCTATAATATTTCAAAGATGTTTTTAGCTCCTGATTATTAAGTTTTTTAACTTAATAATTATGGAGTTATTTCCTATGAATAAAACACAAATAAACAAACTAAAAATATTTTGTCCTTATAAAGATGATGAAGATGAAGACGTACATGAAAGTAGAAAACTTTTTTATCTTGAAAAAGAAAATAAATTAAGAAATGATGTAAATTCCTCTAATAAAGGAGGCGATAATGTCTGATAAAAAACCCATTATCGATCTCACTGATAAATTTATTGGAAATAATCAATTTTTATACTTTTTAAAAAACTATAATTATCAATTAGGAGGTAAAACATCTTATTTTGATAGTAAAAAAGAGCAGAAACATAAATATTTTAAACACATTTTACCTGAAGAATTAAAAGAAGAACGTATAACTGATAAAGATAATATTGTATGTCCTATAGTAATAGATACGGAATATACGGCATTCAATGGTAATTTAAAAACTATAAACATTGATTATTTAAAAAGTTTAGAAAATAGACAATTAATTCAATTAAAAGCTATAGATTATAAAATAAATCAAAAATGTCCTGAATTAAAAAGCATTTATGAATTAGCCAAATTAGAAAATATAGATTCGGTTGATCAAGATTATATTAAAGATGGTGATAAATTAAAACAAATACCCAACATACATTTAACCACTCAATGTAAACATATATTCTACAATGACTCTACAATTTTACTTAATCCAAAAATCAAGAAGATATATGAAGAAGTTATAACTGATCAGAATTATATATATCCATATTACAATCTAAATTCACAAGGACATATCTTTGATTACCTTAATTTAAAAGGTTTTCATATAACTATTGAAAAAAGTGATTTACCCTACAATGAGTTTAACAAATATAAAACTTGTACTTTAAAAATGTACGCTTATTTCATGTTAGTAGATTTACCAAAAATTTTACAGAATGAATTAGGTGAAGACTTAAAAGAGGCTTTTCTTAAAAAAAGAATAAAACAAGATAGAAGATTATCTATCAATGGTTTTAGCGATAAATGGCATACTAAAAGATTAATTACTATAAACGGCATAACTTATAGATTAGTTTTTGATTTTGTAGACTTAAGTGCTATGCAAGGGAAAATTAGTTACAACTCTGTACTTGAAAATCTAAATATGGATACAAGTGATAAAAATTTATTAGATGATTTAAAAGATAATATGTTGCTTGCAATGCTTGATAAACCTGATGAATTTCAAAGATACGCATTAGGTGATCTCAACATTTATGAAGCTTTTAAAAAGACAAATGATTTATTTACTAACGTATATAAAAATTTGGAATTAGATAATTACATCAGTGAAATAATGCTAACAACTGGTAGTACAGTAAATCAATTACAAAAAAGTATCTTATTAAAATATTTGGGTTTAAATGATCTATCAAAAGATAACCTAAAAAAACTAAATATGTTGACTAAACCTGCTAGCGCATCAAATTTAAGAAGTTATATAAACGCACATGAAAAAATAAAAAACGGCGGTTGTTTAAAAAGACAATTCTTAAGTAAAACTATGGGAGGTAGATGTTACAATAATAGAATGGAAATAAGAGCATCTTCAAGCGATTTTACACTATGTGATATAGACATTTCAGGAGCTTATACGACTATAGCTAGCACTCTTGATTATTATTTTGGATGTCCTGTTATACTTAATTTTAATCCATACAAAATAACGTTAAGACAATTTTTAAACTATTATGAAAAGAAACACTTAATAAAAAGAGGTTTTAAACTAGTTATTGAAACTAAAAAAGATAGACCTTTAAATATAGAACAAGATTTAATAGCTTCATGGATAGATACTAGAATAAAAAATTACGTGATAAATGAAGGTATCAATGAACAAATTTTATCTATTATTAACCTAGAAAGTACACCTACAAATATTTATACTAGAGAATTTATAAATTCAAATCTTACTTGGGATGAGTTAAACATTATACGAACTGAATTTAACAAAAAACAATGTGATGAAATTTTAGACAATAGTTATTTAAAAGCAGCTATTTTCTATCCTAAAAATTTTGAATGTTCTAACAAAAATGAATTATTTGAAAATATAGAATTACATGAGAAAAAAGGAAATTCTAGATTTAATGATATTATGTCTCATTGTTCTTTAGATAATGAAGATAGTGAATATAGTCATTATTGGCATTCTACAAACTTTGGTAATTTAATCGTTAATGATGTTATTCAATATAGAGCTATAAACAAAAAAACAAATCCTTCATTATCATATCTATATAAATTAATTGGAAATACAATATACGGCATAAACGTATCCCGTCATTTCGATAATAGCAATATAGTTTTGGGAGCTAATATTACAGCAATGGCTAGATGTGGTATGTGGTTAACTGAAAAATCTTTAAATATTTTTCAAACTATTACAGATGGAGGAGTTTTTGACTTAAATGAAGTTAATCATTCTATTAGAAATAAAATAGATACTTCAATATTCGTTAGAGCTTATAAATTAAATAGTAGACATTTGAATAGATATAAAAAATGGTCTACAAAACCTATAACAGAAAATAGCAAAAAAATAACTTATCACGAAAATAATGGATGGTTAATTGATGATTTATACTACGGATGTGATAGAAAATTATTAATAGAAATAAATGAAGAATATAACAATTACTTTAAGTCATTTGGTGAAAATGATGAAAGAACTATAAATAAAAAAAATGAATTAAATTTATTAGAGGAAAAAATAAAATCATTATATTCAAAAATAAATCAATTAGTTATTAAACACATAAGAAAAACATTTCCTAATAATGATTTATTCAACGGTATATTTAAAAAAATAAAAGTAGATAAAAACGGAATAGCTATAAGAGATAATAACAACCAATATATATTTGAAGAAACTATTGGAGTATTTAATTTTGAAGTCAAAAATTTATGCAACGATATTAGTTTTCATGGTTCAGCTGATTATTTATATACTAATATAAAAAATGAAAATGTTATAAAAATGCGAGGTTATGACGTAAAACCAAATGTAGTTAGTTGGACTTTAGAAAATGATAATTTAGTAAATAATACTGAATATTATAATCAAATACCTCCTATTAACAGATTTATGCTAGATCTAAAAGAAAGACCAGAAAATGTTGAAATACCAACACCTTTTACAAAAAGTACTATTTTAAAAACTGCTCAATTTGCTAAAGAACATAATAAAACATGGAAATATTCTAATATAAAATGCGGTGATGATTTTATAGAATTAGTAAAAATACCGATATTTACTCTCAGATTTAAATTTCAGTCAGAAAAACAAGAGAAATCATGGAATCGTTATATGAACAAGCTAAAAAGAAGATCTGAAGGATTATCATTTGAAATATTTTATATGAATGAAGATGGAACTGTTAATTATCAAAAAATGATGCGAGAAATAGATTTATACATAAGTTCAGGAATAATTAACCCTAAAAATATTTACGACAAATCAAATCATTTGTTTAGAAATATGAATAAACAAAACAGTAAAAAAAATAAACACATAATGAATCATGTGAAATTAATTAAAAATTTAAAAAATCTAGTAAGAATAAGTGTTGTAGGTGTAGGTCAATTTTTAAAAGAGAACTCTAAATTAAATACTGATAGTTTGACTTTGATTATGAAAAAACCGAAATATGAAAGTAAAATATATTATAACTCTTTTGAAGACGTTAACACGTATAGCAATAATAATGCTTTCTGGGATTATAGAGATATAGCTTAATAATGAAATTTACATTGTAATACATAAATAGAGTTATCTTTTATATAGTACACTAATCTATATTCTTTATTTATACGTCTAGACCAATAACCGCTTAAATCATGTTTAAGAGGTTCAGGCTTACCTAATCCTATATAATTGTTAGTTATTATGTCTTTTATAAGAGTATTTATCTTCTTATAAATTTTAGGTTTCTTATTTTTAAAATATTCATAATCTTCCCAAGATTTTTCAGACCATACAACTTTCATTCAAAATCTATCTCTATTACTTTATTTTGTTTTATTTCCTCAATAGACTCCAACAAATTTTTTAAATTATTAGGTGAAGACATTAAATACATAGTTTCTTCAATCGAATTATAATCTTCTAAAGACATTAAAACCACTGGCTTACTCTTCTGTCTATAAACAGTTATAGGTGTGTGATTATCACAAACTTGATTCATAATATCACTAAAATTATTACGTGCTTTAGTGTACGAAATTATTTCCATAATTAAACCTCTTACTTTTTTAAATACATGTACTCAAATAATCTAACATTTATTTGATATATATTCAAGAAGCAACCTATTGACATAGAGTTATTCTAAAAGCAATTAGGAATGTTATTAGAAGATATAGATGTTATTTCCATAAAAAGACCTATTCACTATTCTAAGAGCATTTAAAAGCTTTATAACACCAAATAATAGTTGATTTCTTGTTCTTTAAAAACCATACACCTACCAATAAACAGTATACAAATAACCTAAAATATTTCATCAATATACAAAG
>CAYLXL010000052.1:844-13272 GCA_964387745.1 uncultured Gammaproteobacteria bacterium | reverse complement strand
TCCTTAAACTGTAACTTATTTTACAATTTGGAACCGAATTTGTGAACTTCTACAATCCCGAGCTTTTGTGAGGGATCACAATAGATGAAAATATATTGAGATCCTTCGAATACGCTCAAGATGACAATAATTCAAATAGCTGAATGTTTAACGATTTCCTTTTTTAACGACAGCTTTCTTAGCTACAACTTTTTTAGCTACTGGTTTCTTAGCAACAGCTTTCTTAGCTACAACTTTTTTAGCAACTGGTTTCTTAACTGCAGCTTTCTTAGCTACAACTTTTTTAGCTACTGGTTTCTTAACTGCAATTTTCTTAACTACAGCCTTCTTAACAGCTGCCTTAGCTACAGGCTTCTTAACAGCGACTTTCTTAGCTACAGTTTTCTTAGCAGGAGACTTTTTAACTGCATTTTTTTTTGCTGCAGCTTTAACCGGTGCTTTTTTAGAAGTAACAGGTTTTTTCTTTTTTACGATTGCCATAAATTCCTCATTGTTAAATTATAATACCCGGATATTATAAACATAAGATTAACAATTGGCGACTAATTTTATATTAGTTTATTTGATGCTCTTAAAAACTCAAAGAACTATCAATCGCCTTGATATTATCTTTAAATTCTTGTTGCACCATATCAAGTGCCTGCTGAGTACTAGCCTCGAAGCGTAATACCAAGCACGGAGTCGTATTAGATGCTCTAATTAACCCCCAACTATCCGCAAACTCCACACGCAAGCCATCAATAGTAATAATTTTTTTATAGTTTTTAAAATTATGACTGTTGCTTAATCGCTCAATAAATTCAAACTTCTTTTCGTCGCTAATTAGAATATTGATCTCTGGTGTATTAAAACTGTCAGGTAAAACTTTACAAATAGAATGTAAAGAATTCTCAGGATAATGGTTTGCAACTATTTCTAATAATCTTGCGCCTGAATACAAAGCATCATCAAAGCCATACCATCTTTCTTTAAAAAAGATATGACCTGACATTTCACCCGCTAATAAAGCCTTGGTTTCGATCATCTTATTTTTAATATGTGAGTGCCCCGTTTTCCACATGCACGGCACACCATCGTGTTTTAAAATATAATCCGCCAAATGACTACTACATTTCACATCATAGACTATAGAAGCACCAGGATTATTTTTTAAGATAGCTTCTGAAAATAACATTATCTGACGATCTGGCATGATTATCTCACCTTCGTCAGTAATCACCCCCAATCTATCAGCGTCACCATCAAATGCTAAACCTAGATCAGCGTTATTTTCTAAAACAGTTTGTCTTAGAGTTTTTAAATTTTCTAGATTACCCGGATCAGGATGATGGTTAGGAAAATTGCCATCTACTTCTTCATATAAAGAAATTACTTCACAGCCTAAAGCACGGTATAACTGTGGTGCAATAACACCTGAGATGCCGTTACCATTATCTATAACTATCTTTAATTTTTTATTTAATTGAATTTTACTTGCTACTTCTTGAATATAATAATCAATAATAAAATTCTCTTGATAGCTGCCAGTACCACGAACATAATCTTGCATTAAAATTCTTTGATAAAGCTTATTAACCTCGTCTCCTGAAATAGAACGGCCATCAATAATCATCTTGATGCCATTATATTGAGCCGGATTATGGCTTCCGGTCAGCATGGCACCGCATTTAGTTTTATAATAATGCGTGGCAAAATAAAGCACCGGGGTAGGCACACAGCCAACGTCAATAATATTGATTCCTGTTGCCAATAAGCCTCTGACGAGTGCAGCCCACAAATCAGGGCTAGATAAACGTCCATCACGAGCGATAACTATAGTTTGGCAGTTTTGAGCTTGCGCTTGAGTGCCTAAGGCTAGACCAATGTGTTGAGTAGTCTGCTCATCTAACTGCTGATAAGCAACCCCCCTAATGTCATAAGCACGAAAGATTTCTTTATTAATACTTAGCGGATCAAATGAGCTAATCTGATCGTTCATATTAATTCTTCCCAGAATGACCAAAACCACCTGTACCACGATCTGTACTGGTAAATTCTGGCACTATATTAAACTGCGCCTGAACGACTGGTACTATTATAAGCTGAGCAATCCTATCCCCTGGCTGAATAGTATAATGATCATTACTACGGTTCCAGCACGAAACCTTAAGCTCCCCTTGATAGTCAGAATCAATCAGCCCGACTAGATTACCCAACACAATACCATTCTTATGGCCTAAACCTGAACGTGGTAATATCATTGCTGCATAACCAGGATCGGCTATATAAATAGCCATACCAGTGTTTATCAAGCTTACCGCATTTGGCTCTAAGCATAGGGGCTCACTGATACATGCCCGCAAATCAAGCCCAGCTGAGCCTGTTGTCGCATACGTTGGTAAAGGAAAATCTGGGTGCTGTGTTAATCTTGCGTCTAAAAGTTTAATATCTATCTTCATAAGTTATATAGCTGGTTTTTTAGGTTAAATTGTTGTTATATTATGCATTATTCTTGTATAATACTGAAATATAATTTAAGCAGTACGTTATCTTAATCTTGTAATTTGTGCCAAAACCTGGTATAAATTCTTGTTTAAAGATTCATTCATAACCCAAAGCATTTCGGGTTCCGGCTAGGCGCGCGCGCAATTGAGCAGCGGAGTGTACATACAACGTACATGAGCAGCGAGGTAAGCACGCAACAACGCAAGAGCTTGAAAGACGAAGGGTATAATCATATAGGGGTGGCGCTATGCCAAGAAGATGTCAGGTAACCGGGAAAAAAATACTTTCTGGTAATAATGTTTCACATGCCAATAACAAAACTAAAAGAAAATTTAGAGTAAATTTACACAAAAAGCGTTTCTGGCTAGAAAGCGAAAAACGTTTCGTGACTCTACGTGTATCTGCGCAAGGCATGCGTACTATTAATAAAAACGGTATTGAATCAGTACTAGAACAAATAGCAATTGAAAGCAAAAGAGGCTAAAAATGAGAGTTAAAGTTAAAATGCGTTCTAGCATCAGTCATCATTTTTATACTACTACTAAAAACAAACGCAATACGCCTGATAAACTTAAGCGTAAAAAGTTTGATCCTGTGATGAACCAACATGCAGAGTATGTAGAAGATAAGATTAAGTAATCGCAGAAAAACCACCTTCTAGGTGGTTTTTTTATGTTTGTTGTTCCCCTTCCCTTATTAATTTATGCCAGAATTACCAGAAGTCGAAACAGTCCGCCGGGGCTTATCTTCTCATATAATCAATAAAATAATAAAAAAAATTGTTATTCGCGAATACAGCCTACGCTGGCCTGTGCCAGAAATTTTAATAACATCTCTACCTAATCATAAAATTATTGATATATCTCGACGAGGAAAGTATCTATTATTAACAATAGCTCACCCTAAGAAAAATATTAAAAACATATTAGCTATACATTTAGGTATGTCAGGAGGTCTTAGAATCACTGAGCCAAAGACAACCGTACAAAAACATGATCATGTAGATATAATTTTAGAAGACAAAAAAGTAATTCGATACACGGACCCAAGGCGATTTGGCGCTTTCTTGTGGCTTAAAGAAGAAGAACTTGCAACCCACATTAGATTTAAGCATCTTGGACCTGAGCCGCTTACAGATGCTTTCACTGATCAATATTTACTGAGTCTTGCAAAAAACAAATCAGTTAATGTAAAAACATTTATCATGACCAATCAGGTCGTAGTTGGCGTGGGTAATATTTATGCAACAGAAGCACTATTCTATGCTGGTATTAATCCTACTAAATCGGTAAATCTGATTTCGTTAAAACAATGGCATAAATTAGTTTCAGAAATTCGAAAAATCCTAACCAAGGCTATTGAATCAGGCGGAACCACCCTGAAAGATTTTACCCAAAGCGACGGCAAACCTGGTTACTTCAAACAAGAACTTGCAGTGTACGGACGGCATGGTAAACCGTGTATTAAATGTCACCGTGTTTTATTATTAATAAAACAACAAGGACGTGCAACAGTTTATTGTGCTCAATGCCAAAAATAATACCCAAAATAATGCCCCAAATAATACCTAAGATAATAAATTGATAACTGATTTAAATCTAATAATCCAACTTTATAATTGATTAATAGTTTGATATAGTTTGTGGTTATCAAACCAAGGATTTAAGGAAGCACCCTATGTTCAGCAGAAAATCATTAGAGAAAGACCCGTTATCATCTATTTTCCATCCGATCCGCACTTTAAGTCGCATAGTTGCACACGCTACAAATCCTGATTTACAAGAATACCTAGATGAATTAAATCGTTCTTGGGATTCACCTAGTCTGCCACATACTGGCGCTATACAACCAGACGATAGAACAGCGACACCAAGCAGCCCGCAAACTTTTCCATCATCACCTACAGATTCAGGTAGTGATGCAAGTTCTGACCGCGATCTTACACCAGAAAGAGAAGGCCAAGGTACGGTTAGAACACCGGAGCATTTCTTAAGAACCATAAGAGAAACGGGGCCACGAAAACGACCAAGAGTAATTGATTCTGATTCAACTAGACAATCTATGGGTACACCATCAAAAAGGATGCCGACTTCAGACACTTGCGAAGATAGTACAAGCATTAGCTGCAAAAAATAGTCGTATTCGAATTAGAATTATCAAAACTTAAGAGGATTGCATGATGCCTAAGCCATATATTGACGGGGAAGATTTATCAGGAGCCTCTACCACTTCAAGTGATGATCTATCATCTAGGTCATGTAGTGGTTCTAGTAAAGAATCCACAGGATATGCAGGAACCTCTAGCGATGATGAGTCTCCTCTGTCACTTGCAGAATTCGATACCCAGGCTCTGAGATTTATTGAAGAGATAAATCTACTAAAAGAACGAAATAAACTCACACAACGAGAAGCTATTAATAAATTTAGTGAATTTATTTCTGAAAACTTACATCATCTAGATTTTCAAAATCTTAGCCGTTATCTTAATCTCTTAGATATACAATTAAGAAATATTTTTTTACTTATTCCACAAAAGGATTTATTAAAAAAAATTTTTACTTGCAAAAACAATATTTGTGAATTTCTTACGTTATTTGAACCTCTTCCAGCCACTATATTCTTATTTAATTTAAACGCTATAAAATTAGCACGTATTGGCGTTAAAGTTGATGATTTATTAGAACTAGAGCATATTAAGACCATAATCCCTCCGGCACGCAAAGAAGAACTAATGCTACATTTTGGTGGAACCAGATCTTCTAACATAATACTATTAATGTATAAGCTCTATTTTTTACCTGATGAAGCATCGATAACTTCAGCGGATCATGAAGGTTTTGATGTTCTACAGGACAACAAACTGAATTTATTACATAATGAAGACATATGGCAATATATAAGCACGCCTTTAGAGCTGGAAATAATAACCCTCGTATTAAGAGCACAAGATAGATTAGCAGCTCTACAATTAATTTTTGCTAGATGCCCAGAACATCTTAAAACTGACTTCCAAAATTTTACTGTATTATCAAGATTAGCTGAGCTCATACCTGCTGATCAGCGTGATGAATTACTAAATATTCTGATTACGAAAATGGACAAGAAATCAGCAGATACTCTGCGTGTTACCCTCCTGGCTGTTTCTCACGAACTACAAACTGTTGGTGCGACTACTGCTTTATTGATGGCTGCATTACGCACGCACATGCAACCATTTGCTGAGCAAGCTAAACCGATTGCTGAAAAAGCTATACACTATGCATGGGATCATCGGGCAGATATAGCATCCAGAGTCGGTGAGCTTTTGTTTAGTATCCAGTATCCCTATTTATATTTAATGAAAGGGGCTGTTAAAGGCTGTTTAAGCTTTTGGCGTTCTGAAATAGCTTCTAGTACAACGGCTAGTACGATGGCAACAAGAGTTTTAACCTCAGTGACATCGCGTGAAGAATCTAGACGTATAACAGCTCCATATCTTAAATATTAATTGCATACTATGCACGGTGATCAAATTGTAAATTTTCCAGTTATTTATCGATTACCTATCGGGATTCCACAACCTGCTACACCTCCAATAAAAAAAGAAAAAACCTATTGCTGCATAGAACCTTTTCGCTGGCAAATTGTTAAATGGGCCGTAGTTTATAATTTATGTCGCGATGTATTATGGGGTTATTTAAGCATTACTAATGATGGATTCAATTGGCAAACAACAGACAGCATTGGCCAAAAATTTGGCGCTCAATGGCTATATCCAACCGTATTTATGGCCAGTGTCTTTGCTTTAAAATATTTGAGTTTCACTAAAAGAAAAATGATAATTGCTGATACTGCTATTATTGCTGGTGCTTCCATAGCAATCTGGGCATGGAATCTAGCTGAGTATATTAACGTCAATAATCTTAAAGCAAAAGGCTATTCAGACTCTAGTGCTCACTATTTATCGTTCTGGGCTACAGGCCTTGCTGAAGGCTTAACGAATTGTATAGTTAATCCAGTGATCACCAGAACACCTGAAATCACCAAACAAATTTGTAAAAAACATTCTTTAGAAAATGTATTAAATGCTTTTGGTATTGCCAGTTGTCTTGAGTCCTTCCAATTAATGATACGCATCGCACATAGTTTCTTAGTAGGTTTGACACTAGGCGCTATTGGCGGCGCTGTTTGGGAAGTCGTATTTATGGCTTCAGTACAAGGTGGTCTCGATCCTTTATTAGGTGGAATTTGCATCGCGTTAAGCGTTGGTCTTTGTAACTTCGTTAGTAATTACGTAAATCAATTGACTTTTAAATACTTAACACAATATCAGCAAAAACAATTAAAGAAACATCAAGAATCACAACCAGAAATTGTGCCTACCGTGTTTTTACCACAACCTGTATTATTACCACCGGCACAAGCTCATTTTACTAATATTATTAATGCGCCACCATTAAGATTTTCACAACCAACCAGCAGTCCGTGGCTGAACAGAAATCCACAGCTAATGCCGAGCTTTTTACTCTAATCAAGAATTTTTTTTCAATTTTCCCATCGCATCAGCTACAACTGGCGCAACAAAAGTACTAACATCTCCACCAAGAGCTCCTATTTCTCGAACCATACTCGAGGATATAAAAGAGTATTGTTCTGATGGCGTTAAGAACACAGTTTCAAAATCTTCTTTTAATCGTCTATTCATATTAGCTAATTGAAACTCATATTCAAAGTCGCTAATAACTCGTAAGCCTCGAATAACTGTATTGCATTTATTTTGTTTAACAAAATCTACAAGCAATCCCTTAAAACCACAAACTGTAATATTCTCATTATCTTTAAATATTTCTTTACACATATTCACCCGTTGCTCTTGAGAAAACACAGTTTTTTTATTGATGTTGTCAGCGACCGCCACGACAACATGATCAAAAAGATTGACAGCACGCGCCACTAAATCTTGATGTCCAAGCGTTATAGGATCAAATGTTCCCGGAAAGATTACAGTTATTTTTCGATTAGCCATAATTAAATAGTTACTCTTGTTAAATTATTTCAGCATTACGTTTAAAATTAATTTTTGCCAGCGTTTTAATGGCGGGTAAAACTTACTAAAAATATTATATTTAGAATGCTTATACACCGGCTTTAAATGTGAGAATGTTTCAAAACCATATTCACCACGATAGCACCCAAAACCACTGTTGCCAAGACCGCCAAAAGGTAAATCTTCTTGTGCGGCATGCACAACTGTAGCATTAATACCCAGGGCTCCGCTGTGAGTTAGACACAGCAAATTATGTACTAGCCTTGAATCTTCAGTAAACACATATAGAGCCAATGGCGTGGACTTGAATGACATGTTTCTCAACAGAAATTCTAGATTATCGTATTCCATCACTGGCAATATTGGCCCAAAGATTTCCTCCTGCATGACAGCCATAGTAGAATTAACATTAAACAATAACCCTGGTGAGATCTTATAAATATTCTTATCTTTACTATGCCAAGTATTATTTTCATGTTTTAAAGGATGCCATATTGCACCTTTTTGTACGGCATCTTCGATCAAATTTAGCAGTCTATTGTAATTAGCTTCGTTAATAATACTACAATAACTATCAGAGCCTATATTCAGTGCAGAGATTTGGTGACAAGCTAATGATTGACTCAATAATATATTAGCCAAACCCTTTGGCAATAAAATATAATCTGGCGCAATGCATGTTTGACCAGCGTTAATAACTTTACCCAACCAAATCTTATTTACATAATCAATTTTAAGCTCATTTGGGCAAATTAGAGCTGGCGATTTACCCCCCAACTCTAGAGTTAATCTAGTCAAATTAACACTAGCCGCCTCCATAATTTTTTTGCCTATAGCGGTTGAACCGGTAAATAATAGATGATCAAATGGTAATTTACTAAACTGATTAGCAACTTTAGCATCTCCAATAATAACTTTCGCAATTCCATCATCTAATAAATTTTTCAATAGCATCGAAAAAGCGGGCACAGTCTCTGACATCTTGATCATTACTCTATTGCCCGCAGCTAAAGCGGCAATCAGTGGTGCAATAGTTAAAAAAAGTGGATAGTTCCATGGTGATATGATACCTACAACGCCAAGTGGTGTTGGAAAAACAAAACTTTTACTAGGCCAAAACCATTTCAAGGTTTTATGCTTTCTTGGTTTTAACCATTTTTTCAAATGGACAATGGCATAATCAATTGCCTCCAAACATGGAAAAATCTCTAATGTTTGAGTTTCATGCGAAGGCCTACAACCAAAATCTTGGTTTATTGCAGAAACAATGACTGATTGGTTATTTATAATAATATTACGTAAAGTTTTTAACTTATTTATACGCTCTGCGTACCCCGGGTAAAAGTTTAGATTAAATGCTTCCCTCTCTAGTCGAAAAAGATTTTGCAAATCTGCAATGTTAATATCCATATTATTCATTATTCGCTATAATCGCATTTTAATAATAGTGCCGTATATTTCTCTAAAATATTGCTGTGTTCTGCCAACGCTGCAAAAGCATTAAGACCTATTTTATCCCTTAATGTCTTATCAGCTAATAATTCTGCCATTTTCGCCTCTAAACCATGCGCTGACTCACTAATCAATAATCCATTATGCTCGATAAGATTAACAACAATCTCTGTGAAATTATGATAATGCGGTCCCATAATTATGGCTTTTTTGAAGACAGCAGCTTCCAACGGATTATGACCACCTATAGGTGTCAAGCTACCGCCGATAAAAGCAACATCTGCCAAATAATAAAAATATAATAATTGCCCTATGGTATCTAATAAGAATATATCTGTATTTTCCGCAGGACTATTATTTGAATATTTTTGTACAGCTAAACCCGTAGCTAGACACATATTTTCTACAGCATGAAATCTTTCAGGGTGACGCGGCACAACAATGAGCAACAACTTAGGGTAAGCTTTTTTTAAATTTACAAACACCTTAAGAACAATCTCTTCTTCTCCTGGATGAGTACTTGCTGCAATAAGTACCAAGCTGTTTTCATTAAGATTCAACAATAATTTGTATTTAGTCGCAAACTCATGAATATTATCAGGAACTTTGATATTATATTTTATATTCCCATATGTGCCAATCTTACTATTATTGTAACCTAATTTAATAAATCGCTCTTGGTCTAACTTACCTTGAGTTGCAATAAAGTCCGCATAATTAATAATTTTTTTAATATAGCTACCGAATCTAGCATAACCTTTATACGACTTCTCAGACAGCCTAGCATTTATAATAAAAAGTTTAATATCATAACTTTTTATTTGCTTAAACATTTTAGGCCAAATTTCAGTTTCAAAAAACACTGCCATCTTAGGCTGATATAATTTTATAAAGCGGCGACAAATAATATTACTATCATACGGAAAAAAAACATGTTTAATAACTATATCTTTATTCTGTATTTTTTGTTCGTCAATAAATTTACTAATAAGCTCACTGCCAGTTAATGTTGTGCATGTAATTAAAACATTATACTCTGACTTTTTAGCCAACAACTCTTGTATCAACGGCTTGACAGCCACAAATTCACCTACTGAAACAGCATGGATCCAGATATCAAAAACTTGGGATTTCGCATCAGATAAAAATAACGGAAACAAAACAAAGCGCTCTGATAATCTATGAAGATATTTTGGATTATTTATAGACTTAAATAAAATTCTTATCGTTGCTAACGGCAAAAAAAACAAAGTATAAAGTAAATTAATAATAAAATTAATAAAATAATTAATTAACATATAATCCGTATAATACTTTATCTACTATTGAAATTTTACTAATCATATAAGCCAACTCCTCACTAGTATGAGCTGCTTTAGTATTTTTATTAATATCTAAAATGACTAATATTTTCTTTTCATCTTGATGTTGGAGGGCAATAATGTTTTTTATATGCTCGGCCTCGAACAGGCCTTGTTGCGACGACCATTTATAAACCACATGATCTGAGTATTTATCTAAAAGCTGACTATATTGTTGATTATTTTCAAAAACAAATATTTTACATGCTTTATCTAAAGCCTGAGAATTATTATCCAGGAGCTGTTCCATCTGTTGATTAATTTCAGCTTCCGTTACAAAATACGTACCCAATTTACTCACAACCACAGCAGCTGCATGTGACGCACGTTCAATAGCTTGTATTTTATCTTCTTTATTTGCTAATGAAATGGCCAAAGAAGCAATCACTGTATCACCAGCACCAGTGACATCATAGACTTGACTGGCGTAAGAGCTTGCAGAATATTTAAACTTATTTTTACCATACAAGATCATGCCATCTTTACCACAGGTAACTAATAAATATTCTAAATTTAATTTATTTAATAAATTATATGCTTTAAGATCAAAATCAACTTGATCTTTAATTACACCCACGATGTCAGTAAATTCTTTATAATTAGGCGTAAGTAAATAGGCGTCTTGATATTGTGTAAAATCTAAGCCTTTAGGATCTACGATAACTATTTTATCTATACTGTTAGCAAAACTGATTATTTGTGCTGAAAAGTTTAACGAACCTTTGCTGTAATCCGAACAAACTATCACATCATACTCACGGATAATTTCTTTTATTTGATCATTAAGTTGAATAGGATTATATTTCTGTTCAAAATCAACCCGCACTAATTGTTGATGTTCACTTAAAATACGATGCTTACAAATAGTTTGTTTCTCGCCATATATCCATTCTTGGCTGACACCTTCTTGTGTCAAAATTTTTTTTAAGCTTTCCCCTACTTCATCACGACCCAGTGGCGCAAGTATAGCAACATTGCCCCCTAGTTTTTTAATATTCAGCGCAACGTTTGCTGCCCCGCCGGCTCTGTCTTCCACACTATTGATACCAAGAACAGCCACTGGAGCCTCTGCCGCCAAAGAATTAGGCGAGCCAAACCAATAGCGATCGACCATAACATCGCCAATGACTAAAATAGCTGGACTAGTAAGAGTTTTTTGATTCATGGTATACTAACTAGTTGAATTAATGATTCTACTTAAGAGATCTCAATTATATGGTAATATTACTCATATTTGAATAAAAAATTATGTCAATGATACATCATCACTCTCAAACCAGCTTATTCTCGCCTAAATATATCTTTACTTGGCCAGCATTCCTTATACTCTGGTTATTTAGCCGGTTACCTTATAAGGCTCTACTCACTATAGGGACCTGTTTGGGCAAACTCATGTACATATTTTTCTCTAAGCGCAAATATATCATCCGAACCAACATAAGCTTATGTTTTCCCAAAAAGTCTAAAGAAGAAGTAGAAAACCTAGTAAAAGCAAACTTAAAGTATCTTGGTATTGGCGTATGTGATACTGCACTGGCCTGGTTTGGCCCGAAAAAAACAACGGAAGAATTATTAAAAAAGCTCACTATCCAAAATGAAAGTGCCCTTATTGAAGCACTCAAAGAAAACAAACCACTAATACTTATTACTCCGCATGCATCCAGTCAGGAGCTTTTAAGCAAACTGTTAAGCTGCAAATATACATACGATCCTGTATTCCGTCATATGAACAATCCTGTAGCCAATTATATGATGCAAAAAGCAAGATTACGTATCTATAAAAACCCTATATTAAAAACTGACACTCGCCATATTGTAAAACGTTTACGCGACAATGGCACAATTGCTATTTTACCTGATCAAGATTTTGGCAGAAAGCGTAGTGTTTTTGTTCCATTTTTTGGTGTTATTGCTGCAACATCTACTGCATTATCGAAGTATAAAAAACTAACCGACTGTAATATTTTAGCTTTAGGTTATTTAAGAAATACTGCGCAAGATAGCTTTACTATTACTATAAGTGACAAGCTAGACATTCATGGACTCAATTTAGATCATGATGCAAAAGTTATGAATACTGCACTAGAGAACATAATTTTGCGGGA
>CAYLXL010000052.1:0-834 GCA_964387745.1 uncultured Gammaproteobacteria bacterium | reverse complement strand
ATATTTCGATGTATTTTTGGATTGCAAGAAGATTTAAGACAAGGCCTGCAGGCGAAAAAAAGATTTATGATTACAAAAACATGTCCGCTAAGTTAAACTCGTTAGTCAATTAATGCTCCCAAAAGCAGCTTTTTATTAACTAATTCTAAGTACATCCTCCGTACAGAACTACACTCAAATATATTTTAAGTGGTGACTGCTGAAAATAAATTGGATATTCTTTTTAAGCCCTTGATCATCGTAATACCTTAATGGTTATTGAAAGATTTTTGGTTTAAACTTATAAGAATTAATATTTTTCTTGCTTCAATATATTAGAAAAACTTGTCAATGCTCGGCTATTATAGCTGAGGGTATCGTTTAGCTTATTATCAATATATTATGCAAGTTACAAAATCATAAAGTTACAAATTATTAAAATTAATAAAATAATAATAAATATTATAAACTACACCGCTTAACTTAATCGGAGTACTAATATGAACGACTACAACAAAAAAAATACCGGTTTGAATGTATCTAGACAACGAGAATATGAACTTTATTTAGCCCTAAGTTTTGGTAGTGCTCAAAACAGCAAGCTTAAAAAAGCTTTGACAACACTGAATTACGATAAATTTTTAGAAGATAGTGCCGAAATCCCACAGGATCTTGCTGAGTCCTTCAGAAAAAAATTGCCCCCTGAGAGCTGTAAGGTACAAAATTTAATTCATATACATTATCAAAACTTATGTAAAGTGTGGGCACCAGAACGCACCGTAGAAGGTAGCGCCACTATCTTTAAGTTTTTGCGCAAGCGCGACATCGAGTCGCTTAACCCCGAGCGCATCGAGC
>CAYLXL010000051.1:228-13325 GCA_964387745.1 uncultured Gammaproteobacteria bacterium | reverse complement strand
GTAGGTTTATATTGTCCCCTTTCTCAGACAGAGTTTGAGTTTATTTGAGGTTATTTACTAATTTCTAATTAGTCACAAGGAGCATGAACCTACTAGGGCTCTAGTTGGTTTTTGATCTGTTACATTTGCATTTTTTTGTTTCAACAGTTGAATTACTAGGTACCACTGTGGTACAAATACAATATTGAATTTTCCGTGCGCGGAAGAGTTATTTTTATCTTAATACTCACGCAAATTGCCCTTGTATTATGAATTTCGAGCAAGTTACAAGATTAACTGAACTTATCGCAGCTTTTACCACAATAATTGGTGTGATTTTTGCTGTGTTTATTTACCTCTACCAGAGTAATTTTAGATTCAGAAAACTATTCACGTGCTTTAAATCGCCCTGGATCGAACATGAAATACCTCATACTGGAAATGTCGATTCAAAATCTCCATCAGGTGTTAACAAGCTTACTATAGAATATTACAAATCTCTAGGATATACATTTTTTACGCGAGAATATGAGCATAACCTAGAACATAAAGAAGAGTATCAAATTGTCTGGTACAAAAACTTTCAGACTGGTATTAAGAAAAAATACATCAATCAAGAAAGAGGCGTTATAGTTTGCAGAAAAGAAAAAACGAGTTCATAAATATCAAACAAAAATTTATTGATGTATCTCCTCAAGAACTATGTAATTGGCATGGCCATGATCGCCAAGCTTTTGAACTGGATACTGAACATACAGTAAATAGTTTGCTGGAAAACGGACAAACTACACCAATTATTATTCGTAGGTGCAATGATCCTAAAAAGCTATCACGTGGAGTGCTATATGAAATAATCGACGGAGAGCGTCGCTGGCATGCTGCAAAAGAAATTGCTAAGAAAGACCCTGGGTTCAAATTAAAAGCTCTTTTTCGCGTTCTAAATGACCAAGAAGCCTATTTGGTACAATTGATCGCGAATGAGCATTCTCCTCTATGTGGATACTCACAAGCTCTAAGTTACCAAAAAACTCTTAACGAGTGTGGACTCAAATATTATGAACTTGCTGCCAGGCTTGGTATTACCAATGCTACATTTACTAGACGTATGTGCTATTTAGAAATTGATAATCGACTATGGGTAAAAATTAATAACAAGAGAAATGTATCTACAGCCACTGCTGCTAATCTTGCTGTACTACTGAACAAAGCAAGAAAGATATCAAAGTCAGTGTATGAAAAAACATTAGATCAGCTGATTACAATTGCAGATAAAATTGAAAATGGTAAGGCTACTCGTGAAATACAAAAAATATATTCCAGACTGTCATCAAAAGATTTAGTAAAGAGTAAAAAAATCTATAACTCTAGTGGGGAGTTATTGTTCACCATATCTATCACCGGTGTAATCAATATCAACAAACTAATTTTTAAAAAAATAGACCATAATATTTTAGAAAAAAAAATCCATGAAGTAATTGATAACCTTTGTGAGCAGCAGTTAATCGAAATTGGCCAAGGGCGTATCAAACAAAGCGCTGATGTTTAACTTTTGAACAACAGCGCAAGTCTTTGAGGTCTGTCGCATAGCCTGGTTTATCAACAGCTTTATTCGATTTTTTTGGGGATAAGATAAATTGAGCAAGCAATATTTGATTAAATCCCGAAATTAGTTTCCTATCCAAAATCCGGGATTTACCATATAAATCATAGCGTTAGACCAGTTTCATTTATGAAACTGATTCCGACAAACATTCATTTAGAGCGTGGATTAAAGCCCTTTCAATTTCATTTCTATCATATTTGATACAATCTTTTTCTTTAAGTTCAAAGCTAATAACACCACTACTTGATACAGTGGCTTTAATTAGGGCAGCATCGTTAACTTTATAATACCTGCTTCCATAAGGAGTCTTAGCACTGTTATTTAAAGATTCAATCAGCTTGTTAATAATTAGGGTTGTTCCCATTTTTATTTTTTCAAGGTTGATTTTCTGGTATAAGTTCTCAGCTTTTTTGTAAATTATCTTTTTATTATCTCCACTCTTATCAAGCTCAACAATTAACTTGTAGACAGGATTTATTTTCAAAGTGGTGATATCATCAAACAGCCTCATTATTTCTTTGTGTTGAATGATTTTGGCTGCTGCAAGCATCTTAGACAATTTACTCTTATTCAGCTCTAGAGCTGTTGCCATGTCATCTTGTGAGGCAAACAAACTAGCCTCAAGCTGCTGACGATAGCTTATTGCATCTTCGAATTCAGATACATCATCTCTATCTTTGTTTTCTAGATTCATGAGAATTGCACATTCACGATCTGAAGCTTCGATTGGCTTTACCCTTAACTTCATTTTTAGGTATTTACATGCAAACCATCTTCTACGACCTGCAACTATTTCCCATTTATAGCCTTCGGCATTATTCTCTAAGGCACGAGCTAAAACTGGGAATTGCTGTCCATTTTTTCGAATAGAAGATATAAGATCTTTACATCTCTCACTATTCATCCAAGCATCATCTCTATTGTGATATTTCCAAGGCAAGCATATTTCTGGATCAACTTCATATTCAAATGTCCTTTTTGATTCACCTATAGAATTATCAAGAATACTTTTTCCTGTAGCCATGGCAGTCACGGGTAAAATAACATTCTTTGATGTATTTTGATTTGGCTTATCTGCGCTTATTCCAGCCAATGACCTTTTTTTAGACATAAATAGTTTCCTCAGTTAAATTTATTATTCCTTTCTTTTGAAATTTTTTGTTTTTACTAGGCCATGTTTTCCATATTTCCATTTCTATTTCATCGCAGACCTTATTGATTATATCTAGAGCTCGTTTTTGCGGACGTCTAACCTCTAAAGCGGTCTGAAAATCGATTGCAGCGTTACCTATTTCCGAAGTATGAAAAAATCGTGACTTAAGCATGTACTTGCCGAATACATCTTCTAATAATGGTAAAAATTCTTTATGATTAGTTTGATTTGGATACACATCTGTTGCTAAAATTTTTATAAATTTGTACTGCTTTTCAGGGCATATCCCTTCTAGCACATTAGCGATCATTCTGAAGTATTGGACGGTTGAACTAAATTCATATAGTGCTGGTGGTGTTGGCACAATAAGCGCGTCCGCAGCGCATAAAATGTTCAAAGATGTAACTCCCAACGCTGGAGGTGAATCAATTATAACAACATCATAATTCTTTTTTACCCCATTGATACCTCTTCTAAGATCATCAAACATTAACTTTTTTTCAAGCTTAGACATGTTTTGAATATCATTGGAAACCTTTAATTCAAATTCATATAGACTTAAATTTGATGGTATTAAATCTAAGCCCTCCCAATAGGTTGTGACTATAGAGTAATCAATAGTATTAGCGGCGCCATTAAAATATGGCAAAAGTGTTTCTTCTGGTGTGATATCTTTATCTGGAATCGCTCCAAAACTACTAGTGGAGGACGCTTGGGAGTCCATATCAATGAACAATACTCTGTAACCTTGAGTTGCAAGATATTGAGCAAGACATAAACTTGTTACAGATTTTCCTACTCCACCTTTAAAACTTTGTACAGCCAATACCAGGCACTCGTCTGTTCCATCATCCCGCCAAGGCAGGGTGCCAAAGTGTTTCCTCAACTGATTAATTTGACGTAACGTATATCCATTGTTACGGTTTGTAGATTCATGCTTATCGAGAGGATCCAATAAACCATTCTCAATCAATGCATTTTGACATTTTAAAATACTACTACCCGAGCGGCCTGTTAGCTCTGCCGTTTCTTTAAGGTTCCACCTTCTTTTTAATTCTTTAGATTTATTCGGTGAGCGACCCATCTCTTCAATTTTCTGAAGAACATTTTCTCCACGTTGAATGAGTGTACTAATGTATTCTATTCCTCTGATACTAGTCATCTATATTTTCTCCATGTTTTTTTAAATTTGTGATAAATTAATTAAAACACATTAAAAACATTATTCAAATTAAAATGTTTCAAATTACGCGTTTTTTAAAAAAAAATGAAAATAGTTGCGAATTATAAATGTATAGATTATATTATTTATAAGATTTATATACCGTAGTGGACTTATTTTATTGCAAGATTAAATGAGATAGTATTAGATGTGTAATAAAAAACCCATCAAGGCGCCAACCAAGATGGGTTTTAGGAATTGAGAAGGTTCATTGGGTGAACTCTATAATCAATTTACTCTTCAAGTAATATTATAGTGTTTTTCCTTTGGATCGTCAAAAAATATTGATCCAAAGGGAAGATGTTATGAAAGGAAATAGTTTACATTCTAACAAACAGTTAGGCTCGTTTCGTTCCTGGGTTGAAAACGAGTTGAGTGAAATTCAATATCTTTTACATCAGAAAGCTAAAGACTTTATTTCTGAGCAGACAGAATTTTTTTACAGTCATGATCTAAAATTAAATACTGGTAAATGGACTTACATATCTTCTAAGAAAAATGAAGGTTATATAGGTTATGAACACTTTGATGAAAACGGCATACCTGTAATTAAACTTACTTACAATACTTTTAAACAGGGTGGTCATTCAGCTTCTTTCAATAGCTACAACGCACTTAAAGAAATTTGGCAAGAAAAAAAAACAGGCCTTGTTTCTCCAAAAAATGCTTACAAACATTATCAGCAACAAAGTTTGAACAAAAAAAATACACATAATGAAAGTTCAGCTAGTAAATCATTAATCGAGGATATGAAACTTTGGGATAGTTTAAGTAGGGCAGGGCAGAGCGGATATTTAGAGAGAAAATGCTTACCTAACTTAAAAGGATTTCGCTTCTCCAATCATTTTATTGCTGTAAAGATTATTGATAATAAAGGGGCATTTTGTGGATTACAAAAAATTTATGATGATGGTTTAAAGTTATTCAGTAAAGGCCTGAAGAAAAAAGGTAACTTTGCATTAATTGGCACTGATTCACTTCCTAAAACGCTTGAGGTTATAAATGTCTGTGAAGGTATTGCTACCGCAGGAAGTATCCACTTAGCAACGCTAGAGCCTGTGTTTGCAGCACTAGATGCCTATAACATTGAACATGTTGTTCGAAATCTTAAACTTCAGTATCCAAAAGCCAAAATTATTATATGGGCGGATAATGATCAATGGAAATCTGAAGAACTGGACTTTAAGGGTAGACCCATTGGAAACACTGGTTTAATTCATGCCAATTATACTGCAATGATATTCAGTAACATTTATGTCGTTTATCCTCAATTTAGCAATAACACATCGGCAGAGGAGCATGGACTTACAGACTTTAATGATTTACATATTCACGAAGGTCTCTATGCGCTTGATAAAGTCGAATTAAATCTTCCAAATATTAATATTGCTCTCACAAAGAAAACTCAAAAGCTAGAAAAAATACATCATGGAATACTGTCTGCTAAACAATTTAAAAATGGTCGTAAAATCACTGTCAATTCCAAATATCTTAGTAATATTAAAATTACAGAAGGAATCAATCTAGTTAGATCCCCGATCGGTACTGGCAAAACAGAACTTGTTGAAAAATATATATCAGAGAACAAAAATTCTTCAGTTATCTTCTTGACACACTTGGTATCTCTTATTGAAGATGCTTCTAAAAGACTCGGATTGAAAAGCTACAGCCAGTGTGACAACTTTGATCTCCAAATGCAAAGAAGATTAGCAATCTGTCTTAACTCCATAGGTAAATTAACTGCTGAGGGAGATTTGCCAAACTATGATGTTCTAATTATAGATGAGGCCGAACAGGTTTTTAAAAGGCTAGCATCAAAGTTGGAGCAAAAAACGTTAATTTTTGGAATTTTAAAACAACTTGTAAGGAATACTAAAACTGTTGTATGTTTGGACGCGCATCTATCAACTCTAGCAGTCAGCTTAATAAAAACATGGTGTAAAGATAAACCGGTTAATGTTGTTTTCAATGAGTACCAGGTAGGACTGGGAAGGGAAATTGTTCTATATGGTAATAAAGAAAGCCTTCAAGTTGAAGCTTTAAACAGATTAAGATCCGGAAATAATTGTTACCTAACATTTAATAGTAAAAATGAAGCGAGAAAAACTTACCATCTTTTTCAAAAATCTTTGCCTAAGAAGAAAGGTTTGTTTATAAGCAGTGACAACAATGGTGACAAGGAAGTAAAAGATTTCTTTGAAGACGTTAATAAAGAATCCCTTAAATATGATTATATTATTTGTACTCCAAGCATAAGTACTGGTGTTTCAATATCTAACAAGCATTTCAATTTTGTAGCTGGAATATTTAACTCGGATATTAACACGCCAAACGATTGCATGCAGGCTATCGGAAGAGTGCGAGATAGCAATCAAATCCATATCTTCGTAGAGAAACGTCGTTCTAATTTACCAGTTGATTCATCAATAATTGCTAGATCTTGGAATGAAACACACTCATTTGATCTTAATTTAATGAATTTATCTGATAATGGCGAAAGAATTATTATAAGCCCTGAGTATGAGTCTATAAGAATTAAAACAATTCAGAATAAGAATCGTGGTCATAATAACTTTTATTATGAATTTTGCCTGCTCAACAAATTAGATGGCTACACTGTAAAATTTAGTGATTTTCGTTTGGATCAAACTGAGCGTAAAAATTTAAAAAAGGTAAAAACATATTTCTCTAAAACCACTTACCTTAACGAGATAATGGACGCAGAATTCATTGATATGACAATTGCCAAGCTCATTGAAAACAAATCCCGTAAAGAGTTAAGAGAGTCGCTGAGTTTCGAAAAACACAAATTGATAGAGTTCTACAAGTTGGATAAATACAACGATTTTCAAGTTCAAAACTTTATATTATTGGATGATAATGGCAAGTTAAGAAAAAAGGTTATTAACCTTGAGTTAACTTTGAATGATAAAGAGTATGCGACAAGATTATTTAAACAACAATTTGAAGGGCACGAACAATTTTCTGCTGATCTAAGCCATTTTGCGACTAAACAACTTTTATACAAAAAACTTCTTAAGCATTTGAAATTATTAGATGAATACGATAATTTAATCTGGGATCATGATGGCTATAGCTTTAAGTACAACAAAGAAACGTTAGTGGCTAGCAGTTTTTTTGAGTGGCTTGCAACCAATCATTCAATCCTTCAAGGCATTATAAATCTTCCAAGCATTGAAAAACTTAAAAATGAGCCTATTCGATTTATTTCAAAATTACTTTCAGATTTGGGTCTTAAACAAAAAAGGAAAGGTAAAACTGAAGATGGTAATTTCTACACACTAGATATTGAAAGTTTATGGCTTATGCACTCAATAATGGAACAAAGAGGCTCAGCAATAGGGAACAGTTGTGATGTTAATATTGTTAATAAGACGCAAACTGTTCCTGCATCTACTGTTCCTAAGCTTAAAGAAAACTATAAATATTTGATTGATTCATACTCAAAAAAGATCAATCAAAGGATGTTGATGTTAAAAGACGAATTATATATGTCTTTTGGGGGAAATAAACAGTGGTTAAGAACCTAAACAGAGAAGCACACAAAAGTCTATTAACCTAACAACACTAATGAGTTGTTAGGTTTTTGAGAAATAATTGATTCATTCATGTAGGCATAGTTTACCTCCCAACTCAATTCCTTAGAGAATATTTCTTGAAATAATGTACAATTTTCATTATTATATTATCATACAGCGAATAATTTGCACAATATTATTCATAATTTAAAAGTAAAATAGTAATTATTTATCCAATGAATAAATTAAATTATAAGGCATATTCAAATATGCTGTCTATCCAAGCCGAAATATGCTTCCCGTTTGAACACGGATTCTATAAAAAAAATGGAATAGAAAATGTTAATATCATTGGGGAGATTGGTTGCGGTAATGGCAATTTTATTTCGCGCATCCAAAACATAGCTCAGGATGCAACATTCTATTGTTACGATAAAGATATAAATATTCTGAAAGAGGTTGTAATTAAAACTCCGCAAATCCAGTTCATTTGTGGCTCTGTTGAGGAAATAAATGAAAATATAGATATTCTTTTATTGAGATTAGTTTTACATCAAGTAGATAATCGCACAAAGTTCTTATCAGAATTGTCTAATAAATTGAAAAGTGGATCAATGCTTTTAGTTGTTGATTCTTATGATGAAAAATTTCATTTAAGCCCAGCTTTATCAAAGTTTATAAGTAAATTAGGTAATCATAGAAGAAAATTTAGTCCTGGAAATGCTTCAAGAGACTTAAGCTCTTTGATGATAAGTGAAGTTGAAAGCTCAGGTTTTAAAATGGTAGATACAGAGCAATATTATGTCCCTAGTTCGTTGCCTATGTACAAGGAATATTACAGAGACTATATGCTGGCAACCGGAGAAATGCTGGGTATTAATGAAATTGAAAGACAAGAAGTGCTAGATTGGTATGCTAATAAAAATGCTTATGCACAAATAGGTCTATTTATGTATGCTTTTATTAAATTATAATAGGATTCAAAATGCTCAAAGATATTGAATGGATTGTAGTTCCTGGAGGCCCAGGCATCTCTAAATCGTACTTACAAGATCCTTTAGATAGAATTTTTGAAGGCTACAAACTTCATTATTATGAGCAGTACGGATCCGATATGATAGGTAGTGGTCAATCAATAACTCTATTGAACTTAGTTGAACAAATATATGAAGTAGCAGATCATCTTGGGTTAAAATGCTTTGGAATAATAGCACATTCTTTTGGAACCTATCTGGCTTTAAGAGCATTAGATATAGATAAAACCAGAATAAAAGCTATGATTTTCTTAAATCCGATGCCGCTTACAAGACCATTATGGCATGAGTCTTTAGCAAAAATCTCAAATTCAGTATCTAGCTATGAACAGGCGCGTATATCCCAGCTTTCAGCTGAAGTTGGGCATGATGGATCTGAATTGTTTAGATTATTGTTACCATATTATACAGCTAAGACAACTTTTATGTTGCCTCATGTAAAATTTAATTCTAAGATATGTGAAGAATTAGCAAATGAAGTGCCCGATTACAATGATTTCGATATGGTAAATGCATTGGACATTCCTGTTGTTTCTATTCATGGAGATAGCGATCCATTCTATTATCCAGGCATGTTCCCGAAAGAGTCATCAGTAATTTTAAAAGGAGTGGGTCATTATCCATTCTATGAAGATTTGTTGGGTCTTAAAAAATCTATAAATGAAGCAGAGAGTATATTGTGTCAAAAAAAGATAAGCCTGAAAAAAACTTTAGTTTAAAGCTAAGAGATATTCGTAAAGAGAAAGGATTAACCTTAGGCTCATTAGCAGATAAAACAGGCATAGACTGGCAAAAACTTGGCAGAGCTGAGAGAGGTGAGGTTTCCCCTACTATTGATATGCTTTCTCAAATAGCGGATGTTATGCAAGTACGGATTAAAGATTTAATTGATATTGGTGGCTCTGAACCAGATGAATCTTCAGCAATGGCAGATTCTGATTTAGAGCTAGCTAAAATTGTACCCTTAATATATGATTTGTTGGATACCTTGTGTATCAAAAACAACATATCAGCCTCTAATAGTGTTAAGGTACAAATAGCTACAATGATGTATAAGATTGTCCAAGATATTCGTTCAAATGTCCAAGATGATGTAAATATGGTGAAAGCTTTATTTCAAGCTTTTGATACCATTTTGGAAAGACTAATTTTGACTCATAGCTCTCCTGCATAGTGCGTTTTTTAATCAAATCATCCCAGTCGTCCATAATCTGTTTCATCGCCAGCCAATTAGAGCCCTTGTTACATAGCTCTAAAGCAAGATTTAACTTTTTGGCTGCGTGTTCAATATCCTGATCTGCAATGGATACTAGCGCTAAATTGGCCTGGGTGTATATTTGATATTCCATATTTTCTTTCGTGGCTTCATTGGCTTCGAAAATCAACAAACTATATTTTTTGTCTTCATTCAAAACATAATAGGTTATCATAGAGTTCAGTAATTGCATTTTAACGTAGGTTTGGTTAGAGTTCTGATAAACATCCTCAATTTTCTTGATATGTTTTTGTGATTTTGATGCTTCGCCGGACCTATTGTAAGCATGTAACAAATTCCTGTTGATTTCTAAGTTTAATGCATCATTACCGCTCAAATTTGATAAACTCTCCGCTACTTCTAAAGTTTTGATTGAATCTTCAATCATTCCTGCTTTCCAGAAAATTTCACCAATATTCCCGTAAGCAATTGCAATCCAAGAAAAATTTTTCAATTTGCTTGCTATTTTTATTGCTGCAATAAAGTTCATTGTACATTCTGTAAAGTCAGTACCACGAATGCCATATATAGTTGCAAGCACACAATAAGCAAGAAAGAGGGATTTATTAGAGGAAGATGTTTTATTCTGGACAACTACATTTAGATCATTAATTGCTTTATCCCACTGACCTAAAAAGAAAAAGGCAATACCACGCGAACAAAGAAGATGTGATTCTTCTAAAGGGTTTAATTTGTTTATCAAACAGTCATCAACTAATTCTATAGTTTCATGGAATTTGCCTTCCCACCAGAGGCATTCAGCTTTGAGGACATTTATAGCGGGATCTTGATAGCTGTCTTTTTTAAGGAGATTATATGCTAATTCGAATCTACCAATATCAATCATGGAATTGCTTAGTGTAATAATTAAATCAACATCTAGTTTTTGATCACATAAATAATCATAGAGAAGTAAAAGAAAATATTGGTTTTGTTTCCCATTAAGCTTGTTTATAAGTTCTCTAAAAAGATTAGAATCTGATTGATTAAATCCTGGAGAAAATGATTTAAGTATGAGAATAAATTGGTGGATAGATTTAATATTTGGAACCAATAACTCTTCCTTCCAATACTCATAGGCCTGATTAGATAAATTTAGAATATGATTAGAATTGGCATCTTCGTAAAGGCGATCATGTGGGTAGTAAAAACCATCATGAAGGATCAAAACCCCCATTTTTTTTAAATTATTTAATTCTTTAAGGTCAATATCGAAATGTTTGATAAAAATGGATTCATGAATATACCCACCTGAAGCAAGGACAGCGTAAACAGTTTTGTTTATTAAAATCTGGACACTGCGAGACATGTGGTAAAAATTCTGTAAGACTTCAATATAACTCGTGCTGCCCTCTAGTACTTTGTTTCTATTTATGCTGCTGGGTTCAATATGAAGTTCTTTATAAATATCATCTAAATCCTCATCTCCCAAAACAGGAAGCGGTAAAACTTTACAATTTTTACCAGTTGGAGGCGCTTTGCGGGAGGAGACTATAGTTTGGCTTTTTAAGGTAGAAAGAAACGAAATTAAAGCATTGGCAACTTCATCTGTAAGATGATCTATATGGTCAACAATAAAAAGACTGTAAGGATGTATAGAGTCGTAAAATAATAGAAATCGTTTAGGGTCCACATCGTGTATAAAGTTTGTTTTGTTTGAAACTTCCTGTGCCATTAAGTTTAAAATCAAATCAAAGTTAAATCCGCTGAGCTTAGGAATAGAAATGTAAAAAGTATTATCTTCGAGCTTTACAATTTGTCTAAGAAAATAGCTTTTACCAAGACCACTATCACCAGTGATACAGACCAATTTAAAACCTTTGGCGAAGCTACTTGCGATGTTTTGTCTAAGCTTTTGGAATCTCTTTGTTTTAGTGGGATCATTACAATTAAAATATTTTTTTTTGCTATATTCCTTTTGAATTCTTTTTACATAAAGGCTGTGATTTACACGGCTGGATTCATGAGAAATTAATTTTTCAGGAGAATGAATTGTTAAATTGCTGGAAGGGATCAACCCGTTAATATTGATATCACAGCTGTCCAGAAATAGATTGATAGACCCTGAAGAAAAAAATGACAATTGATGTAATAATTCTTTCAAAGATAAACTTGATTCTTTAATTGAATTTATATCAGTATCGTTACAAAAAATAAACGAGTCATCGCCAATGCGCTCACCATGTGAAGATAAAAATATTATTACAGGGAATTTATACCTTGAATAGTCATTGATCGTGCTAACTATATTCGATTTTTTTGCATTTTCATTAATTAAAAAATGCCTTTCTCTACAAAAGTTCAATGCATGGAATAGGCGGTAAATTGATTTAAGGTCGCTCTCGCAATAATTGAGAGGCTTAATCAATCTGTCAGAAAAATTATCTACGGCTATGCCGATAAAAATAGAATCATTATTCATTTATTTATAGTTATTTTACTTCATACATTATCACTATACCTTTGTATTACTGAAGAATAAAACAATTTTTTTAAAAAAAATATTCGCACAGCAAATATTATAAAAAACTTTATTCGCTGGTTGAAAAATATTTGCTATGTGATATTATTAATTTATGGATATTCATTTAGTGAATATTTACTAAATGTCTTAAAAGGATTTATAAAGTTTACTCTCTAAAAGTATTGCAAGCGCCAATTATTTTCCTTAACTTGCAATACTTTTTCTTTAGATGACATAAGGAATGTGATGGGAACGCACAAAATTTATCTACTACCTGAAGCAAATATTAAACAGGTAAAAATAAGACTTCCAGAAGAATACTTAATTCGCTTAAAAGAAATAGCCTACGAAAATCGACGCTCATTTAATAACGAGATTTTGTTCCGTTTGGCTAGAACTCTTTCAAGAGATGACACTGTAGTTAAATATAAACAAGGAGAAAACAATGAAAATATCTAAATCAATAAAAATTGTGGCTGGCATCGCTTTGCTAGCACCAGTAGCTATGTATGCGTCTTCACCCGTTGATCTAGCGGTGCTTGAAAGCATTGGGCAAACTGTTAAAGCTGCAATCGCAGGTCCAATAAAATATATGTTAATTGGATTCGAAACCGTATCTGGTATTTATATGTATTCAGTAACTAAAAACGTGGCCATACTAGCAGGAATTCCGGTTGTAGTGGTTGCAACAGCAATTGGATTAGGAGCCATGGGCTAATGAATGATAGTAAGTATTACATTCCTAAATATATCGATGAGCCTTTTAAAGTGGTTATTTTCACTATAGATGAAGTGGTTTTAATACTTACTATTATGTTGATTGCTTTTGTAGTCGGTCACGAAATTAT
>CAYLXL010000051.1:0-218 GCA_964387745.1 uncultured Gammaproteobacteria bacterium | reverse complement strand
GGTATTGCTGTAGCTACCATATGTTGTGCTTTATACAGAAAATTAAAAGCACAAGAATCATCAGCTTTTATTCGAAGATATATTTATTGGCATTTTAGTTTTGGCTCTAGAACAGTTTTACCAAAATCATCATTAAGAAAATTTAAAGGTTAATATGGATATTAAAATATTTAAGGATAATTTAAAGGAACTAAAACTACAGCGGAATTACTCTCTGT
>CAYLXL010000050.1:5054-13656 GCA_964387745.1 uncultured Gammaproteobacteria bacterium | reverse complement strand
ATGCTGATATCTTATTCTATGGCTGTAACGTTGCTGAAGGCGCCGAAGGACAAAAATTTGTTACTGATTTACATAGTATTATTAATGTTGATATAGCAGCGAGCTCTGACTTAACTGGTAATGCCGGCATGGGTGGTAACTGGGTATTAGAAGTTAACCACGGACAAATTACAGCCAAAGCTGCTTTTAATACTACCGTTCAAGCAAACTATCAAGGGCTGCTTGCTACTATAACTGTTACTAATCTCAATGATTTATCTAATGGTGATACTTCTAGTATTACAGCATTACTTGGCAGTAATGGTGGTGATGGTATATCACTTCGAGAAGCAATCACTGCTGCTAATAACACACTGGGTGCTGATACTATTAACTTTACCGGGCTTAGCGGAACTATTAATCTTAGCGCAGCGCTACCAACAATTACGCAACAATTAACTATTGATGGTTCAACGGCTTCTAGCTATGGGGCGCCAGGTGCTTTGCCAGGTAGTTTTGATTTAAATGCATTTATGACAGTTTATAACACAAATGCCCTACGAGCTGCGAATCTTCCAAGTGGCATGAGCGCTGGTAGTACTGTTAGCACTACTGGGCCAAAAATTCATATTACATCTAGCAGTTATCTGAGCGCTTTTTTTACTTTTGGTACTGGCTCAGCTAATTCCCTATTACAAGGCCTAGAGATTTCTAACTTTGGAAACCGTGCCATTTATGTTAACACTGCTGATAATTCCATTACCATTCAGGATAACTATATCCATGGCAGAAATAATGGAGTTGGCACAGAAAATGCTATTGAGCTTGCCAGCACAGGTGATAATCACGTTATTAAAAACAATATTATTACTGGTGGTGATGCTGGTATAGTCACTAGCTCTGGGAATACAGATAATCGTGTATCATTCAATACTATCACTGCTGATGGAATTGCCAGTAGCAATGTTGGTATTTCAGCATCGGGTGATGGCCAGTTTTACTACAACGAAATTGATGGTGGCAGCGTTAACACCAATGGTTTTATAATCACTGGACCGACGAATCCAAGCCAACTTATTGGCAATGTCATTCATCATAATACTAATCAAATACAAGTTAATTCTAGTAGCACCGGACTTGGTTTTTATAGCAATACACTTCGTGATGGATTCGGTACCTCTACAGGGATAAATGCCACGTCAATGACCTCTGCGATTATAGGTGGTCCTGGTAGTAATCAAGGCAACATCATGTATTCGCTTACTGAAGGTGTGCAAATAGCCGCCGGCACATTGAATACTATTTCTGGTAATTCAATTTATGCTGTAACTTTAGCAATCGATCTTGGTGCTAATGGCGCCACTGCTAACGACGGTGCTACCGATCCTGATACTGGTGCAAATAATTTGCAGAATTTTCCGGTATTAAGCTCTGCGTCAATAACAGGTGGAAACATTGTTATAGCTGGGACTTTGAGTACTGCTAACGGAACATTTACTGTCGAGTTTTATGCCGGCAGTACTGGCGCTGAGCAATATTTAGGTAGTCAAACTATCACAGTCGCAGCTAATACAGGCACTATTAACTTTAGTGTGCCTACATCCTCTTTCCCTATCCTAGCTGGTACAAATATAACTGCCATTGCGAGAAGCAGTACCGGTGATACTTCTGAAGTTTCTGCAGCAGTTGCGTTAACAGGCTATACTGCTACTGGTTTAATTGTTAACACCTTATCAGATGTGAATGATGGTACAACAACCAGCCTTGCAGCACTACTTGCTAACAGGGGTAGCGATGGTGTGATCTCATTACGTGAAGCTATTATAGCTAGTAATAATACTGCAGGTACTGAGACAATTAGATTTGGTGTAAAGGGTACGATCAATATAGCAACCACTTTAACCATAACTGGCAGAGTTACTATCGATGGCACGACTGCCCCAGGGTATTCAACACCACTTGCTTACGCAATTGGTTCAAGCCCAAGTCTTGGCAGCACATTGACGAATACCACAGATCCATTAATTAATATTACTTCCTCAAATTACATTACTCTGCTCAATTTTACCACTGGATCTAATCTCTCTCAATTAAAAGGCATAGAATTATCTAACTATGGTACTAGTGCAATTTTAATCGATGGATCAGGAGGAGGCAATTTTCTTGAAAGTAATTATATTCACGGACGTAATGACGGCGTTGGTACTGAGTATGCAATACATATTGCTGGGACTGGTGGTAGTAATTCTGTTTATAACAATATATTGAACGGTGGTAATTCCGTAGTAGCAATCACTAATAGTGGTAGCGCAGGCAATCAGATTAGATACAATACGATAACCTCGGATAACTTAACTGTTGCCACCAGTATGCTTGAGATAACTGGTGCATCTTCCGGAGTTTATTATAATATCATCGATGCTGGCAATATTTTTGCCCGTGCTGTTAATGTAACAAATGCCAGTAATTGCAACATCTCATACAATGATATTCAAAGAGCCTCCACTAGCTTGATTCATGTCTCAGATTCGAGCTCAAGCAGTGTACAAGTGAATTACAACTATCTTCACGATTCTGCCGGCACCGCTGTACAACTAATAAACGCTAACAATATTAATGTAGATACCAATATTTTCGATAATGTAAACAACGGTATTCAAGTCACAGCAGCAGTGACTATCGCTAATTATTTTAAAAATAATAACTTTTATCAAATTAGTGGCCAAGCCATTGAGCTAGGCACTGATGGTCCAACAGCAAATGATTTAAATGATGTCGATACTGGTGTTCACAATTTACAAAATTATCCTGTACTGACTTCAGCTACAGCCACTGGCAATACTATTCAAATTACAGGCACATTAAATACTACCGATGGATCTTATAAAATCCAGTTTTTCTCTGGATCAAGTGGCGAGTATGTATATCTAGGCGCTACCACGGTAGTTGTAACTAGTAACAATGGCAGTTTTACTTACAACGCAACCCTACCTAGTGGACTACTTGCTGGCACCACTATTACAGCAATTGCTGGAGATTCAATTGACGCTAGTGTATCTGAGATGTCCGCAGGAATAACATTGACTGGTTATACCCCAACTGGCGTAACTGTTAATACTTTTAATGATGTGGTAGATGGAGACACAACTAATCTTGCAACCTTATTTGCAAATCGCGGAAGTGATGGTTTTATTTCATTGCGTGAGGCAATTACAGCAGCCAATAATACCACAGGGCCTAATACAATAAAATTTGCTTTACCTGGTACTTATCATCTATCATCAGCATTACCAACCCTTACTCAAAATACTATTATAGATGGCACTACATTATTATATAACTTAGCATCTAGCGCTAGCCTTGTTGATGTAAACACCTTTATAAACAATAACCCTACTGCGGTTGAGCGAGCTGCAAATTTACCGACACCTGCATCTATAACTGGCACAGCAATAAGCCCTCATTCTAGTAGAGTGACTATAGAAGGTGATAACACTATGTCTTCTATTTTAACTTTAGGCTCTGGCAGTGCCAACTCGATTATACAAGGCGTGAATTTATCAGGCTTTAGCACTAGAGGTATTTATATTAATACTAGCGATGATGGCATTAGCATTCAAAAAAATTATATCGATGGCACTAATTCTTCAGCGACAGCAAAATATGCTATTGAAATCATCGGCACTGGCGATAATTATATATTAAATAATAATCAATTAACAGGTGGAATTTTAGTCAACAATAGTAATTCTACTGGCCACAAAATTTCTTATAATACCATTATTACCGATCCGGCTGCCGGTACAGGCCTCCAAATAAACTCACCATTAAATTACATTTATTACAATGATATCAGCGGCGCAAATAGTACAACTTCCAACGGGGTTTTATTAACAAATTCTGCTGGCAGCGAAATAGTGGGCAATATAATCCATAACAGTGCCGTACAAATCAATCTCAATAGTGCTACTAATACTGGCGTGGCCATCTATGGCAACAAACTTTACTCTGGCGTTGGCACATCTTACGGTATATTGCAAAACTCTAGTGGTTATATTATTGGCGGTACAAATAGTAATCAAGGCAACGAGTTTTACAGTCTTATTGATAGCATAAGAGTTGAAACAACTGCCGGCTCAGGCGGTACAATTTCTGGTAACTTTTTCCATGACAATACTGGTATTGCTATTAAGTTAGGCAGTACCTCTGCAGTAAGCAATGTAAACATTAGTAGTAATATTATCTCAGGTGGTACAAAAGGTATAGAATTAACCACAGGTGATAATAATGTTTTTTCACAAAATTCTATTTTTGGTACCACCTCTATTGCTATCGATTTAGGTGCGAATGGTGCAACAGCTAATGACACTAACGACCCTGATACCGGTGCTAATTCTTTACAAAATTTCCCTGTTTTAACTAGTGCCTCACAAACAGGTAATATTATGACCATAAATGGTTCTTTAAATAGCACCAATGGCACATTCATCATTGAGTTTTTTGCAAGCTCAGCCAACACCAGTCAAACTGAATTATATCTTGGTAGCACAACTGTTACCACAGCCGCAAATAATGGTAGCTTCTCTTACGCATTTGATGTGACTACTGTACAAATGTTCCCAGGTAATTTTATAACAGCAACAGCTACTAGAGTTGGGGGAGCTACATCGGAAGTTTCTACAACCTTCACCGCAGTCGGTTATACTTCTTCAACTATCTTTGTTACCACATTAGCCGATACGCTAGGTGGCACAACAACAAGTCTAGCAACATTGGCAGCGAATCGTGGGACTGATGCCGCAATATCTCTGCGTGAAGCTATTACTGCCGCCAATGCGGGCTCAGGGACATTAACAATTAAATTTGCAGTAAAAGGAACCATTACTTTAACTTCAACATTGCCGACCATTGTTAAAACCATTATTATTGATGGTAGCTCAGCTCCAGGTTACACAGCTCCTGGTGCGCTGCCTAATAACTTTGATTTAAGTACATTTGCAAGTAGTTATACAACTCAAGCTGAGCGCGCAGCAAATTTACCTGGCTATTTAGATGCAGGTAGTACGGTTAGTACCACGGGGCCAAAGGTAACTATTAGTTACTCTGGTCTTACAGTTTTTTCATTTGGTAGTGGCGCAACTAATGCTACTTTAAAAGGACTTGACATAACAGGTGGTGGTCAATTGATCTCTATTGATACAACAAGTAATGGTATCACTATACAGGATAATTACATCCATGTTACTAATGTCAACAGCAGCTCAACCATAATATACATTACCAATACAGGCGATAATCATGTTATCAAAAATAACCTTATGACTAATGGAGTGGGTATTAGCTCCAATACCGCAACTAACACAGGTAATCTTATTTCATTTAATACAATTAACACTTACGGTACAGGTCCTACCTCCTGGAGCATATCGAATTCATCTAGTAACAGCCTCATTTATTATAATAAAATCAACGCAAGCACTGTTTCAAGCTTCAGCTACGGTATAACTGACGGTGGTTCTGCCACTGAACTAGTTGGCAATGATATTTACAATGCCACTGCTGCTCTAGTGGAGATTTCATCTACTAACGCACGATTCATCTATGGCAATAAGTTGCATAATGGTAATACTGCAATTTCTATAGGAGGCTCAACTACTGGTGTAATCATAGGCGGGACAGGAAACTATCAAGGAAATGAATTCTATAATAATACCAAAGGAATTTATTCCTCTACTTTTTTAACTAATGGCGTCATTTCTGGAAACTACTTTCATGATAATAGTACTAATAAGTCTATTGAGTTAACTAGTACTAACAGCACTATTAGCAACAATATAATTCATGGTCCAGGGATTGCCTTAAACAGCAGTTCTTCTGGCAATATCATCTCACAAAACTCTATTATCACCAGCGGTGTAGCCATTGACCTAGGGAATAATGGCGCTACCGCAAATGACACTAATGACCCAGATTCTGGCGCGAACTCGTTACAAAATTACCCAATCATTACTTCTGCTACTATATCCAGTGGTAATATTCAAATTGCTGGTACTTTAAACACAACCAATGGTACCTATACAGTTGAATTTTTTGCTGGTGGAAATAGCACTAGTGCAGAACAATACTTAGGTAGTACTACTGTTGTAGTAACTGGTAATAACGGCAGTTTTAACTTTAGTGTTGCAGCTTCATCATTTCCTATTCTTGCTGGAACTAATATCAGAGCAACCGCGACAGGAACTTCAGGAACGTCCGAGCTTTCTGTAACACCTACCACTTTAACTGGTTATACTGCAACCGGACTAATCAGCAGCACTCTTTCTAACGTAGTTGACGGCGATACATCAAGCCTTGCTGCATTGTTAGCAAATAGAGGTAGCGATGGTTTTATATCGATGCGCGAAGCAATAATTGCCAGCAATAATACAGTTGGTACTAATACGATTAAATTAACCTCAAGAGGTACCATTAACATTACCTCAACGATAGCAATCACTGACACAATAATTATCGATGGCTCAACAGCTTTCGGCTATATAGCTCCTAGTGCTTTGCCAAATAATTTTGATCTTGATACTTACATCACTAGTAATCCAACGGCAGCTGCGCGCGCCGCTAACTTGCCTGATTATGTAAACAGTGGTAGTACTGCTAACACCTCAAATTCAAGAATTAATATTACTTCATCTAATTATATAGACTTATTTAGCTTTGACACAGGATCAGGGGGCTCTATTCTAAAAGGGGTAGAGTTATCTAATTATGGCCCCAGTGCAATAACTATCAGCGCGACTGATAATGGTATCACTCTTCAAGATAACTACATCCATAGCCGCAACAATGGCGTAGGCTCTGAGTACGGCATTAAAATTACTGGCACAGGTGATAATCATGTTATTAAAAATAACATTTTAGAAGGTGGTAATTCTGCTATTGCTTATACTACTTCTGGCAGTACCAACAATAAAATATATTTTAATACTATTATTGCAGATAGCGCAACTAGTGATCAGGCTATCGATTATGCTGGTAACAATGGTTATTTGTATTTCAATAATATTGATGGCGGCTCAGTTTACGGCACTGGTATTAATGTAGCTTCTGGCTCTAATAATGTCGAGATAGCCGGTAATGTTGTCCATCATACTACTGGCGTTGGCATCAAGCTATTAGATACAAGCAACACTTATGTAACAGATAATACTATTTTCAATGTGACCAAAGGTATAGAATTAACCAGTGGTACAAATAATACTTTCTCTGAAAACTCAATTGCTAGTGCTTCTAGTATCGCAATTGATCTTGGCGCAGATGGAGCAACCGCTAATGATAGTAATGATCCAGATACTGGAGCTAATGATTTACAAAATACTCCAACACTAACGTCTGCTAGTCAAACAGGCAACATCATGACTATTGCTGGGGATTTAAACAGCACTAATGGTACATTTAAAATTGAGTTTTATGCGAGTAGCGCTGCTGGAAATGCTGATTTATATTTAGGAAGTACTACTGTTACAACAAGCTCTAACAATGCCAGCTTTACATATTCATTTGATGTAACTAATACTCAATTATTACCAGGACAGAATATTACCGCCACTGCAACCAACACTGCAACAGGCGAAACATCTGAAGTATCTTCAGCAATTGCTGCAACTGGCTATGCTTCTTCGACAATATTTGTAACTGCCTTCACTGATAGCACTGGCGGCTCAGCTGCAAATATAACTTCATTAACCGGAAATAGAGGTAATGATGGTTTAATTTCTCTACGTGAAATACTATCAGCAGCTAATGCAACTAGTGGCGGCACTATCACTATCAAATTTGCTATGAAAGGGACATTCTCATTAACTTCTGCTCTACCAACAATAAACAGAGCGGTCATCATTGATGGCTCAACAGCTCCAGATTATGTAGCACCTGACGCTCTACCTGCTAATTTTGACTTGAATGCTTTTATAACCACATATACATCTGCAACCCTTCGCGCAGCAAACTTGCCTGGTGAGTTAACAGCTGGCAGTACGATAAACATAACTGATCCAACTGTTCATTTTACTTCTAATTACTTTTTAAGTTCATTTTTCAGCTTTGGTAGCGGCGCTACCAATTCTGTTCTTAAGGGCCTTGAAATATCTAATTTTGGTAGCACTGGCATTTTACTAAATTTAGCCAGCTTTGTTACAATTCAAGATAACTATATTCATGGCAGAAATAATTTGAGCAGTACCGAGTATGCAATATCAATAACAGGCGTAAGTAATAACGTAATTAAAAACAATATTATTACTGGCGGTGATGCAGGTATAACTTCAACGTCAAGTTCGACACGTATTTCATTTAATACTATTACTTCTGATGGCATAGCTGGCAGTAGTGGTGTTAACCTTGCTACATTTACCTATCTTTATTACAATGACATCAATGGCAGCAATACCAGTGCAAGCGGCGTAATTCTGACTTCTGCATCGTCAAGTGAAATAATTGGTAATAATATTTATAACAACACTAATCAGGTTAACTATACGAACAATAGTACCGCCTTAAGGTTCTATGGCAATAAATTCCATCATGGCTTTGGAACGTCTATAGGTATAAACAATGCAAACGGTGGATT
>CAYLXL010000050.1:0-5044 GCA_964387745.1 uncultured Gammaproteobacteria bacterium | reverse complement strand
ATCAAGCAAACGAATTCTATAACCTTACTCACGGTATAGTATTTGGTACTACAACAGCAGTAACTAGTGGTACTATTTCTGGTAACATAATGCATGATCTAACTGGCATAGGTGTTAAACTTGATAATGCCAGCGGTGTTACTGTTTCTAGCAATACTATTTATGGCGGTACAAAAGGTATTGAGTTAACAACAGGCTCTAATAATACTTTTACGCAAAACTCTATTTATGGAACAAGTGGTGTTAACATAGATTTAGGTGCTAATGGTGCCACTGCTAATGATTCAAATGATGCGGACTCTGGTGCAAATGCACTACAAAATTTCCCGGTTTTAACCTCAGCTGCTATAAATGCTGGTAACATTGAAATCGCAGGGACCTTAAACAGCACTAATGGCACATTTACTATTGAGTTTTTTGCAGGCGATAATGGTGCTGAGCAATATTTAGGAAGTACCACTGTTGTGGTTGCTGGCAATAATGGTAGCTTTAATTTTAGTGTTGCAGCATCTTCATTCCCTGTTCTTGCTGGTACTAACATTCGAGCAACTGCTACATTAACAGGTACAGGAACATCTGAAGTATCTGCTGCAACGGCATTAACTGGCTATACAGCTACTGAATTAATAAGTAATACATTATCTGATGTTGTTGACGGCGATACCTCTAGCCTTGCAGCATTACTAGCCAATAGGGGTAGCGATGGTGTTATTTCATTGAGAGAGGCAGTTATCGCAAGTAACAATAGTGCTGGTACAAACACTATCAGATTCGGCGCTAAAGGTACTATCAATATTGCATCGACCATTACTATTACTGATACTCTTCTCATTGATGGCTCAACTGTACTCGGTTACTCAGCGCCAGGTGTGGCATCAGGTAACTTTGATTTAGATACGTTTATTACTAATAACTCAACAGCTGCAGCGCGTGCTGAAAATTTACCTGATTACTTAACTACAGGTAGCACACTTAATACATTAGGAACAAGAGTTAATATTACTTCCTCAAATTACATTGACTTTTTTACTTTTAATACCGGATCTGGCGGCTCTATTTTAAAAGGCCTTGAGTTATCAAATTATGGAACCAGCGCCGTTACTATCAATTCAACAGATAATGCTATTACTGTTCAAGATAACTATATCCATGGCCGCAATAATGGGGTTGGCTCTGAATATGGCATTAAAATAACTGGCACAGGTGATAACCATGTCATCAGAAATAATATATTAAGTGGCGGTAATTCTGCAATTACTTACACAACTTCTGGCAGTACTAATAACAAAATTTATTTTAATACTATTAATGCGGACAGCGCCACAAGTGACCATGCCATAGATTATGCTGGTGATAATGGTTATTTATATTTCAATGATATCGATGGTGGTTCAGTTTATAGCAGCGGCATTAGAGTAGCCTCAGGATCTAATGTTGAAATACTCAATAATATGATTCATGATGCAACAGGCACAGGTATCAAATTATTAGACACAAGTAATTCATTTATTACTGGCAATACCATTTTCAATGTCGCTAAAGGTATTGAGTTAACCAATGGTGCCAATAATACTTTTTCTCAAAACTCTATATTTAATGCTTCTAGTATTGCCATAGATTTAGGAGCTGATGGCACTACTGCAAATGATAGTAATGACGCCGATACTGGCGCAAATTCTTTACAAAACACCCCTGTACTGACATCAGCGAGTCAAACCGGCAATACCATGACTATTGCTGGAAATTTAAATAGCACCAACGGTACTTTCAAAATTGAATTCTTTGCAAGTGGCGCATCTGGCCAAGCTGATTTATATATTGGTAGTACAACTGTTACCACTACTGGCAATAATGCTAGCTTCTCTTACTCATTTGATGTCAGAGATGTGCAATTATTCCCAGGACAAAACATTAACGCTACAGCAACTAATACTAGCACTGGTGCAACATCTGAAGTATCGTCAGCTGTTACTGCAACAGGATACTCTCCTTCAACAATTTTTGTAACAACTTTATCTGAAACAGTTGACGGCGCTGTAGCCAGCCTGTCGGCTTTAGCTGCTAGTAGAGGCATTGATAACAAGATATCATTACGAGAAGCAATCACAGCTGCTAATGCTACTAGTGGTGGCACCATCACTATCAAATTTGCTATAAAAGGGACATTATCATTGACTTCAGCTCTACCAACAATAACCAGAGCGGTCATTATTGATGGCTCAACAGCTCCAGATTATGTAGCACCTGATGCTCTACCTGCTAATTTTGACTTGAATACTTTTATTACCAATAATCCTACTCCAGGTGCAAGAGCTGCAAACTTACCTGGTGATTTAACAGCTGGTAGTACGGTGAGCACAACTGGCCAAACTATAAAAATCACCTCTAGCAATTATATAAACTTTTTCACATTTGGAAATGGCGCTGCAAACTCAGTTTTAAAAGGCATTGAAATGACCAATCTCGGTCCTATCGCTGTTTATATAAATTCTGATAGTAACGGCATTACTGTTCAAGATAACTATATCCATACTAGAAACAATGGTGCGTCTAGTGAGTATGTCATTCGCATAGATGGCATCGGTGACAATCATATTATAAAAAATAATCTCATCGTAGGTGGTGATACAAGTATATTAAAGTCCTCATCTTCAAGCATTCAAAATCAAATTTCATTTAACACAATAATTTCAGATGTAATCGACGGCGCTGGACAGGCAGGAATTCAGATCAACATTGGATCAAATTATATATATTACAATAACATTGATGGTGCCAGTTATAAAATCAATGGATTAGTGCTATCTGGTGCAGACAATAGTGAATTAGTAGGTAATAACATTCATCATCACACTAATCAGATTAATTTCTCAGGAAGCACCTTAATTGCTGTTTTCTATGGAAACAAACTTCATGACGGTTTCGGGTCTTCAACCGGAATCTTCGGTAACAGCACAGTTAACAATTTGGTAATTGGTGGAACAGGCAATTATCAAGCTAATGAATTTTATAACCTTACAAATGGTATAAGCTTTTCAAGCACTATTACTAGCGGAACTATTTCTGGTAACTTTATGCATGACTTAACTGGTGTTGGCATAAAATATACCAATGCTTTTAGCCTTATGATCTCTAATAATACTATCTACGGTGGAACCAAAGGTATAGAGTTAGCCGCTGGTACCAATAACACTTTTTCACAAAATTCCATCTATGCAAACTCAATCATAGCCATCGATCTTGGTACAACTGGTGCTACTGCAAATGATCTAAACGACCCAGATACAGGCGCAAATAACCTACAAAACTACCCAGTACTAACTTCTGCTAGTATAAATAGTGGTAACATTCAAATTGCTGGTACTTTAAACACGATTGATGGCACCTATACAATTGAATTCTTTGCAGGATTATCGGGCGCTGAACAATATTTAGGTAGTCAAACCATCACAGTGGCAGCTAATACAGGAACTATTAACTTCAGTGTTGCTGCTTCATCTTTCCCAATTCTTGCTGGAACAAATATAACTGCGACTGCTAGAAGTAGTACCGGCAACACATCTGAAGTTTCTGCAAGCGTAGCTTTAACAGGTTATACTGCAACTGGCGTCATCTTTAATTCTTTAGCTGATACAAACGATGGCGATACTTCAAGCTTGGCTGCATTATTAGCTAATCGAGGAGCTGATGGTATTATAACCTTACGTGAAGCAATCATTGCTTCTAATAACACTCCAGGCACTAACGCAATTAGATTTATAAACCAATTAAAAGGCCCAATCAATATTAATTCGCCATTAACCATTACTGATGCCATAACATTAGATGGGACAACAGCTGCAGGATATGTTGCTGGCAAGCCTGTCATAACTCTTAATGCTACATCTGCTAATAGTATTTTATCATTTAATAATGCAACCGGTGATAGTAGTAATATAAGTGTTATCAAGGGTATTGCCTTTACCGGAAATAACTTAGGAACAAATGCTATAGAATTCACAGGTAGTAGTTTTGCTGACATCAACAATAACACTATTAATGGATTTACTAATGCTGGCGTAACCCTAGTTGGTACTGGCAACAGCAATGTCAATATATCACAAAATAGTATCTACAATACACCTATAGGCATTGATTTAGGTAATGATGGCGTTACTGCCAATGATTTAAATGATGCTGATACTGGCAGTAATAATTTACAAAACAAGCCTGTATTAAATAGCGTCACTTTAACCGCGCCTAATCAATACACTATTACCGGCACACTAAATACTGAAAATAACAAAACTTACAGAGTAGATTATTATGCTAGCGCAGGTCCAAATCAAGGACAACAATACTTAGGCAGCCAGACTGTAACTACTTCTTCTAACAACGCAAATTTAAACTTTGTTTTCAATGGTACTTTAATTGGCCCATACATTACTGCGACAGCTTCCGAAGAAATAATCAATAATAGTGTCTATTCTACATCTGAATTCTCTGCTGCTAAAGTATTCGGTGCAACCACATTAACTTTAACTGATGATACGGCTTCGACTACTGAAGATACCCCTGTTACTATAAATGTTCTTACCAATGATACTGGCGCTACCAGCGTCACAGCTGTGACACAAGGTTTATATGGCACTGTGAGCTTCTTACCAAATGGTGATGTGACTTACACTCCTAATGCAGATTTTCATGGATCTGATAGCTTTACTTATAGTGCAACAGATGGCTCATCAACTGAAACCACTACTGTAAATGTAACCGTTACCCCAGTAGCTGATATAGTTACTGACAGTATCACGACTGATGAAGATACACCTGCCACAATCAATGTACTTACTAATGATACATTTGAAGGCACTGAAACTGTAACTAGCGTAACTCAAGGCACACATGGTACTGTGACTATTGTTGATGGTGCACTTGGTACTGTTACTTATACTCCTAATGCAGATTACAACGGTTCTGACAGCTTCACTTACACTGTAACTTCTGGCGGCGTTACTGAAACTGTAACTGTTAACGTAACTGTTAACGCTGTTGCTGATATCGC
>CAYLXL010000049.1:0-13906 GCA_964387745.1 uncultured Gammaproteobacteria bacterium | reverse complement strand
TTCCCCTTGGGGAAGAAGTAATCCATGCAACTTAAAGGGCGTGAACAATTACTTTTTATTTAATCTACACCACAATTAAGATTCTTTGGTACCGCTATATCTATATATTTAGGTCTCGGCAGGTTAAGATTATTCATCATATTCTCAAATGCTTGCCTATCTTTGACTTGTAGACGGGGATTATTTCTTTTCTCTTCCCCTATGGTACTAACAGTACGATTGTTATAATCATGCCCAGGATAAACCAAAGTTTCTTCTGGTAGCATCAACAATTTATTAAATAGGCTATTATATTGTTCTTTTGCACTACCGTTTTGGAAATCAGTGCGACCACAAGCGTTTATTAATAAACAATCACCTGTAAATAATCTGCCATTTATCAAAAAACAATAAGACTCACTAGTATGACCAGGAGTATATATAGCTTTTATATTAATATTATCAAAATTAACTTCCTGCTTATCTGTTAAATATATATCTACCTTATCCAGATTAGCTTGGATACCCATAACGATTTGGCAACCTGTTTTCATACGTAATTTACCACTAGCAGTGACATGATCAGCGTGAATATGGGTATCAATTACATAGAGTAATTTTAGATTTAATTTATTGAGCGTATCTAAATATTTGTCGCAATCAACATCTACTGAATCTAAGATAACAGCATTGTTTTTATCACTATAGATTAAATAGGTTTGGGTTTTAGTTTCTTCTTCAATAAATCTTATTATATTCATAAAATAATCACTTTTGAGATTTAAAATAGATCAGAGACGCATGCGCCTCTGATCCGTTAACATCATATCTTTGGAGGATAATACTTAGCAACAAATGCTTTCAAAGTCTTATCAGCATCAATGATACCTGTACCACAAGACTTAACACCCACACATGAATACTCCGGATCATCAGACTTACCGAACTCATGAGTATTCTTAGCCAACAATTCTTCTATTTGAGCATAAGTTAGAGTCAGACCGTCATCATTTAAAGCATGAATCAAAGCAACTAAACCAGAAACTTGAGGAGCAGCCATACTTGTTCCTTGCATATAAGCAAGACCAGCATTTTCTTTACTACCTTCAACTTTCACAGTAGATAAAATCCCGCCTCTTCTGCCTTCTGTTTTATCGCCTCCAGGTGCCGCAAAACTTATGCCTTCACCATAATTCGAAAAATATGATCTTAAGCCAGTTGGACCTGTAGAAGCAATTCTTAAAACATTTTTACAACCACCCGGTGAGCCAAGATCATGATTAGCGTTATTGTTACCAGCAGCAACTACGATAACAACATTTTTTTCTACGGCTTTATTGATGGCTTTTTGCACAGCAGGGCTACATTCTTCGGTTTCTTGATGATTAACATAGTCATCTATGCCAAAACTCATATTTAGCACCTTAGCTGGATTCGGATTCTTTGCTACTTCAGCTATTTTTTCACCAATGGCCCAATAAATCCCTCTTACTACATTACTTTCATAAAACATGCCGTTAGACTTTGGTATTTTAATCGGTAAAATCTTTACATTAGGCTTGACTTGAGTTTCGCCGGTGGCAACACCATACACTTTTGGACCATGTGCGGCTATTATGCCAGCCACATGAGTACCATGGTAAGATATAGTCTCGTCTTTAACATCATTATTTTCACCACTAAAGTTCCAACCAGGTAGAATATTATCGTTCAAATTACTATTATCAACTAAACCAGTATCAAGGACCCCTACTACTACTAAATTATTTTTCCTTTTAGCTGCTTCATCACCATGCCAATAAGACCAAGCGCCATCATTAGCAAAGGGTTTAGATTCTAAATTAATACCAGCAGGCCCTGAAAACTGGCTCCATTGAGCTGTATGATCATCGGCTTCAGATTTGAAATTAACATTAGTTTCCTCAGCTTTCTTAGCGTTTTCAATTTCAGGATTGAAATAACCAACTCTGTCTTTAATTAAATATTCAGTATTTTCATCAATAGCTGATGCTATAGTCTCGTCAATATTTGTATCAGTTTCTACAGTATAAAGATTATCAATAATCTTTTGAATTTTAATATCTGAAATAACATTGTGTTTTATTATATTGCTATGGTTAATCAAGTTATTTATTTTATGATGAATAAAATCTTCTTGATCTATAGTGCTAGCAAGCGCAGAACTATCATTAAGCTTGATCATATATCTATAAGTATTATTAATAGAATCAGCATGATCACCATTACTTGCAAAATAACTTACAGAGCTAAACTGTAGCACGATAGGTAGAGTAATCTTGAGTATTTTAGTAAAATCCATTTTCACATCCTTGATTTAAAAAACTATTGACAGACTGTCAGTACGCGTTCAGCTCTGAGTCTGTCATCTCGGTCAAGGCAGCTATGCTGCCGCAGAACCGAGATCTATTTTAATATAGATCCCAGTTCTGCGCGCTTTGCGCTTGACTGGGATGACAATATTCCAGATATGGTGAACATTTACGACTGTCAATTTCTATCATATTTGAAACAGCCCGCTGCTGCAAGACTAATACTTAATACTATAACTCTTGAAGTTGCTTAATAAGATTTGGGCCTTGATAAATTAGCCCCGTATACACTTGGACTAAATCAGCACCCAGTGATAGCTTGTAAACGGCATCCGATTTTGAGTTAATACCACCTACGCCAATTATAATTAAGTTTTTTCTGTAGTTTAGCTCAACAAAATAATTATGAATCTGAGCTAAAACCTGATTTGATTTATCAAACAATGGCCTGCCGCTTAAACCACCGGATATTTTATTACCCTGCTGATCATATAATAACTTATTATCAATAGTAGTATTAGTAGCAATCAGGATATCTATTTTATATTTTATAATCAAGTCTGCTATATCTATCAGCTCATTTGATATCAAATCAGGTGAAATTTTTATCGCAATATGTCTATATTGATTATATTGCTGATTAAGTTGCAATTGTTTTGCTTTCACTGCAGATAATAATTTTTCTAAATAATCTTTAGATTGTAACTGTCTAAGATTCAGAGTATTAGGTGAAGAAATATTCAAGCAAATATAATCACAATGTAAATATACTTTTTCTAGACAAGTAAGATAATCATCAATAGCTAATTCAACAGGCTCTATAGGTGTATCAGCGTTTTTACCTATATTTGCACCAATAATAATATTAGAACTATTCTTACGAAAGTTCTTAAGTCTATCGACAAGATTATCGACGCCTAAGTTATTGAATCCCATACGATTAATAATGGCTTCATCTTGAATTAAACGAAATAACCTAGGTTTAATGTTACCAGCCTGTGGTCTTGGTGTAACAGTGCCAACTTCGATAAAACCAAATCCGAGCTTGCTAAAAGCCGATAAGCATTCGCCGTTTTTATCTAAACCAGCAGCCAAGCCTACTCTATTATTAAAATTTAAATTTAATAAATTGATAGTTTTTATATTATTAACATTATTATTAACATTATTATTATCATTAGATGGCCTGTTATAATAATCTAGAATTCTTAGCTTATCTAATAACGATAAAATTCTAAGAGTAAGATTATGAGCCCTTTCGGGCTCAAACAAGAAAAGAAATTTTCTTAGTAAATATAAGTACATCTTGAGTTACTGCGGTGGAAAAATATTAGAACCAGATTCGCTGTTTAAATAATTTTTTGTAGATTGAGCTATATCTATTAGCTCTCTTAGCGCTACCGAGAATATAGTAAATTCTTTAGATTTAGTAGTCTTTAACTCTACAAGCATGAGATTCCAACGACTAATTAAACTCAAGAAAGTCTCTTGCCATTTAATTATTCTTTGCTCAAGATCAGGGGCTAAATCTTTTGCTTGTAGAATACCTATAGTGATTTCACGTTGGTAATAATCAACATCATCACGACTTGCAGCACGCGCTAGTGCATCCCAGTTATCATCTACCGGATTAGAATTTATTTGATCTCTAAAAGTATTAAGATTTAAAACCTCACCAATTTTATAATAAAGATCTGCTATTTTTTCAAGATTATAATCCTGATTGCCAGCAGCAATATAGGTCACATCCATTGCTGAGTATAATTGTTTAATATAACCCATACGAGCAGCTATAGTACTATCCATACCAGCTTCTATATATTGTGCTTTCAATTTATCGCAGCGTTCTTTTTCATGTGCACTCGTAATGTCTGGCAACATCATCCATAAGTCATGTACTAGTGGCTTATAGTGTTCTAGGTGCGTTTTTATATTCAAGCCTGTCCGATGATTACGTAATAACCAACGAGTAGAACGGCGTATTAAACGAATATATTCAAATAAAACTTTCATTAAGACTTCAGCATCAATCTTTTCAGAGTGACCCAGTAATTGTCCAAGAATAACTGACTTATCTAAAATATTTTGCGCAATAATGTGCGCTTTAACGATTTCGGCCGTATTGGCGCCCGTCTCATCAAATAAACGCTTCGTATAGGTTAGCCCCATATCATTAATGATTTCATTACTGAGTTGGGTCGCAATAATTTCTCGTTTTAAGCGATGCGATAATAAATTTTTGCCGTATTTTTCTTGCAATACTTTCGGAAAAGCTGAAGCTAAAGCATACTCAACATTAGGATCATCTAAGACATCAGAATTTAGTAACTCACGTTTTAAAATAATCTTGCTGTAAGACATGAGAATAGCAATCTCTGGTGTGGTTAGGCCTAATTTTTTGGCTTTACGCTCTAAGATTTGCTCATCATTTGGTAAAAATTCTATCTCACGGTTCAACAAACCTTCTCTTTCTAAGCCGGTAATAAACTTAGCATATTCTTCAATAGTCTTAGCGGCACGGCTAGCAGCTAAATTAATAGCATACCCCTGATTGTGATTATTTTTCAAAACTAATTGAGCAACTTCATCAGTCATTTGTTCGAGTAAGACATTGCGTTGTTTAAACGTCAAGTCTCCTTCACGAATCATTGGGTTTAATAGAATTTTTATATTTACTTCTATATCAGAACAGTTAACTCCGCCTGAATTATCGATAAAGTCAGTAAACAATGATATACCGTTTAATGCTGCTTCTACCCGACCAAGCTGTGTAAAACCAAGATTACCACCTTCACCAACTACACGACAACGTAAATCTTTACCATTGATGCGTACAGCGTCATTGCTACGATCGCCTACTTGCAAGTCAGTTTCACTGACTGATTTAACATAAGTACCAATACCACCATTCCATAGTAAATCTACTGGCGCTTTTAATATATGCTTGATTAAATCATTAGGCATAATATTTTCGCCATCTTTATCGATGCCTAATGCTTCTTTTGCTTCTGCGGTTAATTTAATTGCTTTGACATTTCTAGAATAAACACCGCCACCTTTTGATATTAACTTAGTATCATAATCTAGCCATGTCGATCTCGGTAGGTTAAATAATCTTTCACGTTCTTTGAAACTTGATTCAGCCTCAGGATTTGGGTCGATAAAAATATGCTGATGATTAAATGCAGCTACAACCCGCATATGTCTAGAAAGCAACATCCCGTTACCAAAAACATCCCCCGACATGTCACCAATACCAACCGCAGTGAAATCAGTCGTACTAGTATTAATGCCGTATTTATGAAAATGTCTTTTTACCGATTCAAAGGCCCCACGAGCTGTAATGCCCATACCTTTATGGTCATAGCCATAACTACCACCAGATGCAAACGCATCGCCCAGCCAAAAACCATATTCGTTAGATACGTTATTAGCAATATCAGAAAAAGATGCTGTGCCTTTATCTGCAGCAACTACTAAATAAGTATCATCATCATCGAGTCTAACCACGTTTGTAGGTGGAACTATTTGATCGTTAACAATATTATCCGTTACATCTAATAATGCACGGATAAAAGTTGTATAGCATGCAATAACTTCTTGGCTTATTTCCTCACGAGTAGCATTTAATGGCAATTGTTTACACACAAAGCCGCCTTTGGCTCCTGCTGGTACGATAACAGCATTTTTAACTTGCTGTGCTTTCATTAAGCCCAATACTTCTGTTCTAAAATCTTCGCGTCTATCAGACCAACGTAAACCACCGCGAGCTACTTTACTGCCCCTTAGATGTATACCTTCTACACGTGGCGAGTATACGAATATTTCAAACATTGGTAATGGCAAAACAAGCTCTGGGATCAACTTAGGGTCAAACTTAAATGATATGTAATTTTTAGATTTACCAGAGAGGTCTAATTGAAAGAAATTTGTTCTTAAAGTAGCTAAAATTACATCTAAAAACCTGCGTAAGATCCTATCTTCATCAAGATTAGTAATTTTATCAAGTGCCTCTAGAATCCTTGTTTTAATTTCTTGCTCAGCCATTGTAGCAGCTGCTGTAGAACGATCGATTGATGGACAGAATCTTGCTTTAAATAAAGCAATTAAATCCTGTGCAACATCTTTGTTTTTTAGCACCGTGTCTTGAATATAAATCTCGCTGAATGTAAATCCAATTTGTCTGAAATATTTACAATAAGCTCTTAGAATTGCCGCTTCTCGCCATGATAAATTAGCATCAATAATCAATTGATTGAATTTGTCATTTTCTGCTTCCATGTTCCAGACTTTTAAAAAGCCTTCTTGGAAATTTTCTGAAATTTTTTCAACTAAAACTATTTCACCCGATACATGTTCCATAAGAAAATCATTAATATAACAGCTATCAACAGCTGCTTGATCTAAAACATGTGAACCAGCTATAGTCTCTGTGACCCTATTATTCAGAGTAATACAATTTGAGTTTTCACTCTGTACGTGCATTCCCATGTTTTCAAGCACAGGTAAGACCTCTGAAAGTGGAAGTGGTTTATAGTGATTAAATAATTTTAATCTCACTTTCTTCTGCTCTTCTTCTAGCGGTCGATAAAGACTCATAGCAATTTCTGAGCCATTGATAACTTTTTCGATATGAACAATATCAAACACAGCTTTACGAGCATTATACAATTCACTATAACTAGCTGGAAAGGCATCACTATAACGTGCAAATAATATATTGGCCTGTTCTTCGCCCAAATCATCAATCAAAGCTTGATGTAGCTCTTCTTTCCAACCTTTACAACATTCGATTATTTTATTTTCGATTTCTTTCAAAGAAACTTTAGTATCAAGTTTTTTGTCCAATGGCAGCCGAACAATAAAATGAATCCTAGTTAAAATAGATTCAGGAAAATAAACCATAAATGACAATTCATGGCCTTCTAATTCTTTTAATAAGATATCACCGATTTCTTTGCGTTTTCTTGAATTGAATATTTCTCGTGGTAAGTATACCAAACATGAATAAAAACGATCAAAAATATCCTTTCGCATAAACAGTCTAACCTGTTTACGTTCCTGCATATGCAAAATGCCAATAGCGATATCTAGTATTTCTTGTTCCGATGCCTGAAACAAATCATCGCGCGGCAGTGTTTCTAGTATGTATAATAAATTTTTACCTGCATGTGTATTGAGTGATAAATTAGCCTTTTCGAAAATAATATTAGCTTTACGTCTTAAGAACGGAATGCTTCTAATAGAGCTATTATAAGTAACCGCAGTGTATAAACCTAAAAATCTTCTCTCACCCAAAATGTCGCCATCAGGTCCAAATAGTTTAACAGCAATATAGTCCAAATGACTAGAGCGATGAACCGTAGATAACATGTTCGACTTGGTAATTACAATAAGCTCATCACGTGTTGTAAAAAATTTAGCGTCACTAGGTAAACCAGCAAAGCACTGTTCTAATTTAAATCTACTTGCTTGAGATAAGATACCATAGCCTGATTGTTCAATTAATTGCAATGTCTCACTATTACTAGTCGCGTCTTTTACAAAAACATAGTCACAGCAACCTAAAAAAGTAAAATGATCTTCTGCTAACCATTGTATGAAGTCTGTGGCTTCTTTAACTTCATCATGATTATATTTATTATTAGCTTGATCAAGTTCAAGCTTAATTGCTGATGCTTGATCACGCATCTTTTGCCAATCGTGAACGACAACTCGTACGTCTGAGAGAACTTCTTGAATATAGCCTTCAATTTTACGTAAATCTTTTTTGTTGTCTTGCTTATCTACCTCTATGTAAATAATACTATCATAATCCGAAGTAGTATTTTTGCTGTAATCTGGTAGCTTAATGTCAGTAATTTGATTATTTTTATCACGAGTAACTTTGACACTACCTGGGGTAATCATTAAGTGATTAGTAAGATTTAAAAACGAAATGGCCCGACTAACTGAGTCAACTAAAAAAGGAAGATCAGGATGCACAATTTCAATGATTGTATGCGCTGAACGCCAACCATGTTTTTCAAACTCAGGGTTATAGACTTTAACATAAGTTTTTTCACTGTCGCTTGCTGATAAAAAATTCCAATGTGACAATACAGCACCGTATAAATCATCAATATTGCGTTTTTGCAGGTCCTCGATTGCAACTAGTTTGTAGTAATGCTGCGCGAATATCTTTAGTTGTTCAGCTTGATTAGACGAGAAATTAGCATCAATGATCTTATTCAGGTTTCTTTTAAATTCTTCTCGCTCTGGTGAGACCGCGGAATTATTATTGAACTCTTGCATTTGGATTTCTAACCCTATTAATGAAATTTACTATACTAAATTATATCTCTTCTCTAATTATAGAGCCATATAATAATCTAGGCTTGATAACATATATTTTTAAATATATTGTTATATACTTGTTAGTTTAATCAGTAACAACCTGGCCATAAAAAAATATTATCAAACTTCTAACGGTGAGAGCGTTTTTTATAGATTATACTTAAGAAAATAATGTAAAAATAATTTATAAAATTAAAGCAACAAGGACCTTGTGTTATGAGTCTATACAAAAATTACTCTGACAGATACGTACAAAGACAGGACGAAGAGTACACTATCCAGGAGTATTTATCGCTATGTAAAGAGCAACCGCAAGTTTACGCCTCTGCTGCCCAAAGACTTTTAATGGCCATAGGCGAGCCAGAATATATTGACACTAAAAATGATGCCCGTTTATCACGTATTTTTTCTAATAAAATCATTAAGCGCTACCCTGCTTTTGATGAATTCTATGGCATGGAAGAAGCGATTGAAAATATAGTGGCTTATTTAAAACATGCAGCCCAAGGCCTCGAAGAAGCCAAGCAAATACTGTATTTATTAGGCCCTGTCGGTGGCGGTAAGTCTTCATTAGCTGAAAAGTTAAAAAAACTTATGGAAACTGTGCCTTTTTATGCAATCAAAGGCTCTCCTGTATTTGAAAGCCCCTTAGGGTTATTTTCACCAGAAGAAGATGGCGATTTATTACTAGAAGAATATGGCATACCCAAAAGATATCTAAACCCTATCATGTCACCTTGGGCGGTCAAACGCTTACAAGAATTTAATGGCGACATTACTCAATTTAAAGTAATAAAAATTTGGCCATCTAAACTGAATCAAGTAGGTATAGCCAAAACAGAGCCTGGTGATGACAACAATCAAGATATATCGTCTTTAGTAGGTAAAGTTGATATCAGAAAACTAGAAAGTTACTCTCAAGATGATCCTGATGCCTATAGCTTTTCCGGTGGCCTATGCCGTGCAAACCAGGGCTTATTAGAATTCGTCGAAATGTTCAAAGCACCTATTAAAGTACTCCACCCTTTACTGACAGCCACGCAAGAAGGTAATTATAATGGTACTGAGGGTCTTGGCTCGATGCCCTTCTCTGGTATTATTCTAGCCCACTCAAATGAAGCAGAGTGGAAAACATTTAGAAATAATAAGCACAACGAGGCTTTTATAGATCGTGTTTATATAGTTAAAGTACCTTATTGTTTGCGCGTTTCAGAAGAAGTTAAAATTTATGAGAAGCTATTACATAATAGCTCTTTAAAAAATGCTCCTTGCGCCCCGCATACTTTAAAAATGCTTGCGCAGTTCAGTACGCTGTCCAGACTAAAAGAACCAGAAAACTCTAGTATATTTTCTAAAATGAAAATATATAATGGTGACAATCTAAAAGACACTGATCCTAAAGCAAAATCTTATCAAGAATACAGGGACTATGCTGGCGTTGACGAAGGCATGACTGGTTTATCGACGCGTTTTGCATTTAAAATTTTGTCCAAAGTCTTTAACTTTGATCACTCTGAAATAGCAGCAAACCCTGTGCATTTACTCTATGTTTTTGAGAAACAAATAGAACAAGAACAGTTTCCACCAGAAGTTGCAGAAAGATATTTATCTTATATCAAAGGCTTTATCACACCCCGTTATGTAGACTTTATTGGTAAAGAAATTCAAACTGCCTACCTAGAATCCTATAAAGAATATGGACAAAATTTATTTGACCGTTATGTTATTTATGCTGACTATTGGATTCAAGATCAAGAGTTCAGAGATCCTGATACCGGCGAATTATTTGATCGCAATGCGCTTAACGAAGAGTTAGAAAAGATTGAAAAGCCAGCTGGTATATCCAATCCTAAAGACTTTCGGAATGAGATAGTGAACTTCGTTCTACGAGCCAAAGCTAATAATAATGGCAAAAATCCTGATTGGACTAGTTATGAAAAACTAAGGGCAATCATTGAGAAAAAGATGTTCTCTAATACAGAAGATTTACTACCAGTTATTTCTTTTAACACCAAAACCTCTAACGAAGATCAACAAAAACATGATGAATTTGTTGAACGCATGATGAGTAAAGGCTATACCCAAAAACAAGTAAGACTATTGTGCGAGTGGTACTTGCGCGTGCGTAAGAGTTCATAATATGACCCAGTTTATTGACCGACGGAATAATAATAAAAATAAAAGCTTAGTTAATCGCCAACGCTTTATTCGTCGCTTCAAGAACCAAATAAAAAAAGCAGTTTCTGAAACCATCAATGGCCGTAGCATTACTAATATAGAACAAGGTGAAGTCGTCAATATACCTGCCAAAGATTTAAACGAACCTAATTTTCGCCAAGGACCTGGCGGCGAATATGAGCAGGTTTTACCTGGTAATAAAGAATATTCAAAAGGCGATACCATTAAACGCCCAGAAAAACAGAGTAGCGGCTTAGGGCAAAACTCAACCGCGAGCAATACTGGACAAGGCGAAGATAATTTTGCTTTTGAAATCTCCCGCGAAGAATTTTTGGAACTATTTTTCGATGATCTCGAACTGCCCCATTTAATTAAAAAACAATTACATGATATAAAAACCCCTAAATCAATTCGAGCAGGATTTACTTCTACAGGTGTACCTACCAACATTAATATATCGCGCTCCATGCGCCGTGCTGTAGGTCGCAAATTAGCATTAAGGGGAGCTGGTAATGCTCACATTAAAAAATTAGAACAAAAATTATTGATTGCGCAAAATATAAACGATACAGTACAAATTAAAACAATTCAGGAACAAATTAACCAAGCTAGAGCTCACTTAGACAATATCCCCTTTATCGACAGCATTGATATTAAATACAATAATAAAATAATTGTGCAACAGCCCTCTAGTGGCGCTGTGATGTTTTGTATTATGGACGTTTCTGGGTCTATGGACGAAGTAAAAAAAGATGTGGCCAAAAGATTTTTTATTTTATTATACTTATTCTTAACCAGAGTCTATGAAAAAATTGAAGTAGTTTTCATCAGACACCACACTAGCGCCAAAGAAGTCAATGAAGAAGAGTTTTTTTACTCAAAAGAAACTGGCGGCACGGTTGTTTCAAGCGCTTTAGAGCTCATGTCACAATTAATTCAAACTCGTTATAGCAAGCAAGATTGGAATATTTATGCTGCGCAAGCTTCTGATGGTGATAACTGGAACAACGACTCGCCACGTTGCCGAGATATCATTGTAGATAATATTATGCCAAATTTACAATATTTTAGTTACATTGAAATTATGCCAAGGCATCATCAAAGTTTGTGGGAAGCTTATCAAGGCATAGCGCAACAATACAATAATTTTACCATGCAACATATTAAAAACCATGGAGATATATACCCAGTGTTTCGAACGCTATTTAAGAAACAGGCGAAGGTTTAAATACTGAATGTGAATAGTTAAAGAATGTAGGGGCGAACGGCGTTCGCCCCTACCAAAGCTCACCATGATGCCTGGCATCAATGTTCTATGAGAATAATATATGGATACTAAAATATCACAAAAACAAGCCACACGTTACTTAACAACTTCATCCGAATGGACCTTCGAACTATTAGAACAGTTCGATAAAATTATTGCTGATTTAGCTCATAATAAATATAAACTCGACACCTATCCCAATCAAATAGAAATCATTGGGTCTGAGCAAATGCTCGATGCTTACTCATCAGTTGGCATGCCTTTAGGCTATAACCACTGGTCGTTTGGTAAACAATTTTTAGAAACTCAAAAACATTATAAACGTGGTCACATGGGGCTTGCCTACGAGATCGTAATTAATTCAGACCCGTGTATATCTTATCTCTTAGAAGAAAATACTATGGCTCTACAGGCTCTTATAATAGCCCATGCCTGCTATGGCCATAATTCTTTTTTTAAATCTAATTACTTATTTAAAACCTGGACCAGCCCTGACTCTATAATAGACTATTTATTATTTGCTAAAAACTATATTGCGCAGTGTGAAGAAAAATACGGCATCGATCAAGTAGAAGATCTCTTGGACTCATGTCATGCTCTAATGAACTTAGGTGTCGACAGATACAAACGCCCCTCAAAAATTTCATTAGCAGAAGAAGTAAAGCGTCAAGATGAACGGGAACGTTACTTACAATTACAAGTAAACGACTTATGGCGCACACTTCCACAAAAAGACCCAACAACAATTGCCACAAATACACGATTCCCGCAAGAACCGCAAGAAAATTTATTATATTTTTTTGAGAAAAACGCCCCTCTTCTAGAACCATGGCAACGTGAAATCATCCGTATCGTCCGTAAAATAGCCCAGTATTTTTACCCGCAAAGACAAACTAAAATTATGAACGAAGGCTGGGCCACCTTTTGGCACTATACAATTATTAATGATCTTTATGATTTAGGTTATGTAACCGAAGGCTTTACTCTAGAAGCATTACAGTCACACACTGAAGTTATAAAACAATTACCCTATGATCACAAACACTATTCTGGATTAAACCCTTATACCTTAGGTTTTAGTATATTTACTGATATCAAACGCATCTGTACTAATCCAACAGATGAAGACAAAGAATGGTTCCCTAATCTGGTTAATACTGACTGGCTTGAATCTTTAGATAATGCAATGCGTAACTATAAAGACGAGAGTTTTATTCGCCAGTTTCTCTCCCCGCATTTAATTCGTGAGTTAAAACTATTCACTATTTTAGACAACGAAAAAAAACCAGAACTAGAAATCAGTGCTATCCACGATGAACAAGGCTATCAGTACATCCGTAATGCCTTAGCGGATCAATATACCTTAAGTAATATAGACCCCAATATAGAAATCTATAATGTTGATCATAAAGGCGACCGCAGTTTAACCCTGAGGCACACCCAGTACCGTCAACATCCTTTAGATAACCATACCGAAGAAATGCTCAAGCACGTGAAGCGTATATGGGGGTTTGATGTGGTATTGGAGTCTTATTGTCCTATCAGAAACGAAATTACTAAACGTTATGATTGCTGTGCTGATCGGGTAAATCAGCTTAATAGTTGAGCTAACTGTATAATTTCAACATGTTACGTCCAATTTTTATTTTACATTACAATTTTCGCCGAAATTTTAAAAAATTTACAAAAATTTCGAGGTTTTTATAACTATCTGATTTGAATCAATAAATCTGCAGAACTAACCTCTTGGTGATTATGTTATCGTGTTGAATCATAATTAAATCACACCCACAGAAAACTGACTCACATGCTATAT
>CAYLXL010000048.1:0-14210 GCA_964387745.1 uncultured Gammaproteobacteria bacterium | reverse complement strand
ATATAGCATGTGAGTCAGTTTTCTGTGGGTGTGATTTAATTATGATTCAACACGTGTGGCTATCAGGATCACTGTACTTGTTTAGTTATAAATCGAGTTTTTATAACTCATTTTAAGCCAAAATATGAGTTATAAATTATTCGTTTATAACTCACTTTTAATCATTGACGATAAGAATAACGTTCAGCTATTTGAGTTTTTGACAATCCTGAGCGTAGTCGAAGGATCTCAATAAATTTTTAGCTATTGGGCTCTCTTGCAAAGCTCGATGACATAGGAGAAGATTCATATACGGTGAACGCAGAATAACAACAGTTATATTCTTGTCAGATTATCTATAACCCAATCAAATTCAAATAATAACGGGTGCTTACAGTCATATTAATATCTCATAACTTTAAAAGTATTTTTTTCATAAGACTTTTTAATAAGGACTTTACCTCTTTCCAGCTAGGCGGAGCAGAATTGTAAACTAATGGCCCAGTAAACTCATTGTAACGTTGCTCATGAACTATACCATTAAGAATAATTTCCCAGCCATATAATAATTCATTTATGGGTTGTTTTGAAAAATCGTCGTGTTTTGATCCGAATTGCTCTAGATCGTTTTGTATAACCAAAGTTATAAGATCTAATACCTTACTACTATTGATATCTTTCGAAATTAAGGCTAAATCATAAGTTTTTTATCTGGTCTCATTTAATGCTTTCTTATTTTTAATTCAAATTTGTCGGTTTTGATCTTTCTATTAAATCTACTTAATACAATCACAGATGGGCTTACTGGTACCTGATAGCTGGGGTTGTTTTCAGGCCTAAATTCATCTCCCCTCTGCCATTCAACTTTTAGTCTTTTTAACGCTTCTTCTGAAACCTGCATAAATCCTCCATCTGCCATGAGCATAGGTTTTTTTGTCAAAGGATTCTCAATAGCTTTAGCATATAAACCATAACCAATCTTAAGCAGTGCTCCGCATTTAATAAGAGTGTTAAGTGCCCTACCCACTTGTACATAACCACCCAGTTTTTCAAAATCTTCACGCAAAAAAACGTTTTTTCTGGATCTCTTAATCTTTGTTTCAATTTGCGATTTTAAAGTAATTCTTGACATAATGTAGAGACTCTATTTTATCTAAATCTAACTTACTATATATTGTAGTATAGGCTTTGTATAAAATCAACAAAAATAGAACATTTTAAAACAACTAAATCAATATTAACCTTATGATAAATAGAGTTATTATACAACAATGTGTTCTATTTTTGATCACATAAGACTAAGTTTTTAGGCGAGGAAAATATAATCTTATATACATATTCAATACTTTCAGCTGTTATTTTTTGAGAGTGTTTTGTTCTGTAAATTCTCAACGTGTATTTGCTCATCAAATTCAATATCAAAGACTGATGACAAGAGCTCCAATGATAAGCGCTTACTTTTGCCTTGAGTATTTATTATGTCAGTCACAGCCTGACTAATATCTATCAATTCCTCGTAGTTGACGCCTCTTAATTTAAATATTTCCGCCGGTTCACTTTCTAATCGAACCCCTACGCCATAGAGCACAGCAGCAACGTGCTTGCACATAACTGCCCAATCAGGGCAACTACAATCTAATTCTATTTCTCCTGGCAGCGGGAACAAACCACTATTTTGATCACAAACAATATTCATTATACTATCTGATAAGTTGCCAGATAATAGATCCAATATGGAGCCAATTTTGCCACTACAAAAGTTTTTAATATTCAGCCATTTACTATTATTTAGGTTTTTAATAGTTATATTAATATTATATAATTCACTACCTGCCACCATAGCATTAACTTTGCCATTTAATATTTCTAAATGACATACTGAGCCATTTCTAACTAATGTCCTGCCACGTGCTAATCTACTTTCATAATCACTAAAAGACTCTATATGATTACACCAACTATTACCCCAAAATGTGGTAGTAATTTTTCTGCCTGGCTTAATAAGTGGTACAATATTTTTGCCCTTTTTTTGAAGTTTTTCAATTTTCTTTTGCGCATTTTTAATTCTTTGTGCGACCGGGACATATTCTGGATAAAACCACCCCATAAACCATCCTTAAATTATTGCTTTGTCTATATCAAGGGCTACAAGTTTTAATAATTCATTATCGTTCATTTCTGTTAGGATTGCCTCGCCGCTATTTTGCAAGATATTGTCAGCTAAAATCTTTTTATCCTGAAGAAGGCTATCAATTTTTTCTTCAATAGTACCTTTACATACAAACTTATGAACTAATACATTTTTTTTCTGACCTATACGATAAGCTCTATCAGTTGCTTGCTTTTCTACTGCTGGATTCCACCATCTATCAAAGTGAATAACATGATTAGCTGCAGTTAAATTTAAACCAGTACCACCTGCTTTAAGTGATAGTATAAAAAATGGACTACCATTTTCAGATTGAAAATTATCAACTAAATTTTTTCGATTTTTTACTGCTGTACCACCATGCAATACTAACCCAGTATGACCAAAGATCTCCGCCAAAAAAATTTGTAAAAATTTTGTAATCTCACGATATTGTGTAAAAACCAACACTTTTTCTTGCCGAGCAGCAATTTCTTCACAAATTTCACGCAGACGCATAAATTTACCACTGTTTTTTTCTATATACTCATTATCGCCAGTAAATTGGCTAGAATGGTTACATATTTGTTTAAATTTTGTGAGATATGCAAGCACGAGCCCCTTGCGCTGAATACCCTCTTCGACTTTTTGCAAACTTTTGGCCAAATCATTTACTGCTTGATTATACAATTTAGCCTGTAATTTACTTAGCCCACACCAAGCATTCACCTCGGTAAGATCTGGTAGATCATTTATAATATTTTTATCGGTTTTTAATCTTCTTAAAATATATGGGGCCACTAGGTTACGCAATGGTGTGTAGGATCCTTGCTGTGATTTCTCTAATGATTTAATAAAATTTTTAAAAACACGACTACTACCTAACAACCCTGGACAAATAAAATCAAAGATTGACCATAAATCACCTAGGCGATTTTCAACCGGTGTACCAGTCAAGGCAATACGCGCTTGTCCTTTGAGTTTTTTAACCAATTTTGTTTGCCTTGATGCAGGATTTTTTATAGCTTGAGCTTCATCTAAAATAACCAACCCCCAATCTTTATCGATTAACCAATCTTGACGTAATAAACCACTATAAGTTGTTATAACTAAATCAATCTCATCTAAACTTGTAGCTTGATTCTTTATTATTTTTTCAAAATCACTGCGGCTAAGCTCTGATGCATGTACAAATAACGTTTTTATTGATGGAGCAAACTTACTAATTTCTGATTTCCAATTGGCTAATAAAGAAGCTGGTAATATTAAAATACTTGGTTTATTTTTGCTGTTGTTTTTCTTATAAAGCAACAGCAAAGCAATTAATTGGATTGTTTTACCAAGCCCCATATCGTCGGCTAAACAAGCTCCCAACCCCAGTTCTGTTAATAAATGTAACCAAGCAACGCCTGTTTCTTGATAATCTCTAAGTTCAGCTTGCAGTAAATTTTTAGGAAAATTATTTTTGACTACTGATGGCTCACGCAAGTATTTTAAGATTTTTTTAAGCTCATCGCCAGCTTGCACCCCATGCCACTCAGTGATTTCCTCTATATCATCGTAAGCTAATTGATTATTTACTCCAGCAAGTAGACGCATGCCTTCAATAAAAGAAATGCCGTTATTACCAACTTGCTTTTGCACTTGTTGCCAATGTTGTACTGCTTGATTTAATTTTTCTTTATCAACAAACACCCACTCTCCACGCAACATCATAACGCCAGAAGGGCTAGCCATAATTTCATCTAATTCTTGTTTAGTCAAATTCTCGCCATCAAGTACGATGGAGACATCAAAATTTAAGAGCTCATTGGCAGTAAATTTCTTACTAGAATTATTTCCTATGGTCACTTGGACTTTAGGGTTAGCGCGCTTCTTCCACCAATTCGGTAGCTTAACGATTAGGCCTGCGTCTTCTAATATTGATACAGATTTTAATAATTGAAATGCCTCTTGAGGCGTCCAGGCTAAAGGATGATAGATGTCATGGCCATCAATCAACTCAGCAAGCCAGGAGCAATTCTTAGCAGCATTGTTTATGGGACGCAATAAATTGGTTAGTGCTTGTTTATTAAGCTCACCCGCATATTCTTTTAAAGCTACGCTAAGTGGCTTATATTTTATATTACTTTTAGTAGTTAAGGATTCAGCATAAGTTGCCATAAAGGCAAACGGCAAATTAGGATCTTGTTTATTTTCAGCTAAATGAAAACATACTCTACCAACTTGTTGCCATGTAGGCAGCTCTTTAGCTAAAAATTGACTGATATTAGTATATTCTTGGATAACTTTATTACTAATAAAATTACCAAAAGATTGCCAAATGAGGATTAAGCTAGCTTGGGTAACATACTCACTGCCTGTCATGGGAGGAATGTCTAATTGCCATTTTAAAATATCCTCATCATTAGGTACTGGAATATTTACTAATGATTCATCTACTGAACTGTAACAAAGAGCTTTAATATAACCACTTATAAAATTGCGCCAGTAAATAAGTGTTTTTGACCAATTGTCATTGTATGTAGCTTTTACAAGTTGATACAATCCCTCTTCTTGCGACCTCAAAAATGCATTGGCTATCCTTTTATCGTTAATAAGTGACGCAGTTGTACCTAACTCATCTTCTGTTAATGTCCTAACTTTTAAATGGCCCTGAGGAGTGAACGACAAAGATAGCAGCGAATAATCGGAATCTATATTTTCTAATGTTGTTGCTTGCATAATAACTCTGCGATTTGCTAATGAAAAACATTCTGATCAATTTTGCTCCGTATTATATTGAGATGAGTCATTCTTTACAACAGAAACATTATTTAGTTAGATAGTTTTCAGACCTATCAAATTCAAATAATAACGGGTGCTTTTTAACTCACCTGTTCTAAACAATATTTGCTTTTTTACTAAATCATGCAAATCGCGAGTTGCAGTTGCACGAGCTGCTCTAGTAATACTAATGTAATTTTCAGCGCTAAGTCCACCAAAAAATCCATCAGGGCCTGCGGCAAAAAGCTTTTCAATAACTTTTTCCTGTCTAGTATTAAACTTATCTTTGTGTAAGTCATAAAATTTTGTCTTAGTAATAATAAACTTTATTAGCTCATTCGTGTAACTGTGTGAATCTATAATCAGATTAGCAAAGTAAACCAGCCATGGTGTTATATCTAAGCTCTTATTACTTGCATTTAAATGCTTATAATAAGCTTTTATATTTTTTTTAATCGTGCGTGATATAGCTAATAATAGCGGTTTATTAACCGATTGACATAGAACTTTTTGTGCTAACGCTCTAGCTATACGGCCATTGCCGTCTTCAAACGGATGAATAGCGACAAAATAAAGATGCGCTATTCCTGCCCTAGCTAAAGCAGGTATTACTGTATTTTTATTTTTTTCTGTTTTATTAAACCACTGAATAAATAAATCCATCTCTTTTGGCATTGCTACTGATGGCGGCGCAACAAAATGTATTGTAGGCTTATGCATTAAACCTGAAACAATCTGCATGTCATCTTCGTGCACTCTATAGCCACCAACTGTATCTAAATCTGTTCGACCTAATGTAATCATCTTATGCCAAGCAAACATAGCCTCATGGGTTAATTTTTGTTCATAATTCGTATAAAGATCTACCATCAGATTAGCAATACCTTGCTCAGCCAATGGAACATGTCTAGCAATCGTGCGATCATTTAAATTTGTATTATTGAGACCAAAATTTTTAATCAAAGACAACTGAAGACTTTCACGGTTAAGAAAACTGCCCTCGATAGCCGATGTATCTAACGCTTCTTCGCTCAGTATTTCTATTAATAATGTGTTTTTATCACCTGTGTTAACATGCTGGATCGCTCCAAATAATAGACCTGAAATATGTAAAAATTTATCCTCAAGTTGCGATAACTGAGATTTATCATAGGTAAAATTTGGCCAGTCGTTTAGTTGCCAATTCCACATAAGTTGACCTATTGCTTGTGAGTTATAAAAATATTATTTATAACTCAAAATTTAGCATTTTTTGAGTTATAAATCGAGTTTTTATAACTCATTTTAAGCCAAAATATGAGTTATAAACCACTCGTTTATAACTCACTTTTAATCATTGACGATAAGAATAACAACAGTTATATTCTTGGTAGTAATATCAAACAGTTATATTATCTCACCTATGCAACATATCTCCCGTTTTTTTAATTTATCTGGTAACAAAACTTCCATAAACCAAGAGATACGTGCTGGTATCACAACGTTCTTAACCATGGCCTATATAGTCGTCGTCAACCCTTCTATATTAGGCCAGACCGGGATGGACCCTAATAGCGTCTTCTTAGCCACGTGCTTTACTTCAGCGCTCGGTTGCTTCTTGATCGGGCTCTTGGCCAATTACCCACTGGGGATTGCCCCTGGCATGGCTATGAATGCTTATTTTGCTTACCAGATTACTAACAATCTTGGCATTGCTTGGCAAGATGCTTTGGGGCTAATTTTTATATCTGGAATATTGTTTTTTTTGATTTGTATCACACCTATTAAAACATGGATACTAGACGCCATCCCCGAAAGCTTGAGTTTAGCAATCTCTAGTGGAATAGGTATATTCATAGGCTATATAGCTTTAAAGCAGATTGGGCTAGTTAGTGTATCCCAAAATGGCTTTCCTGAAATGGGGAACTTAGCCAATCTCTCTACTCTGCTTGCTCTGTTTGGTTTTCTTAGTATTATAATTATGGAAAATTATAAAGTTCCAGGAGCTATTATAATTGCTATTATACTAACTACTTTATTAAATTTTCTTTTAGGTGACATGCCCGCTGCCGTTACTGAGCATAATTCTAATAATTCTATAATAGATTTTTCAACATTTTTTAGTTTATCATTTAATAATCTTAACTTTGATCATCACACAATCAGTATTATTTTAACTTTTTTATTCGTCGTCTTATTTGATAGTACAGGTACGCTATTAGCAATAATAAGAAACAAAAGTAAAACTGAAAACAATCAACGCAACTCTAAAGCTCTCTTAGCTAATAGCATAACTGTCATTACGGGATCTTTATTTGGCACTACCCCGACATCACCCTATATTGAGAGTGCTGCTGGTATGAAAGCAGGAGGACGCACAGGGCTAACAGCCATTACTGTAGGCGTTTGTTTTCTTTTAGCTTTGATTATTTCACCTTTAATCAAATTAGTCCCTATCTATGCTACAGCTCCAGCATTGCTTTATATAGCCTGTTTGATGATTGAGCACTTAGCTGAAATCAAATGGAATATATTAACAGATGCCATACCAGCAGCTTTGACTTTAATGATGATTCCCTTTACGTTTTCTATAGCTGATGGGATTGGTTTTGGCATTATAAGTTATTGCTTTTTAAAGTTGTTTTGTAAAAAAGACACAAACTCAACTGTACACCCGATGATGTGGGTTTTGTGTCTAATATTTATTATATTTTTTATTACACGATCATCTTAACTAATTGACAACTAACTTAAGTTCCATCTCGATTTCATTGTGATATAATCAGGATTTTTTAATATTAAATATATACAAGCATATTGATGGACCTTATACTCTTTCAACAAAATATAGAGCTAATCAACGTTTTTTTAGAAAGCCGTCTAGACGTACAAGCAAAACAGCTTTTTTTACAACAGGTCCTTCAAGATGGCTGTGCAAGGGTGATATGTTTACATGTTCAAATATACAGAAATAGTTTTGAACAACAGATTCAAGAAAGAGCCTTATTAAACATTCTCACAGTATTTAGAGCGTTTCCAAACGATGTCGCTAATGACATTATTGCGGAGTTACTTCAACTTTGCATTAACATACCTAAGGATATTAATTGCCGATGCATGTTAGCCGGTTTAGTAATGTTTCGCGCTCAAGTGCACAATGACTTAAATCAGCTAGATCTAGTCTTTGAACTTTTAAACGTAAATCCTACACTCACAGTAGATAAAAATTTAGTTGAAGGTCTACTTAAAGATGCTAACGCTGTGCGCAGCCAACTTGCTGATCAGGTTATTAGATACTTTCCGAAAATTACATAGATTAATAAAAGTATTATTTGGAGCGGGTGATGGGAATCGAACCCACGCTATTAGCTTGGAAGGCTAAAGTTCTACCATTGAACTACACCCGCTTAATTGTGGAAATAAATGGTGGAGGAGGTAGGATTCGAACCTACGAAGGCATAAGCCGGCAGATTTACAGTCTGCTCCCATTGGCCGCTCGGGCACTCCTCCAGCGTCAAAACACTGTAGGGTTGTATTGTGCAAAATCATAACCTTATTGTCAATATATATTCTAAAATATGTTTTTTTGTTATAGTTATCCGAGTTATTACTAGATAAATCTTGAACTTCTGGATAAAATTATAGACAAATATTTTTTACAATCTAATTAAAATCTTATTACAAGACAAGGGAAGCACTATCAAATGCACATTTCAAAAACAATAGCGCGAGTTTTTTTAGTATTAATCAGTTTTTCTCTGTTCTTAACCACAAGCTTGTATGCTGCAAATGAGCCTTATACATTAGGCTTTAAAGATTTACCTAAACCCCCTACTGCTAACTCCAAGTCTTATATACTAATGGATTATTACTCTGGTGCTATTTTAGCTGATTACGATGCTAACAAAATTATTGAACCAGCTAGTTTAACTAAAATAATGACTATGTATATTATCGATAAAGAACTAGCATCTGGCCGTATTAAACTAAATGATCCTGTGAAAATCAGCAAAAAAGCTTGGCAGATGGAAGGCTCAAAAATGTTTGTTGAAGTTAACAAAGAAGTTAGTGTCAGCGATCTCATCCAAGGTATTATCATTCAATCCGGCAACGATGCGAGTGTAGCAATGGCGGAACACGTGGCCGGCAATGAAGATGCGTTCGTCGACTTAATGAATAAAGCTGCTCATGATCTTAAAATGAACAATACCCACTTTACCAATGCAACTGGAATGCCAAATAAAGATCATTATACTACTGCTTTTGATCTAGCATTATTATCACGTGCTATCATTCGCGATTATCCTGAAAGTTATGCGTTATATTCTCAACATGAGTTCACCTACAATAATATCAAACAAGGAAATCGTAATACCTTACTTACACAGCCAGGTATTAACGCCGATGGTATCAAAACTGGCCATACAGAAACAGCGGGGTATTGCTTAGCTGCTTCAGCTGTAAAAGATAATATGCGTCTTATTGCTATTGTGATTGGTGCAGAGAGCACTAAACAACGTGCAACCGAGACAGCCTCATTACTGCAATATGGCTTTAGATTCTTCGACACGATCAAACTCTATACAACTAATACAGCCATCGGCCAAAAAAGAGTTTGGATGGGGGCTAAACCTAAAATTGATATAGGCGTGGCTAATGATATGTTTATTACCATACCAAAAGGTAAAGCAAAATTATTAACAGCAAAAGTTGAAACACAAAAATATATTATTGCACCACAAAATCAATTTTCAGAAGTGGGTAAAATTACTGTTGACTTCAACAAAGAAGTATTAGCACAAAAACCTTTGGTTATTTTACAAAATATTCCTAAAGGCAGCTTATGGCAAAGAATGAAGGACCGCGTACAAATGTCGGTCGATAAATTCTTAGGGCAAGAGCAAGAATTAGAGTTAGCTAAACTAGGTTGATTTGGTAAATTAGCAGTATGACGACTGAACGACTTGTTTATCTTAATGATAACTATATACAAGAACACCAAGCCACGATCTCAGTTTATGATCGTGGTTTTTTGTTTGCAGACGGAGTCTATGAAGTCATACCTGTCTATGAGGGCCAGGTGTTATTTCTGCACGAACATTTACAAAGGCTACAACAAAATATTGATTACTTGAAAATTAAGTATTCAATCAATACTTCATCATGGCAAACTATTTGTAATAAACTTATCAGCAGTAATGGCCCTGATTGCCCTATTTATATTCAAATTACTCGCGGGTGCGAAAGCACACGAAATCATGACTATGGCCCAAATATAAAGCCTACTGTTGTCGCTTATTCTTTACCACCTATAAAATTAGGTGGCTCTTTAAATAATTCGCCAATAAAAGTAATCACCCTGCAAGATAACCGCTGGAATCATTGCAATATAAAAAGCATTGCTCTGCTTGGCAATATTTTATTACGTCAAGAAGGCAAGAGCGTGGGTGCTGAAGAAGTTTTACTCGTTCGTGAAAATGGCTGCATCGTGGAAGGGACAACTTCTAATTATTTTATTGTCAAAGATAATGTGATTAAAACACCTCCCTTAAGCAATGAAATTTTGCCTGGAATTACGAGACAAATTATTATAGCTTTATGCAAAAAAAATAATCTTAGACTAATTGAAACCAATATAGACAATGAACAATTAATTAACAGCGATGAGGTGTGGTTATCTAGTTCAACCAAAGAGATCAGATCTGTTGGAATTGTTAATGATACCATAATAAATAACGGCAAAGCTGGGCCAGTATGGCAAAAAGTTGCCAACCTATATATAGATAATATTAAGCAGTTGATCCATGGCAAATAATTCAAAAACTCATGATGGCACCTCAATAACCTTTCCTTGCGATTTTCCTATTAAAGTTGTGAGCCTTGCTAGTGTTGATTTAGAGGATCTAGTTACTCAAGCCGTACATAAGTACTCCCCGCAAATGGAACACATCCCATTGACCAAAAATTCTAGTAAACATGGCAAATACCAAGCTATAACTGTGATGATCAAAGCTATCAATCAAGAACAGTTAGATAACATCTACAAGGAAATTACTGCTAATCCTCTGGTTATCATGGTCTTATAATTTCATGAATACTGTCGTAATCAAACAACTTCAAAATGTTCCTTATAGCGAAACCTGGCAAGCTATGCAAAGTTTTACTAATAACCGCGTGGCTACAACTGATGATGAGCTATGGGTACTAGAACACCCCCCGGTCTATACTCAAGGCCAGGCTGGTAAACCTGAGCATTTGATCAACACGAATCATAATATTCCCGTAGTACAATCAGACCGAGGCGGTCAAATCACCTATCATGGGCCTGGACAAATTGTGATCTATTTATTATTAGACCTAAAACGTTTAAAGCTCTCTATTAGGCAGCTCGTAAATACCATCGAGAACTCGGTAATTAAAACTTTAGATCAATACGAAATAACTAGTTATTCTGATTGTGCAGCTCCAGGGATTTATGTTGATATAAACAGTAAAAAACACAAAATTTGCTCCATTGGTTTAAGAGTTCGTCGTGGCTGCACTTATCATGGTCTAGCTTTGAATTATAAAATGGATCTTACGCCTTTTGCTTCTATTAATCCTTGTGGCTTTAATAATCTTGCAATAACTCAAATTAGTAATTTAAATAGTCTAGTCTCAAAAAATGAAATCATTACAACACTATGTGCAGAATTAACTAATTTATTAGGTTATAATCAGGTTATTAAATAACGTTTAAGGTCTAAGCTTAATGGAAATTGATAGTCTTCAGCCCATACTTTCTTGGGTCAGCGCGCACCCCTATGCTTCATACTTAGTTATCTTTTTAATTTCTCTTGCTGAATCACTATTCCTAGTTGGGTTCCTCATACCTGGTCTGACTTTGATGCTAGCGATCGGTACGCTAATCGGGGCTGGATATATCGAGTTTTGGCCTGCGATGATTGCATCAATATTAGGTGCCGTAGCTGGCGATGGTTTAAGCTTTAAAATTGGTCAGCATTATCAACAAAGAATGCGAGACTGGTATATTTTCCGTCGTTATCCTGATCTTATAGTACGTTGTGAAAAATTCTTCGCTCGGCATGGCAGTACCAGTGTTATTATAGGCAGATTTGCAGGTCCTCTTCGTGCGATGATACCTGCTATAGCGGGCATGATGAAGATGCCTCCTCTGCAATTCTATATAGTCAATATTATCTCTGCCCTGCTCTGGGCGCCAAGCCATCTGTTACCAGGTGTATTATTTGGTAACGCTTTGTCTTCTTTACCGCCAGAAATAAGTAAAAAACTAGTTACTGTAGTGTTCATTACTTTAATGATTTTATGGTTTATAACCCAAATAATTAAAATGTTTTGGCGTGCTTTCAAACACCGAGTCAATCGCTGGGGCACCAAAATTTGGTTTTATGCAGAGGCAAATTCTTTTCAATATTTGCAAAGAATAATTAAACATCCGCTAACTCACAAGAAACACCAAGTTGATAGCTTTTTATTTTTAATCTTTGCGTTAATTTTAACGACATTATTTATCTTATTGACTAAAGCCCATATACTAGTCACCGGCTTTAATCCTTTCTTCAAACACCTAGCTTTACTACTTAATTATTCACCAAGCGTGAGTAATATATTACTGGCTATAGATAGCAATACTTCTGAGCTAGTTATCATTTCTATCTTTATTGGTTATTTTATCTTTTTCTCGATCAATGATACTTTTAACGAAGACAAATTAAATAAAACTATTTTCCATAGGAAGTTCCTATTAAATCGACATCTTTATTTAAGCACGGGATTATTAACATCATTTTTTGTGATTACTTATCTCATATCTTTACTAGTCAAGTACCCGACCCCATATCAATTAACTTATAGCTACACTAATTTATATTCAACTTCTTTTCCGAATACCAGCATGGGGTTACTAACTCTATTAGTTGGCTATATAGGAATAATTAAATATTGTAATGACCCAAAACTGTATAATAAATCTAGTTTTAGCTTTTACGCTAGCAGTATCCTAATTATTTTTATACTCTTGAAGCTCTATCTGGGTTACACTTGGCTTAGCGACCTTATAGGCGCTATTTTAATCTCTTCTTGCTTATTACTAATATTTTGTATTATTTATTGGCAAAAACCTGTACAAAATATTGATCTTAAAAAGTTTCATATTGTATCCTGGATAATCATAAGTATAGTCGTCATAACTAATACGCTTCATGTTTATCTTACTCATCATGTAGATGAATATAACATTACAACGGTCAGACAAAATGTCGATACTTATGAGTTGCCTATGGCTGACTGGCAGAAACAAGCAGACTTATTCAACACATCGACCGATCCTATCATTAATGTGCAGTGGCTTGGCGATTTAGAAAAAATTCAAACTATCCTACTCGCTAGCAAATGGCAGGCACATCCTTCTTTGGATTTTAAATCTATGTTATTGTTCTTAGAAAATAATCCAGATATTTCTAAACTACCTGTTTTACCATCCTATTTCCAGGATCACCATGTACGTTTAGTATTTAGCAAACCATCAACAAATAATAAAATTTTAATATTACGCTTATGGCAATCGCAATATTTGATTAATAACCAAACTCTATGGGTTGGTACTGTAGAATACTTAAAACCTCTACAGTATTTTAATACAATCACCGTTTTAAGACATTGGCCGCAAAGAGAGTTTTCTGATGCGCTAGATGTACTTACGGAAACCCTTAAAAAGAATAAATCTATTCATTACAATATTATTGTCAACAAAGACCATGTGTTGACTGATGGTGACTTAGAAATTATGTTGATATCGCAATTAGATAATTTAAAAAATTAAAATATCATCTATAATTAATACATGGCTGCTGTACTTGTATAGTTTGTTCCGGGCGGAACGCAGGCTATCTTGTACAGCATCCTGTTATACCCGTTTAGATTCTACCCTATTCGATAATTTACTTCTTTAACCCATTTTCCAAGTGCGTAATTGTTCACGGGGTAGGTCATCCTAAGAAAAAGTCGTCCGAGAACTTGAAAAAAATAGATTACCCTCACGACTTTTTTGAAAGGATCCAGTGCAGATTTCTCTTAGTGGTACCATTAATTCAAACTCGTACATATGATAGCATTTTTTTCTCTTATAAATCAAAATCTCAACTGGATCCTGACGCTTTTGTCGTGTGGTTAAAATGTACTTAACTATAACTGTGGACGACAAAAGCTCAGGATTGTAAGTAATTATTGTGATATCTTCTTCTGGAGTGGAATAAAGGAAAGCCTATTAAGGCTTCCCTTTGCGGCATAGGCGTCAAGCTAAGGAGATTCAAAACGTTATAAGGGTTTGAAAAATATA
>CAYLXL010000047.1:0-15288 GCA_964387745.1 uncultured Gammaproteobacteria bacterium | reverse complement strand
TATTTTTCAAACCCTTATAACGTTTTGAATCTCCTTAGCTTGACGCCTATGCCCCAAGGGGAAGAGTTAATCCGTGCAACTTAAATAGTGTGAACAATTGCGCCTAATCGTATTTTTTGACCTGCATCAGTAATTACAGGCTGATCTTTTGAACGTAAAGATTTATACAACCTAGAAATCGCTTTATCTAAGACGGGAATTTGTTCGCATTGTCTAGACTGAATTGTTTTAGGGAACAACTCCCTTTGATATTGAGCTTCTTTTACTCGTAACAAATACGGCTTATTATCACGCCAGTTCTTCTGCAGTATCCGACTTCTTGCAACAGCTATAGGATTATTTTCTGACGCAGGCGCCATAATATTAGAATGCGCAGTAACCTCATCGAGAAATTCAATATGCTGAGAGCTATGTTCACCATAAAATAAAGCAGACATATATAAACCCATGTAAAAATAACGGGCAGCCTGAAAATAATACTCAGGGTTAGAATGTCCTTGATGAAAATAATAAATACCCATACCTATATAATTAGCTGAATTATGATACTTACCGCGATATAATCTATCCATTTCTTGTAGAGCGTGACTATAATCATCATAAGACTGTTGTAACATTCCAGCTTTATAATAATATCTTGCACGAACTGAAATTAAACGCGCATATAAGATTGCATTATTACCGGGATTAGTAATTCTTAGAGAATAATCAATCCAAGCGCGAGCCTCTCTCAGCTTCTGCGTCTTCAAACATATTAAAGCAAGATTGTAAGTACAGATTTGCTCCTGATCTAATGTTTGTACACGTTGGTGAGCGTCTAATAAAGATTGCTTAACGTCGCTATAACGCTGATAACTGTGGTTCTGATTTGCCTGATGTGCATGAAACCAAAATGATTTTTGATTATGATAATCTTGACCAGCAGTTTGAAAAGCTATGAACTCTAACATTCAATTACCTCGAAGTTATATTAATCTAATATTAGCGCTGCCGTTTATACTGATTGATACTTATTGATACTAATTAACACATATTTAATTAATGAACAACTTTACCACGCCCTAAAGTATCTTTTAACATCTCGATCTCCTGAATATTCATTAAACCAAGCTGATTGAGATTATAGCGAGCAATTTGATCGCCTTTGGCAGCAGCAGATTCTAACCAAAATAACGCTGTTTCTTCTGAAGCGACACGGCCCTCACCTTTTAAATAAATAGCGGCTAAATTGATTTGTGCTTTAGTATAGCCCTGCTGCGCAGCCTTTAAATACCAATGATGCGCTTTTTTGATATCCTGCAGATTACTATCCGTTGAATCGTAAAAAGTACCAAGTTTAAACTGAGCATGCATATCACCACTTTCAGCTAAAGATTTTAATAAATGCTCAGCTTTAACAGGATTTGGCTTTATACTATCGTAACCATAAACATAATAATCTGCGAGCTTCAACTTTGCTTCTGTCAGACCAAAGTCAGCTGCTTTTTTATAATACTCTATAGCTTTTTGATAATTTTGCTTAACACCTCTACCCTTCTCATAACAAATCGCCACTTCTAATGTAGCTGGTTCACTGCCATTTTCAGCTGCAATAGAATAAAGATTAAAAGCCTTAAATAAATCTCTTGCTACATAGTGACCAAGTGTGTACATCTTGGCTAGATTACAGTGTGCAAAATTATCACCCACAGCATTTGCGGCCATAAAATAATCATACGCTTTTTTATAATCTGGCTGATTCAAATCACCGCGGTTATACATAACACCTAAATTACATAAGGCCTTAGGATGCAATTGTCGGCCAGCTAAGATAAACCAATCATGAGCAAGTTCATGGTTTTGTTCTAAACCAAAAGTTCCAGTCCAATAACACCTGCCCAATTTATATTGGGCATCAGCATAGCCAAGCTCTGCTGCTTGTTTCAATAAATCCACATAATTTTGATCTAGCTGCTGATTATTTATGCTGTCAGTAAATACAAAGGCAAAACGCTGATATAGCATCGCTAATTTATAGCAGGCTTTAGCGTTATTTTTCTCACAGGCTATTTTTAACCACTTAGCGATTTCTATTATCGCTTTCGATGAATCAGCGTTTGATAAAAGATAATTCGCATAAATATAAGAAAAATGTTTCGGTAAGATAGAGGCAAAACCCATTAGAGCATAGTTTATTAATTTATGGGTATATTTTTGTAGCATCTTCATCTTAAATTCACTAACTTCAACAAAAGATTAAATTTTAAGGTTTATGTCCCCTAACGTCAAGGCATTTATAAAATTAGTTACTAATACAATGGGTTAGGTTGAAATTAAAAACAATCAAGTACCTGTACCACCGCTAACACGTTTAGCCTGAATAACATTAGGTAAAGCCTGCATCTTATCTAAAATACGCCCTAGTTCATCTACGCTACGGACATCAATTGTCACATAAGTATGAACGATACCGTGCTTATCTGTATCAGTCTTCAAATTAGATATGTTGATCTTCTCAGCAGACAATAATCCGGTCATATCTCTTAATAAACCGTGACGGTCTCTTGATTGAATAAATATATCAACAGAAAATAAAAGATTATTAGCGCCAGATCCCCAGCTTACTTCGACCAATCGCTCTGGGTGTATATTCTGTAACTGATAAATGTTTTGACAATCTTGACAGTGAATTGTTACGCCTTTACCTTGGCTAACATAACCAATAATGGGATTACCCGGGATAGGCTTACAACATCTAGCTAAAGTAGTAAGCAAATTATCGACACCTGATATATTTATACCTTTGACATTTTTGGCTGTATTATGTTTTTTATTAGCTTCAGAGATAGGTAATAAAATTGTATCTTTGCTGCCTTGATGATGTGAACGCTGCGCTAAAATTTCAACATTAGCCGCATTTAAAACTTGTGATAACTTAACATCTCCGCGAGCAATGCCAGCGAAAACGTCATCTAGAGTTTTAAAATTTAATTTATTCGCTACTTTATTTAAATCAGGCTGAGGTACACCTAAACGACTTAATTCGTTTTCAAGTAACTCTTTGCCTTCTAATATATTACGACTATAATCCTGCTTTTTGAACCAGGCTTGGACTTTAGCTCTTGCTCTTGATGTTTTAATGTAATTAAAATGCGGATTAAGCCAATCGCGACTAGGCTGGCTATTGTTTTTGGTTAAGATTTCTACACGATCACCCGTTACCAATTGATAGGTTAATTGCACCATCTTACCATTTACCATGGCACCACGACATTTGTTACCTATTTCACTATGAATGTTATAAGCAAAATCAAGTGGTGTTGAACCTTCAGGTAAATCTATCACATCTCCATTAGGTGTAAAAATATAAACCCGATCTTCAGCAATATCAGTAGTTAATTCTTCTAACAACTCATTAGCTGTGGCCACTTCATCTTGCCAGGCTATCAATTGACGTAACCAAGCAATCTTAGTTTCAAAGCTACTGTCATAAGCAGCACCTTCTTTGTAGCGCCAGTGTGCAGCCACACCCAACTCTGAGTCCTTATGCATAGCATGTGTACGAATCTGAATCTCAACCGTTTTGCCATACGGACCAATAACAGCAGTATGCAGTGATTGATAACCATTTTCTTTAGGAGTCGCAATATAGTCATCGAATTCTTTCGGAATGTGACGCCATAAACTATGAACCAAACCAAGTGCTGCGTAGCATTCTGTAATAGTATTAGTCAAAATCCGAACTGCACGAATGTCATACAACTCATGATAGTCTAAATTTTTACGCTGCATCTTGCGCCAAATACTATAAATATGTTTAACTCGGCCGGTCACTTCTGCAGCAATATGATGTTCGGCAAGAATATTTTTGATGTTAGCTATTAATTCATGAATATAATTGTCACGATCGATTCTTTTTTCATCCAATAACTTGGCAATACTTTTATAAGTATCACTTTCTAGATATCTGAAAGCTAAATCTTCTAATTCCCACTTGATCTGACCAATACCCAATCTGTTAGCTAATGGTCCATAAATTAGTCTAGTTTCGTTAGCAAGTTTGGTTTTGACCTCGATGCTTTCTTTGGTGGCTGAACGTAACTCACATAAATGATCAGCCAACCTTATAACCACAACACGTGGATCCGAGACCATCGCAATGAACATTTTTCTTAATTGATCAGCTTTATGTTCATTATTTACGATATCACCTGTTGCCTCTAACTTGCCTTGAATATTTTTAATGGCATCCATTTTTATAACGCCATTTATTAATTCAACAATAGCATTACCAAATTTATCTGCAACAGACTCTTTATTGAGGTGCTTTTCATGAAAAGAAAGTAATAACAAGGCAACTATTATCGAATCATTATCCATATGCAATGAAGATAAAATAGTTGCCGTCTCAAGAGAATACATCTCTTGTTTTCTTGTAATTTTATTACTATCGACAAGGGCCTTGATAACGTCCAAAGCCTTAGTAATACTATCTTTATCAAGATTTTTGTTATCTTCTGAAATGCTATCCAACCAAAACTTACGATCAATTTCACCTGATCGAATCTTTTGATAAAGCGTGTTGACCTGGACCATAGTAAATCCTATTTATCACGGCTGTTTTTTTATTAATAAACCTATTGTTTCGACATGCTTAGTGTGCGGGAACATGTCCATAATCCCTGCTGTCTGTAATTCATAACCATAATCACTACACAAAACACCTACGTCTCTGGCAAATGTAGCCGGGTCACATGATATATACAGTATTTTTTTAGCACTCAATTGTGCAAGATAAGGTAATAATTCTAACGCCCCTGATCGTGGCGGATCTAAAATAATACAATCATATTTTTTAGCATGATCTAAATAAAAATTACTTTGAATTAATTCTTCTAATAATTTTTTATCATACAGATTTGCACAATAAAATTCTGTATTAGTAATATTATTGTGAGCAGCATTTGCCTGCCCCCTTACCACCATTTGATTAGTGCCTTCTATACCTATAACTTTACCCTTAGGCACCATTTTGGCCATCGGCAGTGTAAAGTTTCCTAAACCACAAAACAAATCTAAAATATTTTCATGTCCTTGTAGATTCAATAAATCAATTGCTTGATTGAGCATTAATGAATTTAGGCTTAAATTAACTTGCGTGAAGTCATGCGGACTAAAAAAATAAGTTATCTCAAAGTTTTGAGCAGAACTTTTATACTCAAAGCGATAAAATAAATCTGTAATTGCTGAACCATTGAGTGTCACCAAGCTCTCTGGACCCTTATGTTGTAGTAAAAGATTAATATTGTAAGTTTTATTAAAACTATTTAATAAAAAATAATCAGCCTCATTAAGCTCTGCCAAATTGCGTAAAATTACAACAATATTACGACCTACCACATGCTCATCAGCATCACCCATCGCAAACTCAACTTGTGCTACTTGATTATAAATGCTTAAGTTGGCAATTAATTCACCTAGAGGTTTTAATAAATAATTCAACTCTGGCGTTAAAACTGAACAGGTGTCCATTTCAGTAAGATAGTTCGTGGCCTTTTCACGAAAACCAATTAATATCTTCTGCTTTTTGAATACATATCTCACACCTAGCCTAGCTTTGGTACGATACCCTGTTGTCTTTGCTTGTAATGGTGACAACCATGTTTTAGGTAAATGATTATTACCAAAATGTTGTAAAAGCTCAATAACCGTATTTTGCTTATACTGTAATTGGCTTTGTTGCGACATATGCTGATAACTACAACCACCGCAAGTCAAGAAGTTAGGACAAGGCGCTTCTACTCTATCTTGTGATGCCGTAATAACTTCTGTTACTTTGGCTTCATCATATTTTCTGTGTTTTTTAACGTATTGCCAATTTACCTCTTCGCCTGGTAAAGCCCCATCAACAAAGACTTTTTTACCGCTTTCAGAAGTCACTATACCACGGCCATCGTGGCTTAATTTGCTAATTATTGCCGTTGTCATATTAAATTATAATAATAAAAGCTTTATTCTAACAAAGCCCTAGATTAAGCGCTACTTATTTAGACTTATGTTATTTAACCAAATATCTTAGAGACTTTCAAGGCGCAACAACTGAGTTGGCGGCAAAGAAGCAAGATCAGAACCAGAATAATCGTCAGGCGATGATATAACTTTGTCTTGATTAGTTTTCTCAACATACAATTGGCACTCAACTACCCGCACAACGCCACCGCTTAACGGACTTTCGTCTTCTACTAGCACAGGTAAATGATTACCTATGGTTTCTAATATTCCAGAAGTATTTGCTCCAAAGCAATCTACTGAAGAAAACCCTCTAGCCAACGCATTTGGTATAAATGCTCTGATTCCACTTTCTGAAGCAAAAGCTTGTCCGGTCCCTAAAGCATTAAAAAAACTCATTGGCCATAAGAAAAGATGAGTGAAAATCAATTTTACATCTTCATAGAAAGCTATTGGATTACTGCAGTTATTGCTTAAGTATTTCCAGAACGCTGCTAGCTTTGATGGTAAATTTTTAATGACATTAACTAAGTTAAGATAGACAGTAGTTGTAAACATATAATTAGCAGGAGCAGCAACAATTACTATTAATATAGAAACCACCTTGATTTGATTAAATAAAACCATAGCACTAGTATAAAAAACTAATGACTCAACAACTCTCAGATAACTCGCGCCTAATAATATAAAAACAATCAATCCACCCTTAAACATCAATTGTACAATACTATTATCTTCTCTTAATTTCTTAAAATGAGATTTAGTTTTTTCTATAAAACTATCGCCGGGAAGTTTTGCAACATAATCCAATAATTCTGACATAATTTCTGATATATAATGAAAATACATCGCAGTCAATGTTAGAGCAGCATAAGCTGTCATAATGACAGCTGTGACCAGAACCAGATGCCCTAAAAACGCAGCAGGTAAAAAAGGAAAAATTATAGAAAAAATTAAATTCAATGCTAATGGGCAATTCTCGAACATGAGAACCCCATAGGCCAAGCCGCCGGCTATTGCTATAATAAATGCTATAATTTTAAATTTATTAGATTTACCAGCTTCTGTTGAACTCTTTGTTGACCACAAGTCTTTAATTAAATCTGTTATTGAGCTATACGAAAATAAATAATGTGATATCTCTTTTATTAATTCTTTAACAGACTTATTAAACAGAACATAATTAATTATTATCGATGGCACTCCAACCAAGAGGATACTAAATAATAATCCACCGGGAGCAACACCTAAAACTGCTGGCAGCAAGCCCACACTAACCGAAGTCAAGATTACAGAGATTACTACCTGTGACTCAAGTATAGATTTTAGTATTTTTCTAGTTTTAGTTTTAAACTTCTTCTTTTTATCAGTATTTTGTTTGTCATTAATATCAACACTTGTATCTAATAATTGATATTTTTTATCTTTATCGCCTGGCTTTATGTTTCTTTTTGGTTTCTTTTCTGCATCTGTTGGCTTTATGTCTCTATCATCTTTATACTTATCATACTTAGCTTCCTCATCTGTCTGTAGACGCTTAATAAAACTTCTACCTTCACCCTTTGATAACGACCTTAACCATTTGTAATACAATCTTTTTAACTCAAGCTTTTGTTCTTGATGTTTTAGTTCAACGATATATTGAGCTATTTTTTTACTAATATCTTCTACTGAATCAGTAGCTGTTATCGTAGCTTGATCAAAACCAAATTGCTTCAGCTTATAGATTAAATTATAGAAATGATATTTACTTACTCGTTCTTTACAGTCAAGAGCTCCTCTTGAACGAACTAGTCTAAAACCAGCTAATCTTATAGAATTGTAAACATACCCACACTCAGAGATAGTGTTAGCTAACCATACATGATAAATTCTGCGTTTATGTTCAGGGCTGAACTGAGTTAAAACTTGCTTTATGTCTTCAGGCGACATATTAATAACCTCTTGATATATTACAACCTATTAAGTTAGTTATTTTTGCACAGTATTCTTAAGGAATACTTAAGGATACCATAGATAAATACTCAAGAGTTTTACTGTATTTTACTATAGATTACTATAGCTTAGATATGCTTTGGCAATGGTTAAGTAGAGAAGCAATTATAGTAAATTGCGCCATATAATAAAATGGCCATGAGAGGTAAACTTTTAAATGTAAATTTTGCACTAAATAATGATATGCAAGAATAAAATCTGAAATAACATAAGCTATCACCCCAAAAATCAAGAACTTAAAGCATGCCGGGTGTAAGGCTGTAACTACCGTTAATACAGTGAGTATTGCAGCATAGACTATAACGTTAACAAATAATAATCCACTCACCCATGTAGAGACTAGAGTTAAAAGATAAGCTGCTAAACAAAATATTCCTGCTAACAAAGCTGCCCTTAACCACGTAGGCTTAAAATTGGCAATAACCATTTTAACAATCACCCCACAATAGATAATATGACCGACAGCAAAGAATGGGATTGAATAAATAAACGATGGGGCCAGCTCAATCACTATATCTCCCATTGCGTGAAATAATAACGCTGTAATCAATAACTTGTTGATTATCTTATCGTTAAGATTGTAAGACCGGACTAACAAAGCCAGCAATAGAATACTGCTAGCTTTAATCACTATTAATGATGAATGCGTGAAGTAAAACTGTGAATAACCATAGACCAGAGCTAATAACAAAGAAACAATCGATAAAATCACTAAATTGTTATAACGGGAGAAAAAATTTTGGTAAAACGCCCTGTCCATGGGTTCGCCTATTTATTCAATTTAATAAAATTATATACCAAATCTTGGTTAGAAAATATTATTAATGCGTGAATAGTTTTTTTATAAAAAAAAAGCAATCCCGTAGAATTGCTTTTTCCTGAATAATCCCTTTTATTGGCGATATGTAGCTACCACAGGTTTAAAAGCAGAAGTATCTTCATCAGTTCTTCTGAATCCTCTTAAAGGACTAGAAGCACGCGTTCTAGCTGAAGATAGATCCCATAGAGTTACTACAGGCGCAGCAAGAAGTGCTTCAACAGGAGTAGGTGCAGCTTCACCAAGACTACGTGCATCTTCATCATCAGCTTCGGAAGCCTCAGATGCATCAGCATCATATCCCTCACCTAATCTTTCCGATGATGACACCCTTACATCATCACCCTCACCAGCTTTTTTGGTCGGTGAGTAATGAGAAACAGAAGCTTCTAAACCTTTATCACTTTTACTGCTTAAATCACTAAGCACAGCTTCTTTCGGAAACACCATCATCGGCTGAGGAGCAACTACAGCTCTTACAGCAGCAAAGGCATTACCCCCAATAGATGAAGCAGCATAACCAACCGCTGCTAATATGCCTAAGAAATTAAAGTAACCTAACGCAAAACCACCAGCGTTGATCAAAGCAGCAACTACGGCAAAACCTGCTGCAGTTAAACCAACACGTACAGTAGTTTTTCTAAAGCTTGAATCTTCTTTTGCTAAAGCTTTTCCAGCTGAATCTTTAGGATTTAAAATTGCATCCAAGTTTTGCATATCTTGGCTTTGCTTTTGCTTAACTTCTAAGCCCAGTGCCCAAGCTACCACACCACGTAGAGCACCAACCAGACGAAATACGTTCATCGAAAAGAAGGTACCTAAAGCAATCTCTGCACCACCCACTAAACCATATACTCCTAATTTACCAATGACACCTACAAGCGCAGGAATTAAAAGAAATTTATCCACAAAGAATAAAAACGTAGAAGTTATTACTACCGCAGAGCCGCCAAACATAGCTGCGACAGCGACAACGTTTAGTACCCATAGACCAGTATGGCGCAGTATATTTAGATACTTATTCAATGAATTAAGTTCTCTAAATTCATTACGTATTGCTACCAATGGCTCCCATAAAAGACCTTTTAGGAACTTAACAAATCTTTTGACATTATTAAGATCTAATAATTTCATTACGTCATTAGTTAACAAACCTTGCCAACCAATAACTGAAATAGCTAGTACGCCAAGCGCTAGTGCAGCTGGTAAGAACGAGAAATACCATGACAGTACCGAAATGGTGATCGCTGCAAAAGCTGCTACAAATAAGGCCAACGCATTAACAGCAATTTTAGCCTTAGATGCTTTACTACCATCAGCATTTCTAAAAAATCTATTTTTGAAAAATAGATCTTTTACTGTTTCAAAACTACCGCCTTGAAACAACATGGCGTTTACAATTAAACCTGAAGCACCTGCGATAAGACCAATTAAAGTTACCACTAAAGCCGGTAAAATAAATGGTGCTACAAGCGGCATAAAAGAAATCACCACCTTTGGCAATACACTTGTATAGATACTATAAGGAGCTGCTGATTCTGCCACACCTATTAAAAGAGCAACAATTATAGTTGACATAAAAGCAACTCTTTTCCAATTGCGTGTACGAGCTTTTGCTTTGCGCTCTGCTGCTGACACTGTCTCTTTTTCATCGTAACTGTAGAAAGTACTATAGGCAATTTCTTTACCAGCAGTTGCAACTTGCTTTAAGCTAAAAGCATAATCAGCAAGTTGTTGAGCAGTCTTCTGGCTGTCAGAAACGATAACTGTTTTATGACCATTGTCATCACGAACATTTTTGCCTAAAACTTTAAGTCTAGGTTTTGGAAGCTCAAACTGATCGTGAACTTGACTCAATAAGTGCTTGAATTCGCGCATACGAGCAGTTTGCAAAGCAAATTTAGCATCTTGATAGAATGCTAATAATCTTGCATTGTATTTTGCGTCTTCTTCGCTATCAATTCGCCCCGGGATTGGTAAAGCGTAAACAACAGGTGCGATATCATTAAGAATAAACTTAACAACATCTTCTGGTGTTTTTGAAGTATGAGTATAATAATTAGCTAAATCTTCTGCCAATTGATCATGGTTATTCAGCTTTAGAAATTCTACCAGCTTTTCAATAGGTGATTTATTAATGAATCTAAGGCTCCCTTTACCCTGGATGAAATGAACTACTCTTTTAAGCGTCGCCTCCGCCCTTTTCTTTGATTTTGCTGCAGCCCTGACCTGTTTTGTTTCTTGTGCGCCTTGATGACTAACTTTACCCATAACTACCTCTTGTTAACTGCTTAATAACAATAACTTAGTATTTTAAATACCTCGAACGTTTAAGGTAACATACTTTAAACCTCAATTACAATACGGTTTTGGCATTATTTTAGTTTATTAACCAATTTTTTTAGATCTCACTATCAATAACCAATACATATCTATAAATAGCTAGTCAAATCATCATGTTATGATTGAGTATTATTTGTTGCTTCTTACTTTTTTGTGTTTAAAATGAGAGCCATGAACTGGAAATATCTAACATATCTATTAATAGGCAGTACTCTGATATTATTATCCTGCCTCCCTTTGCATGCTAGCCATGATACCAATCATACCAATGATACCCATGTTATCCATAGCCACAAAACCCAACCTGATGTCCTAATCTTATCAGGACCTAATTACGTAAAAGTCGTAGACTCGTTAGTAGGCTTTTTACCGCAAGAAAAATTTAATCTTAAAATCAACTATATAAGAAAAGAAGAAGCTATTGATAAAATAGACCCTAGTATTGACTTTATAATCACGGTCGGACGAGAGGCAACACTAAGAACTAATGATTATTTAGCTAAGGTAACAAAAGCTGCACCTCAGCTAGCAGTTCTCATACCTCATAGGATGTACAATAGCATTGCTAGTGACTTAAAAAATAATGCGGACCCATCTCGAAAAATAACGGCCATCTATCGTGAACAACCTGTCGAAAGACAAATCAACTTAATTACTAAACTAATGCCCGATGCTAAAACTATTGGAGTCTTAACTTCAATGTATGACCCTAATAGCATTTTAGAACTAAAGCAGGCTGTGCTCAAAAAAAACTTAAATCTGATGATTACCGAGAATAAAAAAAGAGAAGATTTAATCGATTCATTAAAAAATGTTCTATCCAACTCTGATGTCTTATTAACATTACCTGATCCAGAAATTTACAACCCCTTTACTGCCAAAGGTATTTTGGTGACTAGTTTTAGGCGAGGTATTCCGTTAATTGGTTATTCTAAGACCTATGTAGATGCTGGCGCAGTAGCTGCAGTTTATACTAAAGCAAATCAAATCGCACAACAAGCTGCCTACATCACTGATAATTACTTTACAAAAAATACGTTGCTAGCACCAAGTTACCCTGTTCAATATTCTATCGCCATGAATAAAGACATGTTACTTAAATTAGCTGAACAGCGAAAAAGAAGAAATATTAAGATACAAAAGAATTAAAATTATGCTAGAAGAATGGGGTATAAAAAACCGTGTATTAATCGTGTCTCTATTACCGACAATGATTATTGCAGCATTATTAGGCGTTTATTTTACGAGCACCAGACTCACTGATCTCGAGCAGTCACTTAAAGATCACGGCACTGCTTTAACCATCCAATTAGCATCAAGCACGGAATACGGTGTTTTTGCCAATAATAAAAAAATCTTAGATAAAATTTTAGAAAACTCAGCCGAAGATCCTGATGTTATCGCAATAACCATTTATGACAAACTAGGAAAACAGCTAAGCCACATCGGACCTAATATTTCCATAAAATATAATGCTAACCGAGATAAATCTCCATTAACTATAGTTAATAATGAAGATAAAAAGTCTCTAGTCTTTGTCGCACCTATCATGTTACGAGACGTAATTATTGAGGATTTTGCCGATAGTATTAATTCGCCGAATCGAGACATAACCCAATCTTCTATCAATCAAAAAGTAATTGGCTGGGTCAATATAGAACTAGGTAAAGCTACGACTGTATTAAAACAATATCAAGCTTTATTTACTAGCGGCTGTATCTTATTATTTGGACTGCTTGTATCGGGTTTATTTGCTAAACGTTTAGGTCGAGATGTTACATCGCCTATTATCAAGCTTACAGCTGCTGTCGGTAAGATAAAAAACGGCGAATTCGCAACTAGAGTCTACACTGGAGCCAGTGGCGAATTAAAGATTCTCGAATCTGGCATAAATAGCATGGCCAACTCTCTAAAGATTGCACATAGTGAGATGCAAAATAACGTTGATGAAGCCACTCGTGAATTAAGACAAACTTTAGAAACTATTGAGATTCAAAATGCAGAGTTAGACATAGCTCGTAAAGAGGCACTAGCGGCCAGTCGAGTCAAATCAGAGTTTTTAGCTAATATGAGTCACGAAATCCGCACGCCTATGAATGGGATTTTAGGATTTACGCAATTACTACTTAAATCTAATATAAGTAGCCAGCAATATGATTATTTAAGTACTATCAAACAGTCAGCTAATAGCTTATTACAAATTATCAATGATATTCTCGACTTTTCTAAAATAGAAGCAGGCAAACTTGAGCTTGATTACACTGAATTTGACTTATTAGACTGCTTGGAAGAATCAGTTAGTATCTTGGCACCACTTGCTCACAATAAGAACTTAGAGTTAGTGCCAATTGTTTACTCTGATGTACCAAGAAAAATTATTACTGATTCTCTACGATTAAAACAAATTATCACTAATCTAGCCAATAACGCCATCAAGTTCACTGATAGTGGATCTGTCGTAATTAGAGTAATGCTGGACGATGATGAAGCTTCAAGTAAACCAAAAACAAAAACTACACGATCTAATAAAAACACGATCAAAAACAATCTCAAGAACGTAAAAATAAAAGTAACCGTCAGCGACACTGGAATTGGCTTAAGTGATTATGAAAAAAATAAGCTATTTAAAGCATTTTCACAAGCTGATAATACAATGGCTAGGAAATTTGGTGGTACTGGCTTAGGATTGGTCATATCAAAAAAACTAGTTCAAAAAATGGATGGCGAAATCGGCTTAGAAACTATGCGCGGCGAGGGATCTGTTTTCTGGTTTACTTTTAAAGCTAAAATAAGTGAACTTGAAACAACTAAAGAGACACTGCCGGAGCACATATTTAATAAAAATGTTTTAATCTGCGAGCAGCATCCGATAACTAGGCTTAGTATAAAATACTTATTAAAGAGCTGGGGCATTCCGTCTATTGATATTTCAGACATAAATCTTATCCCTAGTTACCTAGTTAAGTATAAAATTGATTTGATTATTTATGGACTGAATGATATCCATAATTATTCAGACAGCGTCAATTTAATTTTAGACCACATCAATAACTCAGAGCTAAATACAGGACTTACAAAACTAGCAGTTCTAGCCAATACTAGCGATCAAAATATTAATGACAAAATATTAATTAATGGAGCCATTTTTTGCATAGGCAAACCAGTCCTGCATAAAAAGCTTTTTGATAACTTAATATATTGTTTTAGCAATCAAAACACAGAGCAAGAAAATAGCAATCTTTATTGCGAAAAACTTAAAGCATCAGAAGAAACAATTGACTTATCGAATATTAGCATACTAGCAGTCGATGACAACTTATCAAATTTAAAACTGATAGAAACATTAATAAAAAACCTTAATATAAAGGTTGTGACCTCTAGTAGCGGTATGGACGCAATTGAGAAAGTGAAAAGTATGAAGTTTGATCTGGTTCTCATGGACATCCAAATGCCAACTTTAGATGGCATACAGGCAACGAAAATTATTAAAAACTATCTGTTTCATGCGAACTTGCCAATCGTACCTGTAATCGCTGTTACTGCCCATGCGATACTAGGTGAGCATGAGAAACTGCTTAGTCTGGGAATGAACGATTACCTTTCTAAGCCCATCAATGAACGGGAACTATTTGATATTATCTGCAAATGGACCAGCAAGAACAACCAGCCACTTTCAGAGCTAGATCAGCGACAAAAAACATCTTATTTTAACATCTTGTCTGAACAAGATTCAAATATAAAACCTAATTTTCAACCTGTAGACTGGGAGCTATCGCTTAAATTAGTTAATAAAAACGAGGAATTAGCCAAAGAATTATTAAACTTATTAGCAATGGATTTACCAGAAAATATACTAGCTATCAATCATGCTTATGAAACTGAAAACCACGAAGATTTATTGCATCATGTACATAAATTACACGGTTCGTGTTGTTATGTAGGCGTCCCTCTTTTGAAGCAAGCTTGTTTTAATCTGGAATCAGTGGTTAGAAAATCAAAAGACCTAACTGGTTATAAGTCTTATATACTTGAGTTAATCTATCAAGCCGAAATGGTATTAAATGAAATAGAAATGGTTTAATCATATCTAGAATATTGTCATCCCAGTCAAGCGCAAAGCGCGCAGAACTGGGATCTATATTAAA
>CAYLXL010000046.1:0-15533 GCA_964387745.1 uncultured Gammaproteobacteria bacterium | reverse complement strand
AAAAACAATAGGGCTCTCGCTATATGAGTGTCTACTTTTGCTTGACCAGAACAAACTAATTCTAGGAGAGGGCTGGGGTGAGGTAAAAATTCTACCTAAATAACTGGACCTTGAGAGTGCACGATCTATTACCTAGTTCGTAATTAATCTATAATAATCATACACACCAAATTATTGAACGGACTCAATTAAGTGAAACTATCTCTCAAATTATTTACCCTCTCTATAATTTGTAGTCAGGCTTATTCTGCACCTCTACCAGTGCCAGAAATTGATATAGGTACTATTGACCCAGCAAGAATAGGTAGGGATTTAACTTCCAAGCCCCATCAAATTTTATCAACTGAAAAAGAACTAGAAATCCCTGTGTTAAGCCAGGCAGTTGATTTAGGTGAGGCAAAAAAATACACTTTCAAATTAAAAAAAGTAAATTTTACTGACAATACCGTAATCAGCGCAGCTGAGCTGCAAGAAGATTACTTGCCTTATTATGATAAAAAAATTGATTTAGCTAAATTATTAGAGTTAGTTAATGCGACGACGTTAAAATACCGCAACGCGGGTTATATATTGTCGCAGGCATATTTGCCAGCCCAAGATATCGATAAAGAAGAGGGAACAATAACAGTCTCTATTCTTGAGGGTTACGTTAACGAAGTTACGGTTACTGGTGATTCCATGCCATATTCTACCAAAATTTTGTTGAAACAATATGGTGAACGTATGGCTGCAGTGCGACCAATTACTAAAGCTACGTTAGAGCGTTATGCATTATTATCACAAGATATCCAAGGGGGTTCAGTAAAAGTTGTATTTTCTCCTGCACCCAATCAAGCTGGAGGTGCCAATGCTGAATTTATAATAGATGAAAGCAATTTGTTGGGTGTTTCTGGGAGTGTTGATAACCTCGGTACGAGGTTAATGGGCCCTATACAACTTACAGGGACATTAGATCAATACAATATTCTTTATGGTAATCACACTGTTGGTAATATTATCAAAGATGATCATGAAGAACTAAGTATCTATAATTTCAGCCACACTCAGCCACTTAATTCTGATGGTTTAGCTGCTACAATTCAATATATAAAAACTAAATCTAATCCTAATTACAAAGATCTACCTGCCGCAATAAGAGCTAATATAGAAACGCCAGGCGTTGGTTATAATTACACGGCACAATTAACATATCCATTGATACGAGCTCGTACTCATAATTTGATGAGCCAAGTCAAATATGATATATCTGAAAGTATAACTAAATTAAAAGATCCTGATACAATTTTATTTAACGAAAAGCTTCATATGGCAAGAGCAGGTTTGACTTTTGATTGGTTAGATTCTGCTTTTTTTGATATCTTGGGCTTAACTAGTATAGGTTTTGAGTATACTCAAGGCTTACCTACTAGAGGCACCTATCTTAAACCTGATGTAGCAACCAGACCGGATTTAAAAAAGAAATTCCAAAAGATTACAGGTACGTTTGCAAGACAGCAACCATTTTGGGATAGTTTTGAATTTAAATTGACGGCCAGTGGCCAATACTCTTACGATAACTTAGCCTCAAGTGAAGAATACGGTTATGGCGGCAAAGATATAGGTCTTGGTTATGACTCGTATGAAATCTCCGGTGAGCATGGTGTAGCTGCTAAAGCTGAATTAGGCTATACCCTACCTACAGATAAGTTATTTGGGCTATTACCAACAAGTTTTGCAGTTGCAAAATTGGAAACACAGGTTTTCAGTTTTTATGATGCTGGTAAGGTATGGAATAAACATCCTGAAATCAGCGGTCAGAATCCAGTAGATATGGCTAAATCTTGGGGTTTTGGTTTGCGTGGGAGTTTGTTTGAATATTTCACTTACGAAGCTTATTATGCTAAACCATTAGCAAGAGATCTACAAAATACTTTGGATACTAGTTCTAGAGTATTCTTTAATTTTGGTTTCGCTTATCCAGCCGGGTAGAAGGATTATCATTCAGAGCTTTGCGAGGAATCTCAGATTAAAATACGAGATTCTTCGTAAATGTTTAGCTCTGGATGGCAAGCACGCAAAATTGTTGTTAACACAAATTACTTCGCTTTCATGTCGTGACCACAGCATTGTGGAGATTTAATCATGCCTTCACATTGTGGACACTTAGAAACACCAATAGTTTTATTATCTTTTTTGATAGTATCGTGTTGTAATTTGCAGTTACAATTTTTGCAAACTAAGTCAGCAACACTCATATCACAATCATTACAATGGTAACTCATAGAACTCTCCTATAAAGATAAGATTAATTAAAAAATTAGATTTACTATAATAATTATAGTTAAAATTTGCGTATATAAATTTGAGAACTGTTTAATATATAGTATATTTACTATAACTATACTTTCTTGGAGAAAATATGCATAAATTATTAACAATACCATTAGCTGTCTCATTAACTTTTTTATCTGTTAATGCAGCAGCAGCTAATTTATTTTCTTTGAAACTGGAAGGCGGTAGTGGTATTACGCCTGACGGGCTAGTCAAAACAGACTCAACATTACAGGCTGGCGATACTGATAAATTTTCTGAACGCTGGGTTTCGGATAATAAAACAAATAAAAGACAAAGTTTGTTAAGTAAACATAAAACAAATAACGCAGGTTATATTGGGGCAGGTGTGATGACTAAAGCTCATCCATTAATACCTATCAAGGGTGAGTTATTGTTTGGTTATTATCCAAAATATAAGCTTAAGTATCATGGAACTGGTGTGGCTGGTTTTCCTACAACGGCAACATTAACATCAGAACTAGAAAGATATACTTTATTTTTGAATGTCTATGGAGATGTATTAAAAGTCAAAACATCAACTAATGTTTTTGACTTTTTTATACAAGGTGGACTTGGTATGGCGTCCAATAATTTAAAAGATATAGTAGTAACCGGTGCCACTGACAACTATACGTTAACGCGTGATTCCACAAAGAAAAATACTCGCGATGATTCTTTTGCTTGGAACCTGGGGTTGGGGGTGAATGTGGCTTTTTATGAAGATTATACGGTCGGTCTAGGTTATCGTTATGTTCAGTTTGATGAAGCTAAAAGTAGTAATGTTGCATTAAATACGGGCGGCACATGGGATGTGACTCGCAATCCTTATAATATAAAAACAAATAGTCATTTATTCTATCTAGCTTTAGCGTTCGCCTAATCTCTTGTTTAAGGGCAGAGGTGATACACCTATGCCCTCGCTTTTACCACCAATCAAAAGCTTAAGTGCTTGACTTGTTGAGTATTTATTGCTTTATTTAGTTATAAGCATTTAAAGTTTTGGCGCCTAATATGAACAAGTTACATCAATATTTAGTTTTAATTATCTTAAATCTAGTGTTTTTAAACAGCTCTTATGCCGTTGAGATTATTACAACTATAAATAACTTTAAAGTATTTTACTGTGGTAACGAAATACGTGATCCAGAGATAACACCACTCAAAACAGAATCTTACAAGCTTGATTATTGTGATGAAAAATTAAGACTCAACGTTAAGCATTATAATACAGAAGATAATGGCTTAAGCGAAAGATGCGCCAGCAAATCTGTTTATCGTTTGATTTCACAAGTAGAAAAAACAGATAGCAAGGGTTTTTGCAATACACCTGAAGTCAGATGGTATTGTGATCCAGTCGGTGTAGTGATAAAAAACAAATTACCTAAGGATACTTTTGTATGTCCAGAAATAAAGACGGTTATTAATGCAATTACGCCTGGGGTGAAAAAACTCCAAAAGCTAGATGTTACGACGATTGGTGGGCAAAGACAATGTGGTTGTTGTTGTAATAATAATGCTGATAGTACTATAGTAAAAGATATTACCGAATATAATGGTATTAAGTACGAATATGATAGCTATAGCGGTTATTATATACCCGTTGAACCAGTAGAGTGATTATTTGGTAAGTAATTATTTATGAAGACACAGTACTGGTAACATCTTACTTGCTTTTGATGCTGGATAATAACCTGAAATTATTCCCACACCTAAAGAAATCGATAAACCTAAAAATATTGAAGAAATAGGTAAAGTAAAATCCCATCCGGAAAAATAACAGATTACGTAAGGTATAATAATACCCAAGCAAGTCCCTAGGATACCACCTATAACGGCTAAGCAAATAGTTTCAGCTAAAAATTGTATTTTGATGTCATAAGGTGTAGCACCTATTGCCATTCTTATACCAATCTCTGTTTTGCGTTCAATAATAGAAACAAGCATAATGTTCATAACCCCTATAGCGCCAACTAAAAGACTTATCGCACCGATTGTTCCTAAAAGAATAGTTAAGATTTGCGCTTGCGCTTCTAATTGTTCAATTATTTGCTCAGCATTGGTAAATTGCAAAGTTTGACCAGGAAGTAGTTTACTCAATAAACTTTGTAAGTACTTTTCAGCTAGGGTAGGAGATATACCCTCGTTAACATCAAAGTATATTTCATTAATATTACTGTCTGAAATATATTGTGCGGTTGTAATGGGTAACAAAATACTATGATTGATATCATGACTAAAGAGGGGATCAACCGGCCAATGTTCTAGGATGCCCACAATAATATAACTTATATTATCAATTACTATATTGTTTCCAATCTTTACTTTGCCATCTGTTTGTTTAACAATTTCATCACCAATCACTGCAAAGTTTCGCATTTTATCATGATCAGAGATAAATCTACCACTAGCTAGTTTTAGTTTGAGGGAATTAAATAGGCTTTGTGTAACGCCCATTTGTAAAGATTGGAGCTTAATATCTTGATAATAAGCTATTTTAAAAGAATTATTAAGTGGGTGATAACTGTTAATAATATTAGCATTAAAAAAATTAGTTTTATTAGTTAATATTAAATTATTAAAGCTATTGATATTATAATCAGGAACACTTTCGCTATTCATATGTACTAGTAGCTTTTGTGTACCTAAGTTTTTGAATTGATCTAATGCTGCTGTTTTTGCTAAAAAACCAATTGTAATTAAAGCAACTACAGACGCTGTGCCAATTAATAATCCCAATAGTGCTAAAAAACTTCTTAATCTATTAGCTTTCAGGCAAGTTATAGCTTCTTTAATATAAATTGATTTGCCGAGTAATATATTCATTAGGTTTGTTAAATTTTTTAGACGCTTGCTTTGATCGTATCACCATCTTTTAAACCGCTTAAGACTTCAATTTTATCGGCAGTTGTTTGGCCTAATTCTAAAAATCTTATCTGGAATCGCTTACTTGCATCTTGTTTAAGTACATAAGGTTGATTATTCTTGTAGGAAATCATATTGAACGGAATTAATAGTGAATTAGGCTTTTCTACTAATTCAAAATTAATTTTAGCCGTCATACCTAAGTAAATATTATTTTTTGGGTCGGTTGCAGACGAAGTTACCTTTACATTATAGAGAGGTGGCGAGCTGAGGTTGTCAGCATTATTAGGTTGTGCATCAATAGCAGCTATCGTGCCAGAATATATAACATTATTATTTAAAGCAGGAATTGTAATATTCACTTTTTCATCTAAAGTAAGATGTTGAATAATTTGTTCATTGGCAGCTATAGCTACAGTAAATCCTTGTAAATTACCAATAGCTAGTAAATTTTCACCAGTCGTGGCTGTATAGCCAACAGCAAGGAAATTATTGGTTTTATTAGATTTATCAGTAGAATTGTTATGTGGTTTTAAAATAACGCCATCAATAGGTGCTTTGACGAGTAATTTTTCTTTTACTTGTTCTAATAGCTCCATTTTGGCTTTAGCGTTTTCATAATTTAACTGCATTAGGCTGATTTGTGTATCATTGCCTTGAGCTATAATTTGTTTCAGATGGCGAGTAGATAATTCATGGTTTAACTTGGCTTCATTATAATTGATTTTACTTTGTTCTAACTCTGAGCGAGCGATGATGCCTTGCTTATATAATTTTTGATTTTGATTATACAGATCAAGTGCGGTTTGCATGCTCAATTTATGCTTGACCTTAGCTTGTTCTGCTTGAAAAACTTCGTCACTTTGTGACCAAGATTTCTTATTGTTATAGTCTAATTCTGATCGAATTAAAGTCTCTTTGGCATTTCGAATGTCTATTTCTAACTGATCTGATTTGAGCTTTAATAAGGGTTGATCTTTAGTAACTTTTTGCCCAAGCTTGACATAAACCTCTGTAATTTGTGCATTAGTGGCCGCACTAAGATCAATAGTGTCTAACGGCGAAATTCTGCCACTTAACTCAACCGGAATACTGATTTTAGATCTTTGCACAGTAATAGTTGGCGAGTTGTTATTAATATGTTTTGCTGCCATTAGATTTAAACTAGTAGGTAAAAATATAATGACAGCTAAGATTCTAATCGATTTGAACATTGATGCTCCATTGCTTAAATGTATTATGAATAAGCTTATCCAGTATAGTTCGATTATTTAAGTAGCTAATAATACTACTGTTTTGTGAGACTTTGGCATTTTCTACCTCGTCTTGTATGCGAATTAATTCGAAAGATGATAATCGTCCAGCAGCAAATTTTTGTTTCGCCATATTAAAACTGTTAGATTTTATTTTAACTGATTCATTAGCTATTTGTAGCTTTTGCCATAATAATTGTTGCTGATAAAGAACGTCTTGTAGAGTTGAAAACACTTCCTGCTCTAATTGCTTTTTGTCTAGATTGAGCTGTTTGATGCGTATTTGATTTTCTATTAAAGCTTGGCTACGAGCTGGGTTGCCATCAAGGGGGATATCAAATTGTACACCAAGCGTGGTTTCACCATCTGGGTGATGTATATATTTTTTGAATGCAGAGCCATAAGTATGATCATGGCTTTTTAATTGATGATCAACAATGAGATCGAGTGTCCAACGGCCTTGATCGTAGGCCGTATGATAGTCCCGTTGATTGATTCTTTCTTGAGTTAGCAGATTTTGATAATTAATATTGTTAGTTAAAACTGTTTTGAATAATTGTTCTGATGTTTTGCTGAGCGGTTCAATAATTGAAATATTAGGATCATATTGTATTTGTATTTTATTCAAATCATTTTCCAGGCTAATATTAAGTCCTAGTTGATTAATCAGATTAAGATAAGATTTTTTCAGATTGATCTTGGCATCAGTCAGATTTAATTCTTGTGAGGCTACTTGGCTAGAGACTTGCACTTTTTCATAAGTAGCTAGACGTCCTGCATCAATCAAAGACTCAGTCTGTTCTAATAGTTTTTTGGAAACATTTAAGTTTTTCTCTTGAATATCTAACTGCATTATATTTTGCATGATAGCGCGAAAACTAAAAATAGTTTTATTAATCTCGTCTTCAATAATATTAGATAAGTTTAGAATTTGTAATTGATTACTATCTTGTGCATTTTCTACACTAGCATTTTGTACACTTGGGCCAAATTGTTTTAATAAAGGTTGCCTGATAGTAACTTTGCTAGCATTTCTAAACGTGTTTAAATGATTAGGATTGGTGGCAATACTTTCCCAATCAAGATTAATAGTCGTGCCGAGAGGGGTTAGTAAATTAAATCTAGGTATAATACTTGCTGAATCATTGCGATGATAGCGATGATGATCATGAGTGTTAGTTCTAGCATCATCTATAATAGTATTGGCATTGCCGCTTAAGTGTAGATTTGGTTTAAATTTATATTCAGCGACATCTAAATTATATTTTTCTGTGACTCGCCCTAAAAAAGCTTTTTGAATATTACGGTTACAGATTAAAGTAATATTAACTGCTTGTTGTAGTGTAATTGCTTCAATAGTCTCAAAATGATAACATAAACTCTGTGGTTTATAATCTAAAGCATATAAGTTAATCTGAGGATAGATTAAACTTAAATATGTTATAAAATAGATTTTTAGATTAGATTTAGTCAGCATCACTACAGCCCTAAAAACTTAAACAGGGTGTTATTGTGTGTATTGTAAATTTATTTAGATCAATTGTCGTGTACTAAATTATGGAAGCATGTGAAATTTCAAACTTAACTGAAGCTGGCTATCGAAAGTCCCTTACCCGGTTGCTGGCCACTATTAAGATATTACCAGGGATAGGCGATATGTTAGCTAATAAATTAGCTAAATTGAATATTTTTACTGTCTTAGATTTATTACTGCATCTACCCTATAATTTTCAAGACCGCACCAGAATAACTAGCATTAGGGATGTATTAGTTAATAGCTATGCTGTTATTGAAGGTGATATAGTTGATTTTCGAGTTATCTATACGCGCAGTAAAAAACGTAATCTCATTGTCTATTTACAAGACTTCACAGATGTTATTGAACTCCGTTTTTTTAATTTTAATAATGCTCAATTACAGCAGTTTGCTAATAAACCGAGATTACGCTGTTTTGGTGAGATAAAGCATGGACAGCGTGCGTACAGTATTATCCATCCTGAGTATCAGGTAGTAACTAATAGTTTAGAGGTTCATGTCGAAAATAACCTTACACCTATTTACCCGAGCACAGAGGGTGTAACGCAAAAGCGTTGGTTACAAATAATACGAGCTGCAATCAAATATTTGGAAAAATCTCATAGCAATGTTGATTATTTGCCCGAAGATTTAATAGCTCAATTTAATTTAATGAATTTTGTTGAGGCTATCAAGTTTGTTCATAATCCAACTCCGGATGTTTCTATAGAGCTCTTAAACAATAAATCACATGGTGCTCAATATAGATTAATATTTGAAGAGCTTTTAGCTAATCAATTAGCGATGCAATTATTAAAACAGCAGCAGAATAATTATGTGGCACCTTGTTTGGATAAAAAACATTATTGCCAACAATTATTAAAATATTTGCCATTTAGTTTAACTGGCGCTCAAGAACGGGTCATTGCAGAGATTAGTCAGGACTTATCAAAATCTCAAAGTCCGATGTGTAGATTGTTGCAAGGCGATGTGGGATCGGGTAAAACGATTGTTGCAGCTATGGCAGCTTTACAAGCAATCAGCTCGGGTTACCAAGTTGCGATTATGGTGCCAACAGAGATTCTAGCTCAGCAGCATTATAATAATTTAAAAAAATACTTTACTGAACTAGATATATCTATAGAACTATTAGTTTCTAAAATCAAAGAGACTACTAAAGAACAATTAAAATTGGACTTAAGTAATGGTCAGATAAAAATTATTATTGGCACGCATGCGCTGATTCAGCCAGATGTTAAATTTTTTAATTTAGGATTAATTATTATTGATGAACAGCATCGCTTTGGCGTTGAGCAAAGAATGTTATTGTGGCAGAAGGGCATTAATAACAATATTGCTCCACATCAGCTGACTATGACAGCGACACCTATACCTAGAACGTTAGCTATGACTATCTATGCAGATATGGATTATTCAGTTATAGATGAACTACCTAAAGGTCGAGAAGCGATAACTACAATAGTTTTATCTGATCAAAAAAAATTAGACATCCTTGAGCGTATCAAAGCATTATGTGCGCAAGGTCGACAAGTTTATTGGGTGTGTACACTTATAGAAGCTTCTGAAGTATTATTAGCCGAAGCAGCTATAGTAGCTTATGAATATCTACAAGAACATTTACCTAATCTAAAAGTCGGTTTAATTCATGGCAGACTCAAAGCTAATGAAAAATTAGCAATCATGAATGAATTTAAACAAAATCAAATAAATATTTTAGTAGCTACGACAGTTATTGAAGTAGGGGTCGATGTGCCTAATGCTAGCTTGATGGTAATCGAAAACCCAGAAAGATTAGGTTTGTCACAGTTGCATCAATTACGAGGTAGGGTGGGTCGTGGTAGCCATGAAAGTTATTGTGTCTTACTCTATAAATCTCCCTTAGGACAAACGGCAAAAGCACGTTTAGAAATAATTAAAACTTGCAACGATGGCTTTGCTTTGGCTGAACATGATTTAAAATTTAGAGGATCTGGTGAAATACTCGGTAAACGCCAAACTGGTATTTGGCATTTGAAAATTGCTGATCTGATAAAACACCGTAGTATGCTCAATGATGTTAAGAAGGCAAGTATGATTTTAGTAAATAAACACCCTAACTTAGTGATGCCTTTAATAAAATTATGGTTAGGCGAGAATTATAAACTAGGTTCTGTGTAATTTTTTCTGTGATATACTGTACCATGAACTTTATAGCCTGTGCTATACGTTTGAAAGCAAGAGTATACTCAGGTTGAGTAATAAGGACTTTACATGCATCACCCACAAACCGTCATAAGACCTATAACCGAAAACGATATTTCGGAATTAATTCATTTAGCTGAAAAAGCTGGAATTACCAATCTACCGAATGATAGAAATGCTTTAGAGCAAAAAATTGCAACAAGCATCTATTCTTTTAAAAATGGGGGCCGCGATCTAGAAATCTTAGGTTATATGTTTGTGTTGGAAGAGCTGAAAACTAAAAAGATTATTGGTTGTTGTGGTATAGCAACGGCTGGTAGTTATATGGTTCCCTTTTATCATTTTAAGTTATCTTTTGTAAATTATGTTTGCCAAGAATTAAACTTAAGTAGCAATCATAAAGTCCTTTCGATGGTTAATGATTATCAAGGTTGTAGTGAGATTTGTAGTTTATTTCTCTTACCAGAGTATCGAAAGAATCATAATGGCTTGTTATTATCCCGTTCAAGATTTTTGTTTATGGCGCAAAGGCCGGAAAGATTTAGTGACATCATTATTGCTGAGATGCGTGGTGTCATGGATGAATCTGGTAGCAACCCTTTTTGGGACAGTGTCATTAGTAAATTTATTGATCTGCCCTTTACTGAAGCAGATAAATTAACCGGCATGGGAAAAAAACAATTTATTTCTGATCTTATGCCTAGGTATCCTATCTATACTGATTATTTACCACAAGCAGCACAAGATGTTATTGATAAAGTACACGTGGATACAGCACCAGCTTTAGCTATATTAGAGCGCGAAGGTTTTAGATCAAAAGGCTATGTTGATATTTTTGACACTGGCCCATTGATAGAATGCGAGCTAAAGCATATTTATTCGGTCGCGAACAGTCGTGTTGCGACTGTAGGTAATGTTGTCGCGAGTTCTAAAATAAACTCAAGTATACTTTACTTGATAAGCACGACAAAAATTGACATCAGAGTATGCATGGCTTGCTTATTGATAGAAGGTGATAGTGTTAGTATTACGCCAGAAACTGCAGAAGCTTTAAACATAGGTGTTAATGACCAAATAAGATATGTTTCTTTAAAGCATTCTTAAATAAACTTCTAGTGACTGTACATGAGGATTAAAATGAATAGTTTGTTGATAAATAATTCATGGGAAACAGGGCGTGGAAGAGAATTCCAATCACTAAACCCTGCTAATCAAGAAGTGGTCTGGCAAGGTAGGTTTGCTGATGGCACTGATGTAGATAAAAGCATACAAGCTGCTAGAAATGCTTTTAAATCATGGAGCAAGTTATCCTTTGCAGATCGACAAGTTTATATTAAAAAATATGTCGAGATTTTAAAAAACAATCAACAATCCTATGCAGAAATAATTTCTAAAGAAATGGGCAAGCCGATCTGGGAGGCTAAAACAGAAGTCGCAGCCATGATTGGCAAGTATGAATTAAGTGTTGCTGCCTATCACTCAAGAACTGGTACGGTTGACAATATAACTAATACAGGGATCAATAGTATTTTAACTCATCGAGCTATTGGTGTTTTAGTAGTCTTCGGACCATTTAATTTTCCAGCGCATCTACCCAATGGCCACATTTTACCTGCGCTTTTAGCTGGTAATACAGTTGTCTTTAAACCAAGTGAATTAACACCAATGGCTGGTGAGTTTTTAGTCAAATATTGGCTAGAAGCAGGGTTACCTGAGGGGGTTATTAATTTGATTCATGGTGGGCCTGATGTTGGTAAAGCCTTGGTTGCTCACGCTGATATAAATGGTGTGTTGTTCACCGGTAGTTATCCTGTTGGTCAAATGATTCATCAGCAGCTAGCCGGCAGACCTGAAGTAATGTTAGCGCTTGAGATGGGTGGAAATAACCCGCTTATTATTGACAATGAGATAAATGATTTATCAGCAGCTGTCTATAATACTATTCAATCTGCCTTTATAACTTCCGGGCAGCGTTGTACCTGCGCCCGCCGTTTATATATTCCTAATAGTAATTTTGGTAAACAATTTTTAGATAGATTAATCGAAGTTACCAGTAATATTGCTATCAGTGATGGTATTAATACCCTCAATGTTAAAAATACAGAAGCATTTATGGGGCCAGTAGTATCACTTAAATCAGCTCAAAATATAGTAAAATTTAAAAATAATTTATTAGCTGATAAAAATAGCAAAGAATTGGTTGAGCTAAAATTAGTAAATAATAATTCAGCGTTGTTGACTCCAGGTATAATTTTAAGTAAGAATTTGAATCTAGATACCGAATGTTTTGGGCCGTTATTACAAGTTTTCTATTATGATAACTTTGATAGAGCAATTGATGCTGCTAATAATACCAAGTATGGTTTAGCTGCAGGCTTATTTAGCGATAGTGAAAAAAACTTTCAAAAGTTTTATCATTCAATTAACGCAGGTATTGTTAATTGGAATCGGCCGACCACAGGGGCAGCAGGTAGTTTACCGTTTGGTGGCCTTGGGCACAGTGGTAACTATAGACCTAGTGCTGCTTACGCTGCTGATTATTGTGCTTATCCTATGGCTACCCAATATTCTAAGAATATGTCATTGCCAGAAACCCTAACCCCAGGAATAACATTGTAGATATGAAATCTGTTGCAAAAGAATATAACTTTGATGGTCTAGTTGGTCCCACTCATAACTATGCAGGTCTATCAGATGGTAATATTGCGTCAATTACCCATGGAAATCTTGTTTCTAACCCTAAAGCAGCCGCTTTACAAGGTTTAGAAAAAATGAAAAAATTATATGATCTTGGTGTGCCACAAGCGGTGTTACCGCCGCAACTGCGACCAAATCTGACTTTTTTAAAACATTTAGGGTTTAGTGGTAGTGTTGAGAAAATCTTAAAGCAAGCTTATCAAACAGCACCTAAACTATTTACTGCAAGCTATTCAGCATCCGCTATGTGGGCAGCCAATGCAGCTACCATTACGCCATCTTGTGATAGCCAAGATAATAAAGTACATTTCACTCCTGCTAATTTGGCAAGTAATATTCACCGTGCTATAGAAGCAGATGCCACGTTTTCAGTATTAAAGCAAATCTTCAAAGATACTAATCTATTTACAGTGCATGCGCCAATCATAAGTCATAATGCTCTTGGCGATGAAGGGGCTGCAAATTATACTAGGTTTTGCAATGGTTATGGCGACCAAGGTGTCGCGTTATTTGTGTATGGACAAGAATATTATAATAAAGATTCAGTTAAGCCACGTAAGTATCCTGCACGTCAAACTCTAGAAGCTTCTCAAGCTGTAGCTCGTCAACATATGTTAAGTTTTGATAAGGTTCTATTTTTGCAACAGTTACCCGAATCAATAGATCATGGTGTCTTTCATAATGACGTTTGCAGTGTTGGTAATAAAAACTTATTTTTATGTTATGAGAATTCTTTTGTTAATCAAAAAAATAGTTTAGCTAAATTGAGAGAGATTTGTATAGATCAGCATATTGATTTACAAATACATGAAGCAGCTCAGAAAGATTTATCTTATACTGATATGGTTAATTCTTATTTGTTTAACAGCCAATTAGTGTCAGTGAATAACAAATCTTTGTTAATTGCTCCTATCGAATGCCAAGAAAACCAAGCGGCTAGTAATGTTTTACGAAATATTATGTCTGATAAATTCATTGATGATGTCATCTATGTTGATTGTAGACAAAGCATGTTTAATGGCGGTGGCCCGGCATGCTTGCGCTTAAGAGTTGTTTTGACTGATGAAGAAGCTGAGGCAATAAATAAAAGTAGCAATGTATTATTCAATGAGAGTCTATATCAAGCCTTAAAAGCATGTATTAACAATTATTATAGAGATAAATTGGGATTAAAAGATTTATTAGATCCTGAGTTTGTTGCTGAGTCTACCCGTATTCAGGTAAAGCTGGCAGAGATCTTAAAGTTGGATTTAGGTTGATTCTGATTTCTTTTCTTTTTTAATGTCGTCAATACTGGATACACTGGTTTGCGCCTTTGAAATCTTAGCTTGAGCGGAGTTAGCTTGAGAACCATCGTCTTTTTCAATCGTTTTTTTCATATATTGACAATTGTGACACGGACATATGTTCCAACCTTTGTCATCAAAAAACTTAGCGAGTTCAGGTTTTAATGCAGAGAATAGCTCGGGGCTTTGCATAAAGTTGCGGTAATAGTTACGCAATTTCTTGCGGTCGCCGCTTTCTTTTAAATAATTTAAGAACATAGGCGCCACGCGACTGATAATCGTGCTTAACAAACGGCCACCTAACAGGAGCGGTAAAAGTAACATAAGGAGTTCAAACATACATCTAACCTCTGTTTTATTATAAGTGTTAATGTATCAAATAAAAAATACTTATAATATTAACTATAGTTTTAGTTTAGCATGTTATTTGGTTGACAAAAATTGATTGGTATAAAAAATATCCAAATTTATCAGTACATTATAACAATAAATTAAAATTCTTTATCTCATTCGTAACTATATGATTATAAGCAGGGACTACTAATCAGCATAACTCATTGATTTTTATTGTTATAAACTACTTATTCGCTAGCTGGTTTTAGTTGTTCTATTCTCATGGTAGTCCTGGTTAGCACTGCCGTAATAGATTATTCTTGATCTTTCTTTTTAGGCCCATAAGTTTTAATAGATTGACATGCTGGGCACTGACAAATTTCCATAGCTTCTCTTTCTTCTGATTGTTCGAATTCAGCATCCATTTTGTGGAGTTTTGCATTGTCAGATTTTTTCTTCTCAGCGGACACATTAGTTTTCATTTTAGCACTATGAGAGAGTTTCGATGCTGATGATGCATGGCTTGCAGCGCTGCTTGCGCTTTGCATAGCGGTAGTAGCTGTTGAGGCGCCTGAGAATGCGGAGATTGCTCCTGGAAGAGCGCCAGCAACAATTGTACCGGCAGCCACCTCTGGATTAGCAACGCCGTATTCTACAGCATTATTTAATGTTTGAGCAACGATTGTTATCGCCTCATTTGCAAGTGTTGTTACTTGTTGTACAACAGAGCCTCCGTCTGATGATTCGGAATTACTACTAGAGCTTTCATTACTATTGCTGCTGCTAGTGTTAGTAGGGCCTTGTGAACTTGATTGAACCTGCGCCGCAAAACTTTCTTGTTGAGCTACTTGTTGTTGAGCTAACATCTCTTCACTATCAGTAACAGTATTATTTTCGGTTTGACTTTCAGTTTGAGTTGAGTTGTTTTCACTTGTGGCTTCTGTACTATTATCTGCATCTGCAATAATATTACTTTCTTCAACAGCACTAGTATTAGGATCAATAACATTGCCATTGTCTGAATCAGACTGTTCAGGATTGTTATTTATTTCTGTAGGAACAGAAGAGTCAG
>CAYLXL010000045.1:12162-15947 GCA_964387745.1 uncultured Gammaproteobacteria bacterium | reverse complement strand
TGATTTTAGCATTGGTTGTTCGTGGTTAGTAGACGTGGATAACCGGATGCTTACACATAATTAAATTATGGTATTAAAATGGATGCGTAGATCATACTATAGAGTTTTATCAAAGTAACTCTAATATTTTCTTATGAAGGTTAAATAAGGCAAAAGCGCTTGATATGCTGAATTGTTTTACGCTCTCTAGCACTTTGTATTCAAGGCTTTTTTTGGTGTTCAATTCAGGCAGCATTTCTTAAATTTTATTCCACTTCCACAGTAGCAAGGGTCATTACGACCAGTTTTAGGAGTTGAGCGAGTATAGGGAGAAGTATAATTCGACTTATTGTCATTCATATGTTGCAAATCTTGTTCATAATTCAGCTCATGATCAGGCAACTGTTTTGTGAAAGCACTCATCCAAGACATTTCTCGTTCAATATCATTAATTGGTAAATGAAAATGGTCGTCGTAAACATATTTAGCCAAACATTTTTCTTTACCTAAAGCCAAGATTTTTTTTATCCATGCTTTATTTATATCAAATGTGTCAACAAGTTCATTCTCAAAAGCCTTATTGATTTCTTCCATTAATTCTTCAGGGTAAATGTCGCAAGCAATTCCTACGAGACTTGTCACAAAGTCTTCATCATCAGCTAAAGGTGAATGAAATAATGTTTGAATATAATCAAGTAACTCATTGCGATTAAGTTTTTCGAGAGCAATCAGCCCTAGAAGGCTGTTTAGTGCTGCCCTACGAGACCATTCATTTAGATTTGGGTTCTCAATTATTTTTTTTATAGCTGCTAAATCATCGTTGAAAGTAGAAACAATAAATCTGGCTAAAGATTCTGTAATACAATCACCTAATAACTCTTCAGGCCAATCTTCAGGTAATGAAGCAAGCTCAAGGATATATGGAAACGCTCGTTTTTCTCTGAATTTTGATAACACATACAATGCAAAAGTGTAATCCATTGAATCATCCTCAATAGATTCAAAATTTGAAATTGTACTTTTTAAAATGGATAATAAATAAGGAGTAATTGCCTCCTGGTGTTCTAATGCTGAATTTACCGCCTCTTTCGGGAAGTTACCCTGAGGATTTTTAAAGTGACCTAGAATTTCTTCAATTTGCATATCTAGACTATTTTGAATGTACAGTTATTTTTAAATTCATTAGGGAGCACCTCATATAAATTATTATAATAGGTAATCATAATTTGGTTCTCCTTAGCTATTTTTATATTAAACCTACAGCTAAGCTCTTTTTCATTATTATGGTTAGAGTATGGGTTTGGTGTAATGGTGACTAAATTACCAGCGCCAGGCAAAAGCATAGTTTCTTCAGATAAATTTGGTTTTAAATCAAATCCTGGATAACCAGTGACAGCTAAATTTTTATCATATCTATTAATAACCGTTACACAGGCTAATTTTGAGTTGCGATCTACCACAGCATGATTGCATTCTGCATTGATATATATTGGCAAACAAAAAAGTAAAAATAATAGTTTGGATTTCATACTTAAACTTCACAATGGGTTTAATTTATAGTATTTTACTCATCTTATACTAAGTTGCAAGATGATCATGTCCTAGTTTCCCGGACAGTTAATATAAATAACTTATGGGAGACTCCAAATGTCCAGATCAGCAAATTATCCATCGGAATTTAAAGAAGAAGCTGTTAAGCTAGCGTTATCGTCAGACAAGCCAACAAGTCAGATAGCTGTTGGGTTAGGTATAAAGCAAAATACTTTATACAATTGGAAAGATAAAGCGATGAAATCAAAAATACCTGTACCTAAGAAATCCCCGTCTCAAAGTTACCAAGACTTGGAGCGTGAAAATAAACGATTGCAAAAAGAGTTAAAACGCGCAGAAATGGAGCGTGATATCTTAAAAAAAGCCGCGGCGTACTTTGCAAGCCTAGAGCTGTAAAGTGCGCGTTTATTAAAGATAATTCAGCGCAATACCCTGTTAGATTATTATGCAAAATGCTTAATATGCCTAAAAGCACTTATTATGACTGGCTTTATCAGCCGGTCTCTATACGTGCTAAAAAACAACAGGGATTAGATGAGATGATTAAAATAATTTTTATTGAACATAAGCGTCGCTACGGTGCCATATGTATTACCAAGGAGCTAAAAGCTAGAGGTATACCATGCACCAGAGGTAAAGTTTCAACACGTATGAAAGCATTAAAGCTAGTACCAAAAGCTACGCGCAAATTTAAGGTAACTACTGATTCTAATCATAAGAAACCTATTTCGCCAAATATATTGCAACAAGATTTTACTGCTCATCAGCCGAATCAGAAGTGGGTCACGGATATTACCTATATACCAACTAACGAAGGATGGTTATATCTCTGTGTGTTTATTGACCTTTACTCCAGGCCTGTAATCGGTTGGTCTATGAGTGACCGGTTAAAAGCTGAATTAGTTGAAAATGCATTTAGCATGGCTTTGTTTAAGCGTAAATTTCCTACAGCAGTAATTGTGCACTCTGATAGAGGAATGCAGTATTGTTCTAGCAGTTACCAGGCTTTACTGAATAATAATGGTCTTATATGCAGCATGAGCTCTGTAGGCTGTTGTTATGACAATGCAGCTATGGAATCATTTTTTCATACATTAAAAGTTGAGTTAGTACATGATGAACGGTATGAGACTAGAGAAATTGCAAAATCTTCTATTGTTGAATATATAGAGTGCTACTATAATCGTAAACGCATGCATTCAGCAATTAACTACATGACGCCAATTCAATTTGAGCTAATGCAGGATGTTGCATAAATTGTGTCCGAGAAACTAGTGCAAGATCAGTCTTGGAGTTAATGGCTCCCCGGGACGGGTTCGAACCGCCGACCAATTGATTAACAGTCAACTGCTCTACCGCTGAGCTACCGGGGAATGGTTGATATAATAATAAGTTATGTTGTTATGGTCAAGAATTATTTAAGAATTTTTCGATGCGAGATATGGCACCCTCTAAGTTTTTCATACTCGTAGCATAAGACAGCCTTAAGTAATTAGGGCTACCAAACGAGCTGCCGGCAACTAGCGCGACATTAGCTTTCTCTAATAATAACTCTGAAAACTCATAATCATCTTTGCAGTCGGTATGCTTTATAGCCTCTGAACAGTCGACAAAGCTATAAAACGCACCTTCAGCAGGTAAGACAGACAAAAGCTTTATATTATTAATAGCTTGGTAAATATAATCATGACGTTTTTTGAATTCTCCCGTCATCATTTTAATAAACTCAGAAGTTTTAGGGTTGGTTAAAGCTTCACATGCTGCAGCCTGAGCAATCGAACAGGGGTTAGAAGTAGACTGTGATTGCAGCTTTTGCATAGCATCAATAAGATCTTTATGGCCTGCAGCGTAGCCTATACGCCAGCCAGTCATAGAATAAGCTTTAGACACTCCATTGACGACTATAGTACGGTTATAAAGCTTGAGGTAATCTTCAGTGCTTAGGCTATCTTGGCAGGCGGTTAATAGATTATAAAATTTATATTCGGGCCAAACGATATGCTCGTAGATATCATCAGATAAAATATGAACATTAGGATGTTTCAATAAAACTTTTGCTAGCTCGACTAATTCTTGTTTAGTGTAAACTTTGCCTGACGGGTTAGACGGACTGTTTAAAATAAGTAATTTAGTTTTATTATATGTTTTACATATTTACTGGTCAATCATTACAGTTATCAATTTTTTTGGAAATAATGTTATGTATATAACCTTATTATATTTTTATAAATTACCCAAGTAATTTTTTGATCTAT
>CAYLXL010000045.1:0-12152 GCA_964387745.1 uncultured Gammaproteobacteria bacterium | reverse complement strand
CTGTTTAAAATAAGTAATTTAGTTTTATCAGTAATATGTTTGGATAAAATTTCAGGAGTAAGTTTAAAGCTTTCTTGTTTTGTTGTATTAACGATAACAGGAGTAGCATCCGCCAGCTCAACCATAGCTGGATAAGAAACCCAGTAGGGCACCGGAATTAAAGCCTCATCGCCTTTTTCTAATAATACTTGTATTAAATTGTAAATGCTGTGTTTGGCACCTACGGAAACTAAAATTTGATTCGTATTATACTCTAGGTTATTTTCATTTTTGAATTTGGCCTGAATTGCTTTTCTTAATTCAAGCGTACCTTCGACCGCTGTATATTTAGTCTGGCCGTTATGAATAGCCCTGATAGCAGCTTCTTTAACGAAATCTGGAGTATCAAAGTCTGGCTCACCTGCACCAAGACCAATGATATCAATTCCCTGTGATTTTAAGAGATTAGTCTTAGAAGTTAAAGCTATAGTAGGCGAGCCTGGTATTCTTGTAATTCTTTGGGTAAGATTATTCATAATTTGCTTCACAACGTTAGATTTTAAGCCATATTATAAATATTCTATTAATGTTAAGCTAGTAAAATTATAAGTAAGTGTAATTCAAAGTCAATGGTAGATAAAAACAATCAATTTCAGCTAGCATCAAACTTTAAACCCTCGGGTGATCAGCCTGAAGCGATTAAAACATTGAGTGAGGGGCTCGAACACGGGCTACAGCACCAGGTTTTATTAGGCGTAACAGGTTCTGGTAAGACTTTTACTATTGCTAATGTAATTAAAAACGCAAATAGGCCGGCTTTAATTTTAGCACCTAATAAAACACTAGCTGCTCAATTATATGGCGAAATGAAAGAATTTTTTCCAAAAAATGCCGTTGAGTATTTTGTGTCTTACTATGATTATTATCAACCAGAAGCGTATGTGCCTGCTTCTGATACGTTTATTGAGAAAGATTCATCAATCAATGACCATATAGAGCAAATGCGTCTGTCAGCCACTAAAGCTATTATGGAGAGACGGGATGTTATTGTTGTTGCTAGCGTTTCAGCTATCTATGGCTTAGGTGATCCTAAATCTTATCTTAGTATGATTTTGCATTTAAGTCGTGGCGAAAAGATTGATCAGCAGGCTATCTTAAAACGCCTTGCTGAATTACAGTATAAACGTAATGATATTGATTTTGATCGGGCAACTTTTCGAGTACGTGGTGATGTTATAGACGTTTTTCCTGCCGAATCAGATGAGCTAGCAGTTCGTATAGAGTTATTTGATAATGTAATTGAAAACTTAAGTTTATTTGATCCTTTAACTGGGGCTGTAGCTCAAAAGTTGCCTCGAATTACTATATATCCGAAGAGTCATTATGTTACTCCTAGGGATACAGTGATTAAAGCTTTTGATCAGATAAAATTAGATTTACGGGAAAGATTAAATCAGTTGTATGATGACAATCAATTAGTCGCTGCACAAAGGCTAGAACAAAGAACTAAATTTGATTTAGAAATGATCAATGAGCTTGGTTATTGTTCAGGTATTGAAAATTATTCGCGCTATCTATCGGGTCGGAATCCAGGCGAGCCGCCACCGACGTTATTAGATTACTTTCCATCAGACGGAATTATAATTATAGATGAATCACATGTTACTGTGCCGCAATTAGGGGCGATGTATAAAGGCGATAGATCAAGAAAAGAGACCTTGGTTACCTACGGGTTTAGGTTACCTTCAGCGTTAGATAACCGCCCATTAAAGTTTGAGGAGTTTAAAAGTAGAACTGCGCAAATAATTTATATTTCCGCGACTCCAGGTGAATATGAATTAACCGCAGCTCAAGAGTTTGGTAATATTGCTGAGCAGTTTGTTCGACCAACCGGTTTAGTAGATCCAGAGATTATCATTCGCCCGGTTAATACTCAAGTCGATGATGTGTTATCAGAGATTAATATTCGTGCTGCAAGAGACGAACGGGTTTTGATAACAACCCTTACCAAAAGAATGGCTGAAGATCTTACAGAGTATTTGTCTGAGCATGGTGTTAGAGTAAAATATTTACATTCAGATATCGATACTGTTGAACGCATGGAATTAATTCGTGGTTTACGTATGGGTGACTTTGATGCTCTTGTGGGTATCAACTTGTTACGTGAAGGTCTAGACTTACCAGAAGTTTCTTTGGTTGCTATTTTAGATGCTGATAAACAAGGTTTCTTAAGATCTGAGCGTTCTTTGATTCAGACTATTGGTCGCGCTGCTCGTAACTTGCATGGAGTGGCAATCATGTATGCTAATAGTATTACTACAGCCATGGAAAAGGCTATTAATGAAACCAATCGCCGCCGCGAAAAACAAATAAATTTTAATAAAATAAATAATATAACGCCTGTAGGGATAAAAAGAAAAGTTGTTGATGTGCTAGAAGTTATTCCGGGTCAAAAGTTTAAAAATAAAGATAAACTAGATAAAAATATTAAGACTCTGGATGCTATTAAACAAAATATAGATAAAGATAGATTGCTGGATCCAAATTATTTCAAAAAAGTTATTAATAAATTAGATCAAGCAATGAAAAAAGCAGCGAAAGATTTGCAGTTTGAAGAAGCAGCTGCAATTAGAGATGAGATCCATATATTAAAACAAAAGTTTGTTTCAGAAGGATACCTATAAATGACGGAGCCTATTTCTTTAAACAGTATTGCTAGTGACATAGAATTTATCAAGGAAACAATTTTTAATTATTTGCCGTTTACAGTAGGAGTTATATTGTTTCTGGCTTTAGTTAATTTTATTAATAGAATGATCGGTGGGCGGTTATATATTTTGGGTATTGTTCCTAGACATCCTGTAGGTTTATTGGGAATAATTTGCTCACCTTTTATTCATGGTAGTTTTAATCATTTATTTTTTAATGCTATACCGCTATTTTTTTTAATGAACATGGTATTGATGTATGGCTTTAATGTGTTTCTTGCAGTTACGTTGAATATAATGGTCATAGCAGGTGGTTTAACTTGGTTATTTGGTCGGCATGCGTGTCATGTGGGCGCTAGTGGTGTAATTTTAGGCTATTTTGGTTTTTTAGTAATCATAGCCTATTTAGTACCAAGTTTTCTAAGTATCATGCTGTTAGTTTTGACGTTATATTATTTTGGAGGATTGGTCGCAAGTTTAGTGCCGATTCATACCCAAGGTGTTTCTGTAGAGGGGCACTTATTTGGCTTTGCAGCAGGCATAGCTACATATTTTTGTTTGCCGTATTTGCCGGTGTGATTAGTTGTCATTCTGAGCTTTGCGAGGAATCTCGAGAGGCGATCCTTCGCTTCGCTCGGGATCACAATCACCAAATCAAATTTTCCTTAACGTTACTATCAAAGCTTTTTAAAATAGAATCCATACCAAACTTAGCAATAGAAATAAATCTTTGACGGTCGAATTCAGTTTTGATATATCTTGGCAAAATTTCTATTACTGCTTCCCAGTGGCCGTCGTCGCCACCATCAAATTTTACGTGTGAATTCAAAAAGCGCATTGCTTTACCCGGGTCTTTGACTCCCCAAGAGCCAATTATTTTTTCTAGATTTTCTAATAAATCAGTACGGAAGTTTGCTGAGACACCTTCAGCTACAAACGGGCAGGCGAGTAAGAGTACAGGATCTTGATAAAAGCCTATCGTGCTTTCTTGCAAGGCCATAAAAGCTTTAGTTTTTATATTAGGTATGTAATATTTTTTCAAGTACTCAACATCTTCGCCTAACTGTTGTAAGTCTTTTTCGATTAAGATTTCGTGATTAATTTCACCTCTAAAGTGGTCAATATAATTATTTCTTAAAAACATATCATCGCTAAAAGCTATGGCGCGTGCACATAAGCGAGTAGTGTATTGTACATAGCTGTGTAGGTTATAAAGTGTAGAGATATATTGTCTTTTGGTAAGTGTTTTGTTATCAATTGCAGAACACCATGTGCTTTTGTTATATTTGTCATACCACCTGAAAAACATTTTATACATGTCTTTGACAAACTCATGTGTGATAAAATCTTCACTGTCTGCTGGCAGAGTTTCGCTGATTGATAATAAAATATAGTCAATTCGTTGGCCAACAAAAACATTTTTCTCATCAAAAGATTTAATTTCTATTCCCTTCATAAGTGTCATAATTGGAAAGGTCGTGTTTTTATTTTTAATAGTAATCAATATATCTTTGTTATAAATTCTTGCTGTTTTAGCTGTGATATATACTGCTAATGGCGCAATTGAGTTTAAACCCACATCGGGTGATAGCCATATTGAATCAATAAACCAACAATTACGTAGTTGTTTTTTTTCAAAGTTTTTTAGGACTTTTGCTTTGGACGCTGGATAAGAATTAATCACCGCTAATATTTTATTGTCTTTGTTTTTTAAAACGACTAGTTGATCGTTATTACTGTATTGATTGCCATTATTAATCACCCAGCCATTTTTATGAAGCTTGTTAAATTCTATGGATTCATTAGTAATCACATATTCAAGATTTGGTTGCAGCTCTTGAACGTTTGTTTGTGTTGTTAGAGTGGTTGACGCTGGTACTGACATAATACACCTCTTGTGATTAATGAATTTCAAATTTTTATAGTGGCACAATTCAAATCTAGGTAACAGAAAAAAAAAAGCAACCTTAAAATTTCTTATAACCAGCCAAAGTTTCTTTTATTTGTGTAAGTCGGAAGTTTAACCTAATGTATCTTATATGGACTTTAAAATTCGCCAGAAAATATGAGTAAACAGTTAACGTATCATCAATTTAAACAGATTGCCAAAACATTGGGTGATACAGTGACTAATGCAGAAGAACTTGCAAACGTATCAGGTTTGACTGATATGGACTATGACCTATTAGGCGAATACTTAAGAAAATGGAATGATGAAAAAAATAAGCAACCTCAGGTTGCCCCAGATGAGGCCGCACACGGCGCTGAAAATGATCCTGCTCATCAATTTGATAATCTTGAAAAGAAGAACTTATTAGCCTTATTCAGATCGACGTTGGAGTCCTCTGGCGACGGGATTTTGATTATAGATAACAACGGTAAGTTAATTGATTGGAATGATAAGTTTTTTGAAATTGCTAAAATTCCTCGAGAGGCACTAGAAGAAGCTTCTGAGCAGACAGGGTTAGAGCATATTTTTAATCAGGTTAAAGACCCTCAAAAATTGATGATTGAATTGGGGCAGCTTGAAGAAGAAAATAGCCTGAAAGGTGATTTCGGTGAAGTAGAGTTTTTGGATGGGAGAACCATTGAGCGTTATACACAACCATTAATTCTAGATAACAAACCTATGGGTAGGGTCTGGTGCTTTAAAGACATCACTGAAGAAAAAGAACAAAAAAACAGGATAAATATTTTAACTAGCGCTATACAGTCTGCTACGCAAGGTATTCTAGTATTAGATGATGATGAAATTATTTATATAAATGATTATTTACGAAGTATCTTAAAGCTAGGGTCTATTGATAGCAAAAACAATAAAATACCGCTGTTGAATAATCAGGGGTTATCAATGTTGTATAGTAATATTTGTGATCAGTTAGCTGGTTCTGGACAAAAAAGTCAATTAAATATAAAAGTTGATAACGCCAACAAATGGTTTGAACTGGCAACATTTAAATCTACTTATAACGATAAAAGTTATACGTTGGGTTTCATCAGTGATGTTACTCAAAGCAAAGTGCTGCAAGGACAGTTGACATATAACGCCTATCACGATCTGTTAACTGGCTTGGCTAACAGAACAAGTCTTATTGAACAGATGAAACAAAAAATTATTAAAAGAGAACAATTTGCGGTTTATTTTATAGATTTAGACAATTTTAAACTTATCAATGATAGCTTGGGCCACCATATAGGTGATTTGATGTTAAAGAAAATAGGGCAGAAATTACTGAAGTCTATGGTACCTAATTGTTCAGTAGGGCGCCTCGGTGGAGATGAGTTTATCATTATTGCGAGCGGTATTGGATCTCCTGAAGAATGCGATAAACATATCAATATAGTTAAAAATATTGTCGCCCACCCAGTTAAAGTACAAGACTACGAGTTTAATATTACTGTATCTATGGGGATATCATTATATCCATATGATGCTGCCACCCCTTTAGACTTAATCAAAAACGCTGATTCTGCAATGTATCAAAAAAAATTAAGCGGTAAAAATGGTATCGCATTTTACGACAGTACGATTAGAACCAAAAATATGCGTAAGATGACTATAGCTAATAAGATTTATAAGGCTATAGAAAATAATGAACTATCTTTGCATTACCAGCCAATCATTGATCTTAAAACAAAAAAAATCAGTGCTGTTGAAACTTTATTGCGCTGGAATAATAAAGAACTTGGCGGGTTTGTGCCGCCAGATGAATTTATTGCTATAACTGAAGAGGTTGGTTTTATTGATACGTTGACGAATTGGGTATTCGAAAATTCTTTAGCGCAATTAAAACGTTGGTATGCAGCTGGTTATGAAGATTTAAGGATTACAATTAATCTATCCGGAGCTTTATTATATACGCCTAGCATGGCTAGTAATATTTATAGAATTTTAAGTTCATCAGGTGTGCCAGCTGAAGCTATTACTATTGAGCTTACTGAAAATGTATTTATCAATGACAGTGGTGATATTACTAAGATGTTGAATCGTATGAAAGAATTAGGTTTAAAAATAGCTATTGATGACTTTGGTACGGGTTATTCTTCTTATGCTTATTTACAAAAGTTGCCTATTGATGTAATTAAAATAGATAAGATGTTTACCCAAACTTTATCTGATGAAACTGCTAAGCAAAATAAAGCAATAGTATTATCTATAATTGAGCTTGGTAAACATGCTGGCTATGATATCGTCGCTGAGGGTGTTGAGACTATTAATCAGATGAATTTCTTAAAAGATTATAATTGTAAATTTGGTCAGGGTTATTATTTTAGTCGGCCTATTCCTGCAGTTGATATGGAAAGGCTATTGTACGAAAATTCTTTACACAACAAGTAAAAAGTTCATAGGGGTAGCAAATACCCCTACGAAATTATAATCACACGCTTAATTACATAGACACACCAAAACCAAAACCAACACCAGCAACTTTAACTTTCACTGTTTGAGCATCACCAACTGAGAGTTCATTAACTCCTTTCATGGTCTGAGCAGGTATATATGTTAAGAAAGTGTTCAGGACATATCCTGGCATTACTTTGCTATATCCTGCGCTAGTAATTAACCTAGCTGCAGCGCCAGGGGCCAAAGTATTAACAACGATGTCTGATCTATGGCCGATTCGGTTACCGTAAGAAAAACCTAGCCTTACAGCTTCTTTAGAATTGATTTTGTATTCAGCACCAGTTTTTAGAATGGTTTGATTGTCCCAACCAAAGCCTGGGCCATTTTTTGAACCTAAGCAGACAGATGGATCTAAAGTTGGAGAGCCAGGTGCACATCTGCCATCAAATATAGCACGTGAATTATGACCATAAGTACCGACATCTTCATTTAAGATTCTTACTATGTCGACAACAACACTAAGTTGCTCATCAGGTGTTATGCTCAATCCTATGGAATATTTAGCAGGGATATCAAGCTCACCATGATTAACTAACAAATCTTTATAATCATGCAATTTTGTCATTCTAACTTTTGGTGTGCCAGATGCAGCAACGGAAAGTTCTTTGCTAAATTTATATAAAGCACCAAGCGTTGCCATCGCACCGTAGTTATAATCCACGCCATTATTAGACAACTTTGTTGGAGTGGCGCCTGTAGACAAGAAAGTTTGCGTATATGCAGCTAGACCTTGAGAGCCTGCAGATTTAAAAGCTTGCACGTAATAACTAGCAGTTAGCCCTAAACTTAATGTTGGCATAACAAAATAGTTATAACTAGCATTTAACGAACCAATTTTTAGATCAGAAATAATGGTGCCATTACCAAGAACACCATCTTGTGTAGCAGGAGCACCAAGAACAGATGCTAATTTATTAGTTGAATACTTAGTGCCAAAGCCACCAATAGAGTTAATTGAAACGCCAAAATGATTTTGTCTATCATGATGATAAAGATAGCCTAGGTCTGGCATGACAAACACTTTTGTTTGGCTATGAAAAGTACCTTCTGGTGCAGCTAGGGCATCTGTAGGAAAAGCAGAGGTGCCAGCGCCCCATTTGCTATACATCATCGGAAAGTAAATAGCTGCACCGCCGTCAAGCTTATGATTTACTAAACCTATACCGGCTGGATTGATAACAGGAGCATAAGCATCTTGCGGTAATGCTACCCCGGCGCCACCCATGCCGCGATTGATTTGACCCATGCCATAATCAAATACGCCATTGATACCATAAGAGTTCATCGCGATGAGCGATGCCAGAATGGTAGATTGATAAATTGGAAATTTCATGATTGTCCTTAATATGGTTGATGTTTTTCGGCTAACTACAGGTTAAACAACTGCACTGTGTTTATATTCAATTATAAGCATAAGATTTGATAAGTTTCTATTGATAGCTTGATTTTATGATTGGAAAAGATTTTATAATGGCAGAAGTAAAAAATTAACGTCTATAATTTTAGTTATTCTAAATATTACTATTTGATATATGTCTGCTGATATTCAAAATAAAAAAATTAACAATAAATCTAACAAAATAGATGGGTTGAACTGTTATGTATTGCCTGGTCATATCCGAGATTGCAAAGCTGAGTATTTGGAACTCTATAATAAGGCTTATAACTTTTGGTATCATTTTATGGGCGCAGAAATGCGTTTAGAAAAACTCGAAGATATAGAAACTAAGTTATCAAGTGATGCTTATATGCTTTTTGAGGATATTTTTATTTTGACTCATCCTGATGAGCAAGATGAGTTACAAATAGTAGGGATGTTTTGCTTTGACACTAAAGATGTTACGAGTAAAGCTATCTTAGGTCAAAGTTCTTTTAAAGCTTATCCAGCAGATATAATGAATCAATATATTCTCCAGTCTAAAACTATCATGACAATAGGCCATCTATTAGTACATCCAGAATGGCGTCGTAGTAAAATTGGCATTGGTTTGTCTGATATATTAGTTTGGTTTATGCATAAACGTTTTACTCAATCGGGAACAGATTTGATGATCTATTTTACCCGTAACAATAGAGGGACTGATGATCTAGGTATCAAGTTTGGCGGTAAAGTAATATTAGAGCATTATAATTATGGAGGATTAGATGCTCATATAATAGCTACTAAGATTGCTGATGTGGTTCTGGATTGTGGTGACACAGCGGTGAATGCTTTAAGCCAGTCATTATGGGATGAGAGGGTGATAAGTAAACAAGAAAACTAGGGTCCGTATGAATATAATTATTAGCAGGTAAGGCCAAGTCTGTAACCATTGCAATTATACTGATAGGTACCATTTTTTCAGATATGTCTTAAGCACTATATCAACACAATAGGACTGTAAAGCATATGTTGACATAACCTTGATGCTAAAAGTATACTAAATAACTTTTTGGTTATAAAGTAAACTTGAGTTAAGAATATGTTAGGCGATGACGATGCCCACCCGTTATTACAAGCAGCAATAGACGGCGACTTCGATAAAATCAAAGAGTTACACGCAAGCGGCGTAAATTTAAACATTCGTTATATTCAAGGGCAGACTGCATTACACTTTGCTGCTGAGCACGGTCATCAAGAGATTGTAGACTATTTATGTGGGCAAGGTATTGATATCAATGCCCAAGATAGCTCCGGTAGAACTGCACTGTATATGGCGGCAGAGGGAGAGCATCTTGGTATTATTTCAATCTTACATGGCTATAATGCTGAGCTTGAAGCGGGTGATAGTTATAATCGCACAGCGCTACATATGGCGATATCTGGAAATAAAGAGCTCTCCATTAAGTGTTTACTAGAACTCGGCGCTAAGCCATCTGCAAAGGATAAAAGTGGTGAAACTGCTCTACATTATGCGGTAAATACCGAAGACCTTAATCTTATAGAAGTTATTTATAATAGTGACCAAACGCTACTTAATATCCCTGACGAATATGGTACTACTCCCTTACATTTAGCTGTTGAGGGTGACGCTGATGAAGTCATTGACTTCTTGTGTGCTTTAGGTGCTGATATGTATACAAAAAATAGTAATGGCGACAGCCCTTTGCATGGGGCGGCTGGTAGTGGTTGTTATGATGCTGTGTGTTCATTATTAGCCAATGGTTTTGATGTCAACTATAAAAATAAAGATGGTCAGACTGCATTGTTTTTTGCAGCAGAGTCTGCCGAATACCGTATATTCCAATTGTTGTATAGACATAAAGGCGTAGAACTCGATACTAGGGACAAGCACGAAAATACTGTATTGCATATTGTTGCAAGGAGGGTCCACCTGAGTGTAATAGAAGAAATTGCTAGAGATTGCTTGGATATTAGTAAATATGATGATGAGACCAAACTATATGCCAAAATAATAAAATTATTAATCAAAGAAAAGTCTGGGTTAAAACTTGATGATGAAGATAGTCATGGTCGAACAGCCTATCATTTAGCCGGTGAGTATAGCAGAGAACAACAAGACTTAGAGAAACTTGAAAGTAGCATTGAGAAAACTGAGTGGCGTAAACTAGGTAGCCTTATTTTGCAATGTGATAATCCTGCGTTATTTTTAACATGGATAAAAGATGGTGATTTTAATAGAGAAGGGCTTATTGAGTTTTTATTAAGAAAAATAGTTGCAAACAAACAAACTATTGATGCTATATTGCATTTAAGCTTAGCTATAGCTGCTTGGAAGAAGCTTTCTTTTGACTCTCTTCAAGCATCTCCTGAATTAATTCAATCTTTGCCAGACAAGTTTGAGTTTACCGAGTTGTTAAGAGAATATCTTGAATATGAGATCATTATCGATGAGCCTGATGAAAAAAGACAAGTTATTGATAAAATTATTAAAGAGCTTGAAGAACATATTTCTGACTGGATACAAAAGAAAAAAAAGTTATTAGAAGTAAAATTTGATAAAGATCATAGCAAACCACAGGTAGTAACAGATAAGGAAGCAGAGTTGCAGGCTAAACAGAAACTAAAAGCAATGTCTGTGTTTAGCTCAGAAGTAAGATACACACAGATAGCAGAGGAGGATTGCACACTTGGAATTGAAGAGTTTAACAAACTGCCGAGCTCTGGTTTTATAAATCCCTATAGATTGCGTACCGCCCAAGGTGGTATTAATAAAGCTTTTAGTGATGGAACCTCATTAGATACAATGCGTCAAAGCTTAATTGCTGATCCTGGATATACAAAGTATGTACAACCTATTGAAATAGGTGTTTATAATGGACGTGTTTTTAGTTTTGATACACGCAGACTAGTAGTTCATCAACAGGCACGTGAAAAAAATGCTGATGTAATGATAAAATATAAAAAAATTGACGGTGACTATTTAGAGCAGCGAATCAAAGAGATATTTTCACCAAGACCTTGGAATGGTTTTGTGACAGCAATCAGACATGGTGGTAAAGGCTCTGCATCAGTAGCGTATATAAACCCGGCAGTACGCATGCAACTTGAGCAAGCGGTAGAAAAAAATTTCAAACCCTACCCAAGTACACGTTTAGATTTATTTGATGATCCAAATGGATTTCCTCAAGAAAAACTTCATGCTAAGCGTATTTATACCGCATTAATTAAAGATCGAGCAAATGGCTTAAAATATGCAGCTACTATCCTAAAAGACGCTAAACAAGAATTAGACAAGAATGGTGAATATGCTTTCTATCAATATTTAATTAATAGGCAAAGATCAATTGAGGACTCAACAGAGCTAACAGAAGCTTCTTCAATAGATGTTGCTTCAGTAGTGAATGCCGAAGTCGATCATTTCGAGTTTGTTCACAGAAGGTTAGTATTAACGAAGTATTGTTCAATAAGAAAAGAGTATAAAGTGTTTTCTGGTTATGAAGCTGAAGATCTTATAATACAGGGTAAAAGGTTGGATCTATGAGCAGACATCTCTAATACCTCTAGCAAACTATTTTAAATCATGGTATCTTAGCTTCTTTTACTTGTAGGCACGTAGCTCAGTTGGTTAGAGCACCACCTTGACATGGTGGGGGTCGTTGGTTCGAGTCCAATCGCG
>CAYLXL010000044.1:0-16104 GCA_964387745.1 uncultured Gammaproteobacteria bacterium | reverse complement strand
GCAACTTAAAGGGCGTGAACAATTACGGATCTCTTAATCTTCAATCAGAGATTCCTCGACAAGCTCGGAATGACAGGGGCGCAGATTCCTATACGGTGAACGCGTACCAATTTACTTTTATTTATTTACATCCATCGTTATCGGCATCAATTCACTTAAGATAGTAGGTGATTTACCCAAACGGCTTCTATATATAGCTGTATTAGTTAAAACGCGTTTTAAATAATCACGGGTTTCATAAAATGGCACAAGTTCAATCCATACATCAGTGGCTACAGGTTTGGATTCTCTCATCCATTTACGCACACGTCCTGGGCCTGCATTATAAGCAGCAGTTGCTAAAACAGGGTTGCCTTTATGAGTGCCTAACATTTGTTGCAGGTAGGCTGATCCCAAGCTAATATTTGTCGATTCATTTAATAGGCTAGAAGGGTTACGGTATGGTATTTTATTTTGCTTAGCAAGTTTACGCGCCGTGTCAGGCATTAGCTGCATGAGACCTAAAGCTCCTGCACGTGATTTCGCGTTACTAATAAAAGCACTTTCTTGTCGACTTATAGCAAAAACCCAGGCTGGATCAATGTTATATTTTTTCGCAAATTTTAAAACAGATGATTGATTTACGAGAGGGTATCTTAAGTGCAGAAAAGCATTCGGGTTAGTATTTTCTGAATTGGCTTCTTTAGCAAAATTAACAATGTTACGATCATGCCAGTTTAAATCACTTGCGATTGTAGCCGCTATAAACTGTTCTTTAGGGCTAAGTTTTTTAAGGATAGTATTCCATTCTAATCTTGCCTGGGTAAAGCGCTTTAATCGATAAAGTTCAATCGCTCGATTAATGCCAGGGTTTTGGAGTAAACGAATTTTATCTGCACGGTAAGGCTCGACAATAGCAAATTCTATGGGACACATTTGTTTAAGTTGATTACAGGCTAATAGGCCGTAATAATTGGTTTTATTAGAGATTTTTGCAAATAAATCTTTAGAAGTATAATCATCTTTAACTTCGCCATAGGCGCGAGCTAACCAGTAAACCCAAATATCCTGACTTTTAAGTTCATCAGGCATTTCTTCGATGCGTTTAATTACAGCAGGCCAGTCATTATTTCTCAACGCGCTTTTTATAGCTGCAGTATGCAATGGTTCATCATAATATTCTAACGGTATGTCATTGATCATGAGTTCGGTTTTTTCATGATCCATGGCAAACATTTTTATTGCTGCAAATTTATAGAAATCATATTTATTTTCATCTGAGAAATTGTATCGTTGATTAAGATCTCGATAGTTGCGTAAAGCTAAATCTAGATTGCGTGTACCAATTTTCTTTAGCGCGTATATAGTAATTTTTTGATGAAATAAATTATTTGGGTCAAATAATTGAAAATTATTGATCAAATTATTGTTCTGGTGAACTCTTAGCCATAACTTGATATCATCAAACTCGGGCTCTGAAAGTCTTAACCCCAGCTTTCGCACTAATGCTGTATTGTTTTCTTCCATGGCTAAGTAAATTCTTTTCCAAATTAACTCATGAGTTATAATTTTTTTATCAAGCCAAATATTAAATAATTGATCACATTCTTTAGGACGGGTTTGTCCAGATAACCAAAGATCATTTATGTCTGCGGGTGTTATTAATTCTGGCGAAGTATGCTCCACAGCGGTAGAATATAGACATTTTAAATTGGTCGATGTATTAGCAAGATAGTAGGTGAGAATTTCAGACCAACGACCACCTTTTGCTAAAAAAGATATCCAATGATAATTAAGCGTTTTGCTTACAGGGGAGTCATCATATTTCTTATAAAAATCTGTAACTTTTTCGATAGGGCTAAATTTTAATTGAGACTTTAATAGTTCTAATTCTAAATAAGGATAAAGACTGTATGATTTGAGATGATCAGGTATTTGATTTTCTGAGCGTATTTTACCTTGTAAAATAAGTTTTTCAGTTTTAACAAAGTCATTTCTTTGTTTATCAAGATTTACTTTGGCTTGTATTGAAAATATTGTGAACAAATATAAAACACAAAAGACTAAGAATCTAAAATATTTTTTCAATAATGATTTAGTCACCATGCTGATTATAACTGATTAATTATACTATTATTTTAGTATATCAGTATAAATTAAAAAAATAGAAGATGTTTTACGTTCTAATTTGCGATTGTTATAACTCTATGTCTATAATGTTTCTTGTATATACATTTTAATTTGATTTAATTGGAGAAATGAAATGAAGAAAAAACTAAGTTTAGTATCATTAATCTTAGCAAGTTTAGCTTTAGGTGCTTGCTCAAATTACATGAACAGACAATTAGTAGAAGAAGTGCCTAGAAAATTAGACACTCCTTGTGTTGAAACTAAAGATGGTAGCTGTGCAGGTTGGTCTAAATAATTAAATCAGATTTAATTAATTTATCTAACAATACCGATCGGTACTGGAATGCCACGTAATTCTTCAGCAGCATATTCTGTTGCATTCCAGTTTACTTTGTACGCAACATTCATCTTATCTAAAAGCTCGCTTATATAACCACGATCATACTTAAAGTCACTCGCATCTTCTGATAGCGGCTTATGGGCTTCCATGTAAATCTTGTTACCATCTGAACCTATTTTATATGGTTGATTGATGATTTGTACTGGAGTGCCATCCGGAACTATATTAAATAAGTTTTCGATATCTGGATTAAATAATCTGATACAGCCATGGCTTACTCGTAAACCCACGCCAACTTCGACGTTAGAACCGTGCAATAAATAACCAGGTTCAGCCAATCTAATAGCATATTTGCCTAAAGGGTTATCTTTACCTGCGGGGATATAATCAGCAATTTTTTCACCACGGTTTTTATATTCTTCTTTAATAGAATCAGGTACTGTCCAGGTAGGGTTTTTCACTTTGCCTACTACTTTTGTACTAACCACAGGGGTACTCCAGTCCTTTTTGCCGATACCAACTGGATAAGTTATTACTTTTCCGCTGTTCTTAGGAAAGTAATAAAGTCTTAATTCTGCTAGGTTGATAACAATGCCATTTCGGTTTTTTGGTAAAACATACCTGTGAGGAATAACCAGGTCGCCATAACCAGGTGACCAAGGATTGTAACCAGGGTTAGCTTCTTCTAATTCATGAAACCCAACACCATATCTTTCTGAGATAGTTAAAAAGTTATCATCAGGCTTTAATTGATCTGACGAAACAGTAAACACAGAGCCAACTACATCACCATGTGCCGGTAAATCAAATGTTTTGGCATTAATATTAACAAGAAATGAACAACTTGCATTTAATAATATTGTTAGAGTAAGTGTTCGCGGTGAATAGTTTTTTGACAGATAAATCATATTAATGCCACCAATTATTATTTTTATTATTGTTATTATTATTTTAAATTATTATGTAAGTTAATTTTCTTATTTTGTTTTGTTAGTTAAATACTAGCCATGGCAATAACTACTGTCAATAGTTATCAAACTAATAACAATCCTGTTTTGTAAGTTTTTTGCTATTGTTAACGTAAGCATTAGATGTATTGTTTAGGTATATAATATTTGCTACGATACGGATCAATTTAAGAATTTATAAGTAAGTAAATTTATGACCCAAGCGCAAAGTAGTGCAGGTTTCCGTTTTAAAACAGCTTTGAAGAATGAATGCCCCTTACAGGTCGTAGGTACTATTAATGCCTATTCGGCTCTATTAGCTGAGCAGGCGGGTTTTAATGCCATTTATTTATCAGGAGCTGGTATTGCTAACGCCCAATACGGTATGCCCGATTTGGGAATGACTACGTTAACCGAGGTTAGTGAGGAGGTCAGAAGAATCGCTAGTGTTACCAAGCTGCCTATATTAGTAGATGCAGATACTGGTTTTGGTGATATCTTAAATGTTGAGCGTACTGTCAAAGAACTAGAAAAAGCTGGTGCAGCTGCTATCCATCTGGAAGATCAGATAACTGCCAAGCGCTGTGGCCATCGCGATAATAAGAAAGTTATTAGTACTCAGGATATGGTCGCTAAAATTAAAGTAGCTTTTGCCAGTAAAACAGATCCAGATTTCGTTATCATGGCAAGAACCGATAGTGTAGCGGTTGAGGGTTTAGATAAGGCTATCACCAGAATGCAAGAATATATAAAAGCTGGCGCTGATATGATCTTTGCAGAGGCTTTATATAGCTTAGAAGATTATAAAACAGTTACTAAGCATATTAATGTACCGGTGCTTGCTAATATTACAGAGTTTGGTAAAACTCCGTTATTTACAGTAGAAGAATTAGCTAGCGCAGATATAAAGTTAATTTTATATCCTTTGAGCGCTTTTCGTGCGATGAGTAAAGCAGCCACAATGGTCTATAAAACTATTAGAGAAAAGAAAACACAAAAGCCATGTATAGATATGATGCAAACGCGCGAAGAGCTATACAAAGTTCTTAATTATTATAATTATGAACAACAACTAGAAGATTTTTTGACTGTACAAAATAAATAAAATTCAAATCGAGAATATTATGAGCCAAGCAATTAAACCAATCAATCAAGCCGGCTTAGCAGGTATCACTGCTGGCAAAACTGCAATTAGCACCGTTGGTAAAGAAGGCGTCGGGTTAACCTACAGAGGTTATAGTATCGAAGATTTAGCAGAAAAAGCTTGTTTTGAAGAGGTTGCTTATTTGTTGGTTTATAATAAATTACCTACAAGTGCAGAACTTGATTCTTATAAAACAAAATTACACTCTTATCGTCAAGTTCCTGAAAAATTAAAAAAAGTCTTAGAATTAATACCAGCTGATAGTCATCCGATGGATGTTTTAAGAACTACATGTTCTTATTTAGGCAATATAGAACCTGAGTCTGATAAGCGCGATCAAGTAGAAATTGCTAATCGATTAATGGCAGTTTATTCTGGGGCATTATTATATTGGTATCATTTTTCTAAGTATAATAAAGCTATTGATACAATGACAAATCAACCTAGTATTGCTGGTCATTTTTTAGAGCTATTGCATCAAAAGAAACCTGATGAAACCTGGGTTAGGGCGGTTGATGCTTCGTTGATTCTTTATGCCGAACATGAATTCAATGCATCTACTTTTGCTGCACGTGTTTGTGCGTCAACAATGTCGGACTTTTATTCTGCTATCACTGCTGGCATAGGTACACTGCGTGGTAATTTACACGGTGGCGCTAATGAAGCAGCTATGGAACTTATAGAGCAATACACAAGTACTGCACAAGCCAAAGAAGATATATTAAAAAAATTAGCCTCTAAGTATAAGATTATGGGTTTTGGTCACAGAGTATATTCAAAATGTGATCCACGTTCAGATATCATTAAACAATGGTCAAAAAAACTGTCTGAAACTAGTGGCAAGAAAATTCTTTATGAGGTTTCTGAGACTGTGGAAAAATTGATGTGGGATGAGAAAAAATTATTCCCTAATTTGGATTTTTATTGTGCTTCAACTTACCACTATTGCGGCATACCAACAGGCATGTTTACGCCGTTGTTTGTTATTGCTAGGACCTCTGGTTGGGCTGCCCATATTATAGAACAAAGGGCTGATAACCGATTGATTAGACCGATGGCAGATTACATAGGCCCTGAGTCTTTGAAATTTGCTGAGATTCACCATCGTTAAAATATTTATAATTAATCAGGCCGCCCGCGCGGCTATTTCTATATTATAAACAATAGGTTAACTATTTAAGCCGATCTTAAGCAAAACTTAAGTAAAAATGCGTTATTATAGGCTATCAATAATGTAGTTAGGTGGTAATCCTATGAGATTTAACGAGCCTAGACAACCTGAAGAATCAGATTTCGCAAAATATGCTCTTGAAAAAGCTACAGATGAAGATTCTGTGATTTATACAAGCGCTATATATAAACGTAGCCTTTTTATAGTTCATGCTGATTCTATTGTTAGGATAAGAAAATACAATATAGAAGATCTTTTTAAATATTTACGCCCTGGTGATAAATTTGCGCTTAAGCCAGAGGATGTGGCGGCTTTTAGTGCGCCTGCAAATGAATCAAAGAAAGAAATTTATATTATAAAAGGCAATCTAGAGATTAAGTTAATTCTCAAAGATGGAATATATAAAGCAAAAGTTGAGTCAACTACGAAAAAAAGTAAGCTAAAAATTGCTGTTTATGTTATAGGCAGTACAATTTTGGTTAGCGCAGTTATAGGAGGGGCAATATTCTTGATAGGCCCTGGCGCGATTGCAGCTGTTGCTGTGGCTAAAGGGGCTATGATCTTTAGTTTGGCCAAAGGACACCCGTTTATGTGCATGGGAGTGGTTTCAAGTATTGCTATGTTAGCATATAAATACTATCAGTATAAGAATAATCCTAGTGTCGATCAGCAGTCACCTCAACAACCTACAGTAGGATCTGGCCCAGTTCGAACTGCAACTCCATCTGAATAATAACCCTAGTTGCTATTCATAATTTTTTTGTAGATAGTTATAAATATAATAATCACTATATTTGAAACTATTCTTATGACTTCTGTGAACGAGAAATCAAATCGCATACTTTTTATAGATATACTTCGTGGACTGACTTTATTAGGTGTTATGTTGGTCAATGCGGTGACTATAAACGGCCCTTATTTTCTGGATGGCATTGACTTTGCATTCAAGTTTAGTGAGCTTGATCATATTCTGTCAGGCATTGTTTCTTTTTTGTTACTTGAAAAATCTTACCCAGTCTTTGTTTTTCTCTTCGGCTTAAGTAATCAATTATTGCTTAACAAACTATTACAGACATTACCATCGCAAAAAGTATTTAAGATTTATCTCAAAAGAATGTTTGTGCTGGGTATTATAGGTACACTACATTTGGCTTTCTTTTATTGGGGGGATGTATTGTTAACTTATGCGCTATTAGGATCTTTAGTGGCGTTTCTGATGCAATATGTATTTAAAAGTAATTATGCCAGGTTGTTTAAGTTTAATATTATTTTAGTAATTATATCAGTAATCATGAATGGATATGTTTATTATTTAGTCAATGCTGATCAATATCATGGTGACTTTGAGGATTATTATGTAGAGGTTTTATCAAAAGCACCTAAGCAAGACATTGTAGCTATTCAGTCTAATCAAAAGATGCTGAATACTCATTCTAATAACAGTATATTTATCAAGCTCTATCAAGAAGGTAGTGTAACTAGAATTTTATATCTCAATATTTATAGTTATCTAAACTCATTTTTTGCAGGGCTTTACAAGCCTGTAGATTTGGCTATTGGCATCGACAGTGTCAATTACTTTATTGAAGTAATAATCTTGATGCTACTAGGTATTCAAGTAGCTAATCTTCAAATACTAAATAACAAAATAATTAATTATCCTGACGGTATTTATATAAAAATAATATCGGTATCCGGAGTTATTTACATGCTAGCGGAGACTGTAAATTTTTATGAGATCAGTGTTTTTAGTTGGATTCATGTGTTTAATATATTTATTTTAATTAATAATATTATTTTTTGTATAGCAACTTTGGCTTATATATATAAGTTCTTAAATAAATTTAATCGAGGTTATTATTTAGAAAAATTCAGTTTAGTCGGTAGAATGACGCTAACTTGGTATTTGTTACATAGCGTAGTTATGTCATTAGTGTTATTTAGATATGGTTTTGGTTTGTACGGCAAAATTGGAGTGACTGACTGTATTATGTTAACTCTAGTATATTATTATTTTTGTTATACAGTAAGTCCGTTTTGGTTAAAGAAATTCAAACAAGGACCTATTGAAAAATTATGGCGTTACTTGACAATGCCTCGTATCTTAAATAGTATTTGATACGGTCTTTACATATCTAAATATTTTACAGTAGTCCCATCTGTATACAGGAGTTATATGGCAAATTATGCTGATAGTAATCTTAGAAAAAACTTTGATCAAGAAATAATTGATATAGCTGAATATGTATATAATTATGAGATTTCAAGTCAAACTGCTTATGACACAGCATATTATTGTCTCAAAGACTCTATTGCTTGTGCATTAGAGGCGTTATATTACCCAGAATGTGTTAAACATCTTGGTGCTTATGTGCCGGGAACGATTGTTCCGAATGGCGCAAGAGTACTGGGTACACCATTTGTTCTAGATCCTATCAAAGCTGCCTATGATAATGGGGTTCTAATTAGATGGCTTGATTACAATGATACGTGGTTGGCAAAAGAGTGGGGCCATCCATCAGATAATTTAGGTGCTATTTTAGCTGTCACTGATTATTTATCGCGCAAACAGTCTCAAAAAAATAAAGGGACTTACACTATTAAAGATGTCCTAACTTATATGATTAAGGCTCATGAAATTCAGGGGGGCATGGCTTTAGAAAACAGTTTCAATAAAGTTGGTTTAGATCACGTTGTTCTTGTTAAATTAGCGTCTACAGCTGTTAGCACCAAGCTTTTTGGTGGTGAGTTAGAAGATATCATCTCAGCGGTTTCACAGGTATGGGTAGATGGTCAAAGTTTACGTACATATCGACATGCACCTAATACAGGTTCAAGAAAATCTTGGGCGGCTGGCGATGCCACATCACGTGCAGTAAAACTTGCTATGTTAACCATGAAGGGCGAGGGAGGCTATCCATCTGCACTAACCGCTAAAAACTGGGGGTTTTATGATGTTAATTTTAAACAAAATAAATTTGTATTTCCGGCTGGCTTTAAATTTGAAAGCTATGTAATGGAAAATGTTTTATTCAAGATATCGTACCCAGCAGAGTTTCATGCTCAAACTGCATGTGAAGCCGCACTTAAATTACACCCATTAGTAAAAGATAGATTACAAGATATTTCACAAATTATTATTTCTACGCAAGAGCCTGCAGTAAGGATTATAAGTAAAACAGGGCCGCTATATAATCCAGCTGATCGTGACCATTGTTTACAATATATTGTGGCTATAGGGTTAATACACGGTGAATTAACTGCAGCACATTATGAAAATAGTATTGCTCAAGATCCAAGAATTGATCATCTTAGAGAGTGTATGATCGTTCAGGAAGATACGCAATTTACACAAGATTATTATGATCCTAATAAGAGATCAATAGCTAATAGTGTTACAGTTTGTTTCAAAGACGGAAGCAAAACAGATAAAGTTACTATTGAGTATCCTTTGGGGCATAAAAATAGACGTGCGGAAGGATTGCCACTGTTAGATCAAAAATTCTTCAACAGTGTAAATCGTTATTATCCAAAGCGCCAGGCTAAAGATATCTTGAATATGTTTGCAGATAAGGATAGTTTATTAAACATGCCAGTGTGTGATTTTATGGATCAGTTTGTGGTAGGGGAGTCTTATTTTAATTAGCACTCATCCCAGCTCTCTCCTAGAATGAGTCCAGACCCTCACCCCAACCTGCATACAGGTTAGGGGTAAACGTTCAGCTATTCGAATTTTTTGTCATCCTGAGCGTAGTCGAAGGATCTCAATTAATCTTCAGCAACTGAGATCCCTCGCAAAAGCTCGGGATGACAGGGGCTGAGATTCCTATAAGGTGAACGCATACGGTTAGGGTGAGGGAAAATTCCTGGGCTACTCTTAACTTAATTTATTAATTAATCAGCTTATTAATATTTTTATCACTAATAATATGAGTAGTTATTTCTTCTATTGAATGAGTAGTGGTATATAAGAACGGAATCTTTTCTTTGAGAAACAAGCTTTCAGCCATTTTCACTTCTAACATACATTGTTTTAAATCAGAATAATTAGTATCGGGACGACGTTTATGACGAATAGCTTGTAGTCTACGAGGATCAATACTAAGCCCGTATAGCTTATGTTTGTATGGTAACAAGAAATCTGGTAATTTATTTTCTTGCAGGTCTTCTATTACTAATGGGTAATTAGCTGCTTTTATACCGTATTGGATTGCCATGTATAAGCAAGTAGGGGTTTTACCACAACGAGAGACGCCAATAATAATGACTTCAGCTTCAGTATATTTTTTTGTAGACAAGCCATCATCAGTATTCAAAGTAAAATTAATTGCATCCATACGGGCATCATACTGATAGACGTTTTTTAGACTGTGAGTTTTGCCCATGGTGTGATCAGAGCTACACTGTAATTCACGCTCAAGAGGATTAATATATTGTTCAAAAAAGTCTAGGACCAATGCATTACAAGATTTAATAATTTCTCTGATTTCAATATTGACTAGAGTGCTGATTATAATAGGCTTGTTGTTATGTTCTGCTATTTCTTGGTTGATTGCCTGGGCTATTTCTTTAGCTTTTTTGACTGTATTAACGTAGGGAATTTTTTTAGCTGTATATTTTAATTTACTAAATTGCGTTAATAAGCTCACGCCTAAGTTTTCTACAGTTATACCTGTACCGTCAGAGATGAAATATATTTTACGATTGATGGAGTCTAAATTATCTTGCAGTTCGGCGGCCATATAAATATTATGCTCTAGAGGTTATAGATGGATTTTAGTTTTTAAATGATGATACAATACATGATTTATCATATTGAGTTTATAGGATTATAAATTAAATAACAAATCATAGGATTAGGCATGAGTTTACCGTTAGTAATTTGGTTCAATCAACTTGGATTAAACAATATAGAAGAAGTTGGCGGCAAAAATGCTTCCTTGGGTGAGATGATTTGCAATCTATCCAAGTTAGGAGTTAAAGTTCCAAATGGTTTTGCGACTACTGCGTATGCTTATAATCAATTTCTAAAACAAAATAATTTAGATCAAATTATTCGTTCTAAGTTAAAAAACTTAAATGTTGATGATATCCATCAATTAGCTGAAGCTGGTGCTTCAATTAGGCAATTAATTATGGATACACCATTGTTACCTGATCTAGAAGCTCAAATTAGAGAGTTCTATCAGCAATTAACCCATGGTAGCCAGTCATCAGTGGCTATACGTTCTTCTGCAACGGCTGAAGATTTACCAACAGCTTCATTCGCTGGACAACAAGAAACTTATTTAAATATTCATGGTGTTGAGAATGTTTTATTAGCAGTGAAACAAGTTTTTGCAAGTTTATTTAATGATAGAGCTATAGCTTACCGCGCACACAAAAATTTTGATCATAATCATATAGCTTTATCAGCTGGTATTCAGCAAATGGTGCGGAGTGATTTAGGTTCAAGCGGCGTTATGTTTACTATGGATACTGAAACAGGCTTCAATGATGTAGTTTTCATAACTTCGTCTTATGGTTTAGGCGAGGCTGTTGTTCAGGGCGTTGTTAATCCAGATGAGTTTTATGTACATAAAGAAGGAGTGCGTAATAATTTTGAGGCTATTATAAATCGTCGTTTAGGCAGTAAATCTATTATGATGAGTTATACTGATGATCACCGCGCAGGTTATTCAGTACAGACTCTTAACGTGCCTGCTGACAAACAGAACAAGTTCTCATTAAATGATAACGATGTAATGATTTTAGCTAAACATGCTTTAACTATTGAACAGCACTATCAATGTCCGATGGATATTGAATGGGCAAAAGATGGTTTAAGTGGCGAGGTGTTTATACTGCAAGCACGTCCAGAAACTGTAAATTCAAATTTGAACCAAAGAATAATCACAAAATATGAGTTAACCGATAAATCTATTGGCGAAGATGAAAGTTTAGTTACAGGGCGTGCGATTGGTCAAAAGATTGGTGTGGGTTCGGTTACTATTTTAAATCATCATAAAGATATGAAAAGTTTTAAAGCAGGAGACGTGCTAGTAACAGATATGACAGATCCTGATTGGGAACCCATTATGGCAAAGGCAGCTGCTATTGTGACTAATCGTGGAGGCAGGACTTGTCATGCTGCAATTATAGCCCGTGAATTAGGTATACCAGCAATTGTTGGTTGTGGTAACGCGACGCAAGTATTGGAACAAGATAGTTTTGTTACTGTCTCTTGTGCCGAAGGTGAAACTGGTTATGTTTATGCTGGTAATAAAGATTTTAATGTTGATACGATCAATGTCGACCAGATGCCGGATTTAGACTGCAAAATTATGATGAATATTGGTAATCCGGAAAAAGCATTTAGCTTCCAAAATTTACCGAATTCGGGTATTGGTTTAGCTCGTTTAGAATTTATTATTAGTAATATGATCGGGATTCACCCGCAGGCTATTTTAGAGTTTGATAAGCTTAGTGATGAACTAAAAGCAGAGATTTCTGTTCATATTAGCGGGTATAAATCGCCAGTTGAGTTTTATATAAATAAATTAGCTACGAGTGTTGCTATGTTAGCAGTGGCTTTCAAAAACAAACCCGTGATTGTTAGATTGTCAGATTTCAAGAGTAATGAATATGCTAATCTTATTGGTGGTAAAAATTACGAGCCATTAGAAGAGAATCCAATGTTAGGGTATCGTGGAGCAGCTAGATATATCGATAAGAACTTTCAGGCATGTTTTGAACTTGAGTGTTTAGCTATCAAAAAAGTACGTGAACAGATGGGGCTCAAAAACGTACAAATCATGATTCCGTTTGTCCGAACTCTCAATCAAGCACAAGAAGTGATCGCTATATTGAAAAAATTTGGTCTAGAACGCGGTGTAAATGATTTAAAAATCATTATGATGTGCGAGATTCCATCTAATGTTATCTTAGCTGAGCAATTTTTAGAGCATTTTGATGGCTTTTCAATCGGTTCAAATGATTTAACCCAGTTAACCCTAGGTTTAGATAGAGATTCTGGTTTGATTGCCCAAGACTTTGATGAGCGCGATCCAGCTGTTATGAAACTCTTAGAGCAAGTTATTAAGGTCTGTAAGCAAAAAAATAAATATATCGGTATCTGTGGGCAGGGCCCATCGGATCATCCAGACTTTGCGAAATGGCTGGTTGAGCAGGGGATTGATTCAATATCGCTTAATCCTGATACAGTATTGCAGACATGGTTGTTTTTGGCTAAACCCTAAAACCAAAATGCTTCCTAATAGTTGCGGCCTGGGTTATGCCCACAAAATTTGAATTTCATCGGATGTCATTGGATATCAAGGCGAGAAAGTCGCTAATTGTAAGTTACTGTTCACCGATACTGAATAATTGATCTTCCCCTTTAGGGGAAGTACCTTTTGCGTAGCAAAAGGGGAAGGGGTTGCTCTAACGTAGCAAGATCTAAAAATGTAGAAATGCTTGTAACGATTTGAGCCTGACCCCAAATATTATATATATTCAAGTACTTGCTAGATTATAGACACCCCTTCGACCACACATGGAGCGCAGCGAAATGTGTGGCCACTTCCCCTGAAGGGGAAGATAAATTACTATTTAGATTTAGGGGCGTGAACGATTACAATTGTAAGAGTCATTAATGAAAGACCTGGAATATATAATTTAGATTGTAACCAAGCCTATACCATGCTATTCTTTGCGTGTTTTCTAACTCGATGCTTAGATTTATAGCGATATTCAATAGAATAGCTAATAATTCTGTACCATCATAAACAATCTGAAATCGTATTTATTGTATTTATGGAGTTTTTTATGCCAACATCTGTTCAAAGCTCTCCTACTGCTAGTCCACGACCAGCTGGTGTTGCTGATATAGTACCATCTAACCCGCCGACGCCAAGAGAACAATTATTAGAACAACCAGCCATTACTCTACCTGCAGGTACACCTTTTACACCTCCTGAAGCCAGCCTAGATAGCCGACCTGTTGGTGGATCTGTAACATCTCCTGATACGCATCTTAGAGAAAATCTTCGTAGGAGGATTGGATTCTTGCCAGCTATAGCGGCTTCAGGGGATAGTGCCAGAGCTAAGCTACCTTTAGGCACTTTACATGGTTTATCTGTGCCTCAATCTACAGCGACTGGACAAAGCTCAGCGCAGCGATCGACAGTAACCCTAGCATTACCGTCTGTAGTCAATAATCCTGTTTCTGCAAGCGCGGTTCTTGACTCAATAGTATGTGTAGGTAGTTCTATAGCTCCAACACCACCAAGATCATATTCAAGATCATATTTTAGAAGAAGAGTGGAAGCTATAGAAGAAACAGCAGGTTCGCTAGATACGAGTCGTTGTTCAAGTTCAGCATCAAGTCTGAAGCTTGTTGGATAAAGTTTAGCGAAAATATTACTCATGCCGCAAAGTCTTTGCCGGCATGACTTTGCTTGCTCGAATCGCAGGAATATTATACATACGAACATAATCATATAGATTAGTTTCTAGATCTAACTTATTGTAATTCATATAAAATACTTTAGAATATACATCAGTTACAAAAAATATATTGATGCGTGATGCGCATAAGGCTATACTGTGATCAAAAGTTTTTCACATAAAGGATTAAAAAAGTTTTTTAAAACTGGTGATTTGGCGGGGATACAAACCAAGCATAAAGACCGATTAAGAATGCAATTAGCTGCGATTGACTCTGCTACATGTATTAATGATATTGATCTACCAGGTTACAGCTTGCATAAATTAAAAGGCTTTAGAGAAGAATATTGGTCTATTAAAGTAAACGCCAACTGGAGGCTGACATTTATATTTACGAATGGCGACGCATATATATTAAATTATGAGGATTATCACTAATGACAATGCACAAGCCACCACACCCTGGTGAATTCATAAAGGTTACCTATATGGATCCTTTTAAGATAAGCATACGAACTCTATCTAAAAAATTAGAGGTAGCATCATCAACCTTAAGTAGAATCATTAATGAGAGTAGCAGCGTGTCCCCAGAAATGGCCCATAGACTTTCAAAAGTTCTGGGTAGAACCCCTGAGAGCTGGTTGTACATGCAAGCACAATATGATTTATGGCAGGTTAGAAATAGTACTAAACTTTCTAAATTAAAAAAAATAGATTTCAATAAATATTCTTCTAATTAATCTAATTTCTGAAGCCTGTTTGATAAAGTTTAGGGCAAATATTACTCATGCCGCAAAGTCTTTGCCGGCATGACTTTGCTTGCTCGAATGGCAGGATAAATAATAGATAAAAACATAATCACATAGACTATAACGACAATATTAAAAATATCCCCCTTAGAGATTTTTGACGGTAAATAATTAATAAAATAGATCTCAGGGTTAACAAATTTGTAGTCTAGAATATATTCGATGCCATTAGCTAGGTATGTTACGTTATTAGCCAATAATACACCTAAAATTATTCCGATTGCTAAACCAAAAGTAGTAATCATAGTTCCATAGGCTAGAAATAATCTTACAATAGGCAGTCTTTTTAGCCCAAGAGTTTTTAATATAGCAAGATCAGCTTTTTTTTCATTCAGGACCGTGGTTAGTGTTGAGATTAAGTTAAACATAGCAACTAGAATAATAAAGCTGAGTAATAAAAACATCATCTGCTTGGTGTAATCTAGGACTTTAAAATAAACACCGGTGTGTTGTGTCCAATTAGAAATTTCTAAAGGCATTTCAGTCAGCAACTGATTAGCATGTCTGGGCGCGCTATTAGGATTCACCAAGTCTATGTTAACATTATTGATATTGTAATCGTCAAATGCTTCGCTAGCATAAGTGATATCCATAAAAGCAACGTTGCCCATTAATTGATCGTTGGCAACAAAGCTATCTTTAATATCAACATTATAAAACTTAAAAAAATTATCAGCTGTAATGATGCTAATATTCTTAGTGTTGTTGAGTTTTTCAATTATATTGCTGCTTAAAACAATGCCGTTGTAAGTTTTACTTGGTTGGGTTTGCGTGCTTGCGTGTTCGTCGTCGTAATCTTCGCTGTACCGAGCTGTGTTATTTTTCAGATCGTTTAATTTGAATTCGATGATATTACTGGGTAGGGCATTAATCAAAATAGGTATAAGCTGATCATTATTAATGATAAAAGCTTTTTTTTGTAAATTAGGATAAATATTTTGAATTTTTTCAGGTCCGAGACGGTTGATAATAATTTTTTGAATGTCTTTTATTTTTTTCTCTGATTGGGTCTTGGTGATTTTAGTTCTGGAAGTTTCAGGTAAATTCTCATAGTCATCGAAGGTATTCTTCAGCGTGTCGACGATGTCTTCGCAGTATTCTTGCAGTGAATAGTTGCGACTCTGGCCAAAATTGGAGCCCCAGCCGGTGTAGTCCAC
>CAYLXL010000043.1:0-17270 GCA_964387745.1 uncultured Gammaproteobacteria bacterium | reverse complement strand
TATAATTATTTGTTTTTTATGATTATTTTGTGGGGATTGGCTAGGGTACTTCCCCAAGGGGAAGAAGTAATCCGTTCAACTTAAATGCGTGAACAATTACCGCAAAAGCTCGGGATGACAGGGGAGGGAATTTCTATACGCTGAACGCATACAATTTAAATGATTCGAGCAAAAAACAAAAGAAACCGGCCTGGCGCCGTAACTCTTTTAATAATCCCAGCCCCATGAGATACCAGCGCCTACAGTGCCATTAGCGCCCATCTTACTGTCTAAGTAAATATTATTGGTAACTTCAACTTCTACATTTGCGATACCTGATTCAACGCTTTTGCCTTGCTCTATTTTTACATAGATCTTATCTGATAAATACTTACCTGCCCCAACTTTTGTATCTTCCGTGCCGACACCTTCGACCGTGATATCGTCGAGTTTTGTAATTGAACGCAATTTACCAAGTGGATCAAAGCTGGAACCACTAGATTTTCCAGATAACTTACGAATACTTTGTGTTATCTGCAAAGCTTGCAGAGGGCTTACATCACGTAGATCTTGTCCAAACATCATTCTGGCTAAAATTTGATCTTGAGGTAGCGATGGTTCGGATAATAAAGTTAATTCTGGTTTTTCTATATAACCCTTGATACCTATTTTAGCGAGTATGCCATTAGATCTTGTTTGTGCAATGATATCTACATAGGGAGATGGTGGGATTTTGCCTTGAAAAAGTAAATTAGCTTGTTTAATACTAAATTGTTTACCAAATTCTTCAAAACGACCGCGTAAAGAAGATAGTTTTCCTTGTATATCAGGTTCATTGGCGAAACCACTTACTACAAGTGTTCCACCTAATTCAGCGTCTAGACCTAAGCCTCGCACAAAGACTCTGTTTTTAGTATCTACGGTCAAATCTAATTTTATTCGTCTGTTAAAAGTATCACTATCTTTATTTTCTGGCGAAATAATATTAAGCTCTGGGATAGATTGATTGAAAACATCAGTTAAGTCTAACATAACTTCAGATGGTTCAATTTTGCCAGAAAGGATATAACCAGACTTATCTGAGATAAAAGATATATCTGCATCTGAAGTGGCAGTTACCATTTTGCTCTCAATGATTTTGATTGCTTTTAATTTGGCTCTGAGATCAAATTTTGGGTGAATGAGATCAATAAACTTGATTGTGCCCAGCATGTTGAATTCGCCTTTATTTTTGGCTGTGGCAGTTAGGGACTGAATACTAAGGGTGTCTTTATCAAAGATGGCTTTTCCATTGAGAGATTTTAATTTTATATTAGAGGCAGAATCAAAGAAGCTACCATTATTTAGGTTAATAATGCCATTTAATAAAGGGTTATTTACAGTACCATTTAAAGTTAAATCACTCTCAAGATGTCCTGAAATATTAATCCCATAATTAATAAACATGCCTTGAGTGATGCTTTCTAAAGATAAATTACTTTTTATGTTGCCATTAATAGGAGAGCCATTAGGCAGTGATGCCGTGAAGGGCTGTAAAGAAAAATTAAAGGGCAAACTCAGATTACCGTTCAATACTGGTGAGTTGTTGTATCTGCCTGTAAAAAAAGCTTTTAAGTTCTTATCAGTATAGGTTAACGCGGTATTGATGATTGTAGAGTTCATCGTAGAAATATTTGTTGATAATTCAAATTGTGAATCGATAACAGGTTTTTCAAGTGTACCTGTAAGAGAAAGCGAACCTTTGTTTATAGCAATTGAACTATTGTCATAATTTAGTAAAGGTAGATTAGATAAGTTAAGTTTAGTGAGGTCGATATTAAAATTTAAATTATTTTGTTTAATTGCCCCGGAAATATTTATTGTACTCTTGTTAAATTCTGCTACTAAAGATTTGACTTGTATATTATTTTGTTTAAAGTCGATAATATTAACTAGGCTGGTGATAAAGAAAGGTTTCTTGCCATATTCGTTAGCCTTGATTAGAAAATTATAATCACTATTATTTTTCTTAACATCTAAACCAAGTGATTCAATCTTTATGTCAGCATAAGAGAAATCTTTGGCCAGTATTGTTATATCAGGTGTGACAGTATGATATAAGTCTTTAATTTCAGATTTGATATTTGTGGACTGTATTTTAACTGTATCATAATGCAAGTTTATAAAATCACCATTCAGATTTACTTGCTGTCTTTGTCCTTTTCTGGGGATAAAATTGGCTTCAATGTTGCCTTTGCCTTTAATGGTAGTGTCACCCATTATAGTTTTTAAGGGTTTTAAATCATCTAGAATAACTTTGATTTTGCCTTGTATTAAACCAGAAGATGTATTCAATCCTAGGTTCCCACTGATCGGCATGTTATCAAGCGCGCCGTTTACTTTATTGAATCCAATAATAGAATTAGTATACGAGAGAGGAGTTTGGATCAATAATGTATGATCTTTTAGGGCAGTGTTAATATTAATATTGCCTTTGATATCGTTGAGAGGGCCATTTAATTTAGCGCCTATTTCAAGATTGTTAGTAATAATAGGAGGGATATCTTTGAAAGATTTGCTGATTGTTAAATTTAATTTGGCATCAGTATTGCCGTTAGTAAAATTATAAGTTCCTATTAACAGTGCATCGAAGTTCTTATTCTGAACTTCAAGGTTATGAATTGATAATTGAGTTGATTGTATATTCAGATTTAAGTCTGTAGTGATGCTTCTGGGGATATAGTCTCGGTAAGCTGATTTGACTTTGCTTAATCGAATAGTATTTGTTGATTCAATGTTATTAGCTGATAATTTAATATAGTGATTTGAACGAAAATTAGTGCTGAGATCTTGGCCTAAAAGGGTTTTAGAAATACTTAGTTTGTTGATGTTAGACGATAAAGAAAATTTGTTAAAATATAAATTTGGAATATTATTAACATTATCTGATGTTTTTTGATCTGTTTGTTCTCTAGGCAAGCTTATTAAAGTTAATTCATCGGCATGCAGCTTTAGATGAATGGTTTTATTAAATAGCGAAAAAAGCCCAACTGATAGACCTACATTATGGCCTTGCAGAATGGGTTTATCAGAATAATTAATATCTAATTGTTCAGCACTAATGGCAAAAATTTTTGATTGTTTGAAGTTTTTTATCGTTACCTTATAAGGGGTATCATAAAGTATTGTTTGAATCTGACTCTCAATCCAGTTTGTTCCTGCAGCTGTGTTTAACCAGTAAGTAAGCCCCTGAATACTTGCAAAGATAAATATAATTAAAAAGCTTATTGCTATAGTAGTTCGGGCTAATATTTTTTTAGCTAAAGAGCTTTTTTTAATCTTATTGTTTATCACTAATAAGCCTGCCCGATACTGATATAAAAGCCAAAGTGTTCTCGCTGTTGTTTTAATTTATTTACTGGTACAGCAAGATCAAGTCGAATTGGGCCAAAACCCGTAAAATAGCGCAGTCCTGCACCCGTACCGATGAACATACCATTTTTAAGATCTGGAATTGTGCTATGGTAGACATTACCAGCATCTACGAAAGTGACTAAACCAATATTCTTTGTGACGTTGAATCTAAGTTCCGATGATAGTTCGATTAAAGAGCGACCACCGGTAGGATCATTATTTTCTACAGGCCCTGCATGTTGAAACTCTATACCGCGTACTGAATTACCACCGCCAGCAAAATAACGTTTTGATGCTGGTATATCTGCTGTACTGTTGCCTAAAATAGAACCAATATTGTTACGAAAGGCAAGTACCGGGTCTAAATGCAGATGCTTGCTTAAGTCGAAGTAAAATGTATTAGTCTGATTTAGTCGTAAAAAAGGAGCAGCGCTACCAAGCAGATCACCAAACGGCTCAATAGTTGATTGGTTGAACATGCCATGGTGTGAATCTAATTTATTATCTCTATTATCAAACACTAAATTAGCAGGAAAGGACAGTAAGCCAAAGGTTTGTTTGTCTTTTTTGCGATTATCTTCAGTTTTATCTTTGATCTCTGAAATACCCATAGTTGTACCTAAGGATGCGGATAATGATTTTGAGTGTTGATAGATATATTTAGAATTAAGGTTAAAATTATCTTCTTGATAAGCATCAGTATTTTTATGTTCTAGCAAAGATCCTATTGATAAACTTTGTTTGGGACCAAAAAGTTGTGGTTTAAAGAAATCTGTCTTTAAGCTCTGTATTATCGCTGAGGTTTTTAAGTCAAAAGTGATTTCTTCGGCTGAGCCAAGAATATTTCTATGCCCCCAAGTACTAAAAAAACCTGGGCCTTCATCAGAAGTGTAATTGACGCCGAGTCTAACAGAGCGAGGTGGTCGTTCCTCAAAATCATAATGAACATCAACAATACCTTTAGTTGATGGTGATGGTGGTAATTCAGTTTTTATGTAACTAAATAGTCCAGTATTCATCATGGCAGTTTTAGTTTCTTCTATCTGATCTAAATTCCAACATGTGTTTTCTTTATAAGTAACTAAACTTCTAATGTAATTTGAGTTTACTGTTTTCAAGTCGCTGAAAGTAGTTTTACCAAATTGTGCATTAGGACCAGTTGTAACTAGATAGATTAGTTCTCCGATGTGCTTGCTACGGTCTAAATGAATTTGATTCTCTACAGTAAGCGTATAAAAACAATGATGAGATTTGATCGAGTTTAGAATATTTTTTTGTTCAGATAGGACTTCATCAGCATCTAAAATACTACCAACAGCAATTTTTAGGGGCTGCTCATAATCATACCCTGTAACTTTAATGTTTGATATATGATAAACACTAGCAGGGTCTATTAGTAATATATATCTATCATGATGCTGATTGATGCTTACTTTAGCATCATAATAGCCTTTAGCTTTGACTGCTTTTAGCGTATCTTGTTTTAAAGCATAGGTATTAATTTTGTCTAGTTCTGTATATTGGCCAATAACCAATGTTTCTATGTATTCTTGCAGTTTTTTATTGTGTTCTAACCCTTTAATTTTTATAGTTATTGCAGCAAAGCTTGAAGTTGACAATAGGGATAGGCTCAATAAAGCTAAAAAGATAATGATGAATTTATCGTTAAGTTGTTTCATTTTGACTCGATTACCTCGATTACCTCGATCACAACGCAGTTAACTATAATATAATTAAACATAATTATTATATTATAATTATAGAGGTATGGTACAGCTTAAATAACCAACTTATTTGTAAGAATAGCTATCATGTGTTATCATACCAAATAACGTTAATGTTTACTAAGAAAATTATACATGTCTGATCTTCTAGCAATTATCAACCAATATCCTTGGTTATCTGCCATATTGAGAATTAGTGCAGCATTTTTATTTTTTTTGCTCGTTCATCTCATAAAAAATAGGGTTATAAAGCTTGCGATAAAAAATGAAAGTGATCGAGAAAACCTCTGGGGCGAAGCAGTTTTGAGTGCTGTGAATTCACCACTGGGCGTGTTAATTTGGTTATTATTCTCAATTTATGCTTTAAAAGATCTTACGAAAATTTTCCCTAGCGAAGAAATTACTAATATTAATATTTATTTAAAGTCGATAGGGATTATAACAATTTTATGTTGGTTTATGATTAGGCTGATTAATCGCTTAGAAGCTAATTATTTTAAACAGCAGAATTCAGATGGAACGTTAGATCTTGCTTCGTCTTATCTCATCAGCAAAATAGCACGAGCAGTAATATTTATAATAACTACCATAGTTATATTACAGAATCTTGGTTATAGCTTAACCGCATTATTAACAGTAGGCGGAACTAGCTCGTTGATTATTGGTTTTGCTGGTAAAGACATGATATCAAATTTTTTTGGTGGATTAATGGTATATATGGACAAGCCATTCAAAGTAGGCGACACCATTAAAACAGAAACCTATCATTTAGAAGGGACTATTGAAAAAATTGGTTGGCGTAGCACTAGAATTAGGAATCTCGATAAACGTCCTGTTTATGTACCTAATAATTTATGGGTTAACGCTCCTGTAGAAAATATTAGCAGAATGAGCAGGGTCAGATTCAAAGAAGTAATTGGTATACGCTATCAGGATGCTGATAAGTTAAAACCTATTTTATCAGAGATCGAACAAGAACTTCATAATAATAAAGATATAGATCATAAGTTAAATATTATAGTTAGATTTTCTGAATATGGTGAGTACGCTTTAAAATTTACAGTAAGTGGTTTTTCTAAAGTAACTACGTTAAAAGACTTTATGTTGGTAAAAGAAGATATTTTATTAATGATTATGCGAGTGGTAAGAAAACATAAGGCACAATTCGCGTTACCTTTAGCTTATAAGGATAATAATACGAATACTAATAATGAAAATTAACAATTATGAGGTTATATTTTTGTTAACACATAATCACTATTTTTGTATTTAAGTGCTGCTTGATTGGAGCATGCACAGCTCAATGTTAGAATATAAGGTTCATTATTAGCTAAACCGACCTCAGGGCGGCTTTCATTGTAGAGAGTAATAGTGATGTGAGAGTTTTTAATGTCATAATAGCCATAAGCTTCGTTAAAAACTTGAGAAGCATTATTGATATCTAGAAGGGTAATCTTTACCATTCCAGTGGTACCGAATTCTAGGTTGGTGTAATACTGGTTATTTTTATAGGTAAATAGTTCATCAAAACGCCAATGGCCCAATAATAAACGTTTGTAATCATAGTCAGTATGAGGAAGACAATCTTGAGATTCGATTCCTGCCTCCGATTCAATTATAGATTGAGCCTCATAATTATTTAGCTCAAATGCGAAAGATACCTGCGTTAGGATTGATAAAAATAAAATAGTTTTTAGTAAATTAAGCTTCATAAAAACCGTGCTTTTTGTATAATGCTAAGATTTGACCATAATAACAAGTCTATACATTAAAGTCAAAACGGTACAGAGTAGCTTGTTAAATAAGTTAATGAATTCAATATGTTACATAATAACTCAAGTTTGGTAAAAGAAGATTTAGAATACATATGGCATCCATGTAGTCAGATGAAAGACTATGAAGCGACCATACCCCTTATACCTATTAAAAAAGGTAAGGGGGTTTGGCTTTACGATTATGATGGCAATAAATATCTAGATGGGATTAGCTCTTGGTGGGTGAACTTATTTGGTCATAGTAATCAATATATAAATAACAAGATAAAGCAACAATTAGATGCTTTAGAGCACATTATTTTTGCTGGTTTTACGCATGAACCTATTGTTAGATTATCAGAAAAGTTGATAAATATTGGTCCTTACGGTCTTAAAAAATGTTTTTATGCTGATAATGGATCTTCTGCCATTGAAGTAGCTCTTAAAATGAGCTTTCATTATTGGCGAAATTTAGGTCAGCTTAAAAAAAATAAATTCGTGTCGTTAAGCAATAGTTATCATGGAGAGACGCTGGGTGCGCTTAGTGTTGGTAATGTTGAGTTGTTTAAAAAAACTTATGAACCTTTGTTACTAGAAGTCATAGTTGCTCCGACTCCAGATTGTTTTTTTTGTGAAGAAGGTGAAAGCTGGGAAAATTATAGCTTACGAAAATTTGCTGATCTGGATCAAATCTTAGAGCAGCAACATCAAGAGATTGCTGCAGTATTTATTGAACCATTAGTGCAATGTGCAGGTAATATGCGGATGTATCATCCTGTTTATTTAACCAAGTTGCGACAAGCATGTGATAAATATAATATACATTTGATTTGCGATGAAATAGCGGTAGGCTTTGGTCGAACAGGGACCATGTTTGCCTGTGAACAAGCCAATATAACTCCAGATTTTATGTGTTTATCCAAAGGTCTGACTGGCGGCTATTTGCCATTAAGTGTCACTTTAACGACTAATGAAATATATAACGCTTTTTACGCAGACTATAATAAACAAACTGCTTTTTTGCATTCGCATAGTTATACTGGTAACCCCCTTGCGTGCAGTGCAGCTTTAGCAACATTAGAATTATTTGAAAAGAATGACGTTATAGAGGACAATAAAAAATTAGCTAAACATGTCTGGTCTAGTCTTGAAGACTTAAATGATCATCCTAACATTGTTGGCTTGCGTCAAAAAGGCATGATTACAGCTTTTGAATTAGCTCAGGATAAAACCAACAAAACATTATTCCCTTGGCAAGAACGACGAGGCATGATTGTGTACAATCATGCGCTTAAAAATAATATTTTAATCAGACCTCTTGGTAATACTATTTATTTTATGCCACCCTATGTTATCAGTATGGACGAAATAGAATTAATGACTAGTGTGGTAAAAGAAGCAATCGATTTGGCGGTTAAGTAATATGCATATACCTAGAATTTATCTCAATCAACAAATTACTTTAAATCAAGTTTTAGATTTGCCAAAAGAAATAGCTATACATGTTGCTACAGTATTAAAACGCAGAGTAGGTGATAATGTTATTTTATTTAATAATATTTTTGATGTTGATCAACAGCTGGGTGAGTATAAAGCAGAAATTATAGTCTCTGCGAGAAATAAAGTCAGTCTCAAAGTCATAGAGTACACAGTCAAAGAAACGCGATCTAAAGTGCCCATCGAGCTAGCTCAATGTATAAGCAAGCCAAATCATTTTGATGTTACATTGCAAAAGTCTGTTGAGTTGGGTGTACATACTATTACGCCTATTATATCTGAGCGATCAGAGGTCTTAAGAAAGGAAAGTACTGAAAGTAAATTTGAACGTTGGCAAAAAATTATTATCAGTGCTTGTGAGCAGTCGGGGCGTACAGATTTACCGGTGCTTAATCAACCTATTAAATTAAATGATTGGTTGGCGCAAAATAAAGACAAGAATAAATTATTATTAACCCTATGTACAAAAACTAATAATAGCCTACATGATTTAAATTTAGATAAGGTTCTTGATGGTGTCAGTATTGTCATAGGACCAGAGGGCGGCCTATCAAGTATTGAAACAGAACTATTAAGCAAAAATAATTTCGAGTTGATAAAACTTGGTAGGCGAGTATTAAGAACTGAAACAGCGGGGATAGCAATATTAAGCATTTTTAACTATATTTTCGTAGAGTTTTAGCTGTGCAACTTATTGATAAATATAGTTATTGATACGTACACTTGAGAAGAGTTCTTAAAGTTGACAGACTCGTTTAACTTTAGCTATAATTGACTTACATAGTCTTTGTACCTGAACAGTCGCCAATGGCGTGCTTCTCTAGGAATGTTTAGAGTAGGGTGCCTCGACGCTCTATTTGTAATACCATATTTTTTTAAGTTTCCTAGTTCTCTTTAATACATTAAACCACCTACCTGCATCTTTCCTGTTCGGATTGTAATATCTAGCAATTGCGCCAACAATCATATCTGCCAACTGAATCAAATGATCTTTTTTGGAGTCTACGAATTTAAATTTTTTAATCTTATCATCATCAACGTACCTACGCAGATATATAGTTAAAGCTCTTTTAAATTCTTTATCACCATTTCCATCAAGTTTGATTGAAGCATTTTGCAACACATTTCTATCATATTGAAGAAGCATTTTTACAAAGTGGTTATAAAATGAATCTGTATCATTTCTAAGCCGTGAACTATAAATATTGCACTTGTCTATGACCAGTGCCTGTACTTTGAAATCGAATTGGCAAATTGTATCAAAAAATTTATCTTTAATTGTAGGATGCGTTTTGCTGAATTTAAATTCAGAATTGATATTTAGTGAGTGTTTGAGTGTAGCAATTTTATTGCTAGTGCTTTCGGCTTGACTTAGATTTTCAAAAATAACCATGCACAATACAAAATATGCGGATGATCCTTTAGTTAATTTAAATCCAGGACAGCCACTTTCATCTATCAACACTAGCATACAATAAATCCTTTTTCTAAGTGGCTATTATATCAAGACAATAACGAAAAGATAGGATCTAAAGTATAAATTGAACATCTCAACCAGGTTTTATAATCAAAATTACAATATTTTGAAACTTTCAACCTGGCTGTTGCTGAGTAATACAATGAATTCCACCGCCGCCTGCAAAAACATCCAATGCATCGATTTGGATTATTTTACAATCAGGAAATAATTTAACAAATAGTTCGTACGCAGCTTGATCATATTTATCATGACCAAAAGCTGGCATTACGATTCCGTTATTAGCTCGATAAAAGTTAATATAGGATAAAGTTAAACGTTCGCCATGTAGATAAGTCGCAGGTGGTTGTTCAACAGTATGAACTTTTAGTTTTCGACCCTTTGCATCTGTTGTGGTTTGAAGAATTTTTAAATTTTCTTGTAGGATCTCATAGTTAGGATCGGTTTGATCTGAGGTGATTAACGCCAATACTTCGCCAGGTGCAATAAAGCAAGCTATTTCGTCAATATGTCCGTCAGTTTCATCACCGATAAGCCCTTTGTTTAACCAAATTATTTTATCGCCACCTAAATAGTGATATAAATATTCTTCTATTTGTTCTTGAGACAGAGTAGGGTTGCGATTAGCATTGAGTAAACATTCACGGCTTGTTAAAATAGTCCCCTCGCCATCAACGTGAAATGATCCTCCTTCCATAACGAGATTCGCATGAAAACGTTTTGCGGAAGAATGCTCAATAATGGTACCTGCAATCTCATTGTCGAGAGAGCAGTCTTGATAGTTACCACCCCAAGCATTATGAATCCAATCTACGCCTGCAAGCTCACCTTTTTTATTGATCAAGAAAGTTGGTCCGGTGTCACGCGTCCAAGAATCATTAATAGGAAGAGTGAATATTTGGACCTGTATATTGCAAAGTTCACTAGCACTACTTTCATCTTCAGGATTAGCGATCATTGCAACTGGTTCAAACTCAGAGATAGCATTAGCCACACGTGCGTAAGCAGCGCGCGCTCGTTGTAAACCAACTTTTGCCCAAGTTTGTTGATGGCAAGGCCATGCCATCCAACAACGTTTGTGTGGGTGCCATTCGGCAGGCATCATAAAACCAGCTTGTTTTGGAGTCATGTTATTAACCTTTTTTACGAGTATTCAGATAAGTTTGTTGTGTAAAAATACTACTCAATTCGTTCAAATAAGATTCAATTAAGTCTTGTGAAAGATTGGTGTGTATTAATTGTTTCTCATAGGACTGTAATAATTTTTTCGTATCATAATGAGCAAAATTTAGTACATTCGTTACTGTGTCACCGCTGACCAAATCATTAATCTCGAATTCACCGCGCCCCAATAGTTTAACATTGATAGAGTTAGTGTCACCGAATAAATTATGCAGATTACCTAAGATTTCTTGATAGGCACCTACTAAGAAAAAGCCTAATGCGTAAGGATTAGTAGAGTCATATGATGGTAACATTAGAGTCGGAGTAATGCAGTTGGTGCCAGTATATTTTTTCAGTGTGCCATCAGAATCACAAGTTAAATCATGCAGGCTGCTATGCATGGCTGGTTCGTCTGTAATTTGAGATATAGGAGCGACTGGGAATACTTGGCCGATTGCCCATGCATCTGGTAGAGATTGAAAAAAAGAGAGATTACAAAATATTTTAGCTGCCAAAGCTTCATTAATGGTTTTAATCAATTCATTGTCGCCTGGGTTTTCAGGATCAAGGCGCTGTTGAATTTGAATACAGATGGCTGTATAAAGTTTTTCCACTTTTGCTTTTTCACTAAGGCTTATAACACCGTGCTTGAATAATGCATTAGCTTCATTCAAAGAATGTGCAGCATAATGATAAATCTCGGCAGGAGCAGTTTCTGATATATACTTATAGGTATCAAGAATGTCTTTAATTACGTGAGAGTCTTCAGCTTCAAGTTGAGGTAAGTTTCTCGTCATCTTAACTTCTTCGATGTCTGTTATGTCAGTAATCAATACTGCATGATGCGCTGTTAAAGCACGTCCTGATTCAGATATCAAGTTAGGTTCTGGTAAGTTTGCCTCGGCACACAAATAATGTAACTCTAGCATAATATGTGTCGCATATTCTTTGAGGGAATAATTGATAGAGCAATCTGTATTTGAGTGTGTGCCTTCATAATCCACACCTAAGCCACCACCAACGTCAACTGTGCTAATCGGCACACCTAGCGTCCGTAATTCTACATAGTATCTAGCTACTTCTTGCATGCAATTACGAATGTCATGAATATTAGCAATCTGTGAACCTAGGTGGCTGTGCATCAACTGTAAGCAATCTAAAGCATTGTGTTCTTGTAATTGTCGCACCAAGGCTAATACTTGTGCTGCGTTTAAGCCAAATTTGGATTTAAGGCCGCCAGTGTTTTCCCATTTACCAGCTCCTTTGGTAATTAAACGAATACGCACGCCAAGACATGGTTTGATACCAAGACGTTCAGACTCTTTGAGAATAATATTTAATTCAGAAATTTTCTCGATAACGATAAAAACTGTATGGCCCATTTGTTGTGCGATCAAAGCTGCACGAACATAACTACTATCTTTGTAACCGTTGCATATAATTGTAGAAGTGTTTTTTCCGAGCATACCGATTACAGCCATTAACTCTGGTTTACTGCCAGCTTCTAAGCCTACTCGGTTTTCGGGGGCGTGCAAAAGTTCTCGAATAACGCATTGTTCCTGATTTACTTTAATAGGGTAAACAAGCTGATAGCTGCCTGTGTATTTTATTTCTTCTTTAGCTTGTGCGAACGCTTTATATAATTTAGAAACGCGGTCTTGTAAGATATCAGTGAAACGAATTAACAGCGGTAATTGCAGGCCTGCGCGACTAGCAGAATGTACTATAGATTTTAATTCAACGCCATCAAGGGTATTATCATTGGAATTAATACTGACTTGGATGTTGCCTTGAGAATTGATAGTGAAATAACCCTCTCCCCAATGATCAATATTATAAAAGTTTTGGTGAGATAAAGTGGTTTGCGTCATTAAACAAGTTCCAAATAGATGTAAATAAAGTTAAGCTTTGAGTAAGCGATTATAAGTTGCAGGTTGACGCTGCTTAGCAAAAGGAAATAATCTGCCCCATAAATCGCGCTGATTAAAATCTAATTCTGCAACTAACACGGCAGGTTCGTTGCGTGGAGCAGATGTTAATACTTCACCCATTGGAGTGCTAATAAAACTGCTACCATAAAAAGTAAGACCATCTTCGCAACCGATACGGTTAACAGCGACAATAAAAGTATTCGACATGATGCCTTGGGCTACCATAACTTTTTGCCATGATGATTGGGTATCAACTTCTGGGGCGGTAGGTTCAGCACCAATCGCAGTAGGGTAGATTAATATTTCAGTATTTTTTAAGCCGTAGATACGAGACAACTCTGGAAACCATTGATCGTAACAAGTAGGTAGACCAAATTTATGATTCAAGAAACTGTGCACAGGATAATCAGAATCGCCAGGTGCAAAATAGTAGTCTTCATGGTATTTTTCACCACTTGGAATATGTTGTTTGCGCGTCGTAGCAATAAGATGGCCTTTGTTATCAAAAGCTACTGCTGTATTAAATCCTGCAGTCTCAAATAAAGAAGCAGTAATATAGACATTATTTTTTTGCGCGACATCACTAAGAAATTTTGCGGTTGGGCCAGTTTGAATATCTTCTTTAAATGGTGTGCCATCTACGTCTGAACGGGTGCAAAAATAGGGTGATAGTGTCAGTTCTTGCAAACAAACAAGCTTGGCCCCTTTGGATGCAGCTTCTCTAATCCCATTAGCCAAATTTTGTTTATGGATAACAGGATCAGGATTCCATTGCTCCTGCACAAGTCCGACTTTTAATTGATTAATAGCCATAAGTGTATTCTCTTTAAATAAATCAATAAATCAATAAATAAAAATAAGTGGATTAAGTTGGTTCAATCGTAGCTACTCACTAGCGTTGTAGATATGTAAACAATAGCAAAGCAGCGTATCTCTGACGAATATCTTAGCATTATCGGTATAATAATATAAACAATTTATGAAGACAAATTAATTCTATTAATAGATTTAGACTCAATAAGCTACAAAAAACTTTACTATTTAAAACTCTACGGTATAATTAAAAAATCATAGAAATCATTAGGTTAGATAAAAGTTTTCATAATAGTTGATGGATGTAATCTTGTAGGTTACAATTAAATATGTAGGTATAGCATGATAAAAACTTACAAGCACAAAGGACTAGAATTATTTTTTGTTTATAATAATAAAAGATATTTAAACGCAAAAGATGTTCCTAAAATTAACCGAATTTTAGACCGCCTTGATGCTGCTATTCAAGTTAAAGATATGAATTTAATAGGCTGGAACCTACATCAATTGACTGGAAACAAAAGTGGTATTTGGGCAGTATCAGTAAGCAAAATTGGCGAATCACTTTTATATTCCTAAAAAGTAATGCATATGATGTTAACTTTGAGGACTATCACTAATGATAACTTTAAGATCAAAAAAACGTAAACCAACTCATCCAGGTGCAATAATACGAGAAGATATTTTACCAGCTTTAGGCATCACTCAAACTGAGCTTGCAAATCGTTTAGGTGTTTCTCGTCGGACAGTGTCTCAAATATTAAATGAACAGCGTCCACTAACTACAGATATGGCAATACGTTTGGCACATTTTTTGGATACTACGCCTGAAAGCTGGTTGAACATGCAGCAAACCTTAGATATATGGCTGCTAGAAAGTTTAAATGCAAATAAGTACGAAAAAATAAAAAAAGTCTCTAATAACGATAATAATCCGGCTTATAAGGCCCATCAGCATTGATACTTAAATAATCCGCTTGAGTTTTGGTCAATTTTGTCAGCTTGGCACCAATTTTATCTAAATGCAGTCTAGCTACTTTTTCATCTAATATTTTCGGTAAAACATAAACTTTCTTATCGTATTTATGTGAGTTTTGATTAAGCTCTATTTGAGCTAAAACTTGATTAGTAAAAGAATTAGACATGACAAAACTAGGATGACCTGTTGCGCATCCCAAATTGACTAAGCGTCCCTCTGCTAGCACAATAATTTTTTTACCATTGGGGAAAATTACATGATCAACTTGAGGCTTAATATTTTCCCATTTATATTTTCTTAGACTGGCGATATCGATTTCTGAATCAAAATGGCCAATGTTGCAAACAATGGCTTCATTTTTCATTGCTTGTAGGTGTTCATGATTAATAACCTGGCAGTTACCAGTTGCGGTAACAAAGATATCAGCCACATCAGCTACATCTTCCATCGTAACTACTCGGTAGCCTTCCATTGCTGCTTGCAGGGCGCAGATAGGATCAATCTCAGTAATGTACACTGTAGCGCCAAGTGCTCTTAATGATTGTGCACAACCCTTACCGACATCACCATAGCCAAGTACTACTGCAACTTTACCTGCAATCATTACATCAGTTGCACGTTTAATGCCATCGATTAAACTTTCACGACAACCATAAAAATTATCAAATTTGGATTTGGTGACAGAATTATTGACATTAAAAGCAGGGGCGCCAAGTATCTTATTTTTTTCCATTTCATATAGTCTATGTACACCGGTCGTGGTTTCTTCAGAAATACCTTTAATATTTTTTAACAGCTCTGGGTATTTATCGTGAATAATAACAGTTAAATCGCCACCATCGTCTAATAATAAATTAGGTTCCCAGCCGTTAGGGCCCTTAATGGTTTGTTCAACACACCACCAGTATTCTTGTTCAGTTTCGCCTTTCCAGGCGAATACTGGAATATTTTTTGCAGCGATTGCAGCAGCAGCGTGATCTTGAGTCGAAAAAATATTACAAGAAGACCAGCGCACTTCTGCGCCTAGATCAATTAGCGTCTCAATTAATACTGCAGTTTGAATTGTCATGTGTAAACACCCAGCAATTTTAGCACCTTTTAATGGCTGAGCTTTTTTATATTCTTTACGTAGAGCCATAAGCCCAGGCATTTCATTTTCAGCTATAGTTATTTCTTTACGACCCCATTCAGCCAAAGAGATATCTTTGATTTTATAATCAAGAGTTTGTTTGTTAGTTTGAATAGTTGAAGTAGAGCCCATGGGAATATCTTCCTTGATAATTTATGGTATAGATACAGTCTATGTAAATTTGGGCTTGCTTACAATAGAATAAATAGGCGCGAGATAGTAGATTATACCGGTTCTTTATTCGACCAGGCCTAACTTGTTTAGTAACTTAAGTTGATTTATCTAAATCCTAAATCTAAGAGCAGGTCTTTGCTGAGAGCTGATGGCTTGTTTATATTTTGTAGTTTCTTGTTTAATTTTATTTAGCCAATCTAATAAACTATCAGCATCATTAGGTTCGTTATCATTACCATTTAAGAATGTATCTGAGAATTCTTTGTGGAGGTTCCTGCCTTCTTCATACATTTTAATCAAACGATCATCTACAGGCATGGATGCGAAATTTTTAAGATTGTATAAAGCTTGATTAAATTCCCAGAAATCGTTGAATAATTTCTTTCTTAATTCCATTACCTCAATCTCGCTTGCTGATGCCCTTACTCTACTTGGTTCTATTTCGGAATCAGAGCACATATCATCTAGCTGAGGTTCAGTAGTTCTATCTTGCCTAACGAAACCTCTATTGGGTTTAATACAAATACGCACTTGTTCTCCAAACAAAGCATCTACAGCAGATACTTGTGTTCTTTTGGGAGTTGTAAGTTTTATATAAGCAAAGCGAGCTACTCCTCCTAATACTGCTAGGCCTGTTAGGACAGTGGATGATAGGATAGCAATAAATCCCAATGCTATATTTATTGCAATTAATAAGGCTAAACCAACAATCAATCCAATTAAAAGGGCACCGGTAATTATATACTGTTTAAGTTTAGATTTGTTTTTTGGAACAGAATCAAACGCTGGTATGTCAGGTCGTTGTAGTTCAGGAAGAGGAAAAGGATGAGGTGGGAAATAATAATTAGATAAACTTTCGGCTTCCGCCCAAACGTCTGCTCCAGGCGGTACTTCAAAATGCGTTGATTCTGGGAGTGGATTTTGGAGAGGTTCTGGCTGCCTGAACATTAAAAGTGGTGTTCTCTCCGAAGCCTGGTCGATTCCCCGGTCGATTCTAGGCGAACTAAGGCTTGATCGGCTAGATGATCTAGCGAAACTTAACTCTGTATTATGCCCCATGTTTCTTCTCATTTTACGAATATTTTATTTATTCTAATAAAGAAGAATTAAGTGAACCTTAAGAAAAATTTGAAAACTGTGGAACCACTTGGAAAATGTCCTATTCCAGTTTTTACCTAACATCTTGATTTATAGACAAAAACAGTAATTGTTCACGGGGTACGTCATCCTAAGAAAAAGTCGTCCGAGAACTTGAA
>CAYLXL010000042.1:0-17308 GCA_964387745.1 uncultured Gammaproteobacteria bacterium | reverse complement strand
GAATTGGTTCAGAAAATTATTATATTTACGGGCTAGGAGAGGGAGCAGATTGTGCGCGCTGCTGTTCATGTTAATTAAATTAGGAACTAAAAATTTCCAAGATGCTGTAATAAATGTAAAATAAACAAAAAAATATCCCAAATCATCAAAATGCACAAGCATGTTCATTTAGCTCGCGATTTACGTATACGTTCTACTGAAGCAGAAGCATATTTATGGATATATTTACGTGATCGTAAATTGGCTGGCTACAAGTTCAAACGCCAAGTGCCAATAGATAAATATATCGTAGACTTTTTGTGTGTTTACAAGAAATTGATTATTGAACTTGATGGTTATCACCATATTAATTTGAATGCAGAGGATAAATTTAGAACTCAGAGGTTAGAAATTCTTGGTTTTAGTGTCCTACGTTTTTGGAATGATGATGTTTTATACAAAAGACAAGAGGTTCTTAAAGCTATAACAGATCGTTTGAGTGTACCACCATAGAGCCAATTTAATTCAAAGATAGTGCACTGTGCACAATCTGCTCCCTCTCCTAGCCCGTAAATAGTAAATTTTTCTGAACCCATTCTAGGAGAGGGCTGGGGTGAGGTAAAAACTAATATAATTAGTTGAACCTACAGTGTGCACAATCTGCTCCCTCTCCTAGCCCGTAAATATAATAATTTTCTGAACCAATTCTAGGAAAGGGTTGGGGTGAGGTAAAAACTAATATAATTAATTGAACCTCCAGAGCGCCGTCATGAAAACAACAAAATTTCAAACAACCACCTGCAAACCAGGTATATTAATCGCACGCAGTGCATTTTTAAATGTCTCAACCACATGCATCCGTGGGAAATCAGAACGCCAGACCAAGCTCAAAACACGGCTCGGTACGGGTTTATTAAATAATACAACCTTAACATTATCATCAGTTTTTTGTTTAAGATCCAGACTGAATAAAGCAGGAATAACAGCAGTTCCTGAAGACAGTTTTACTTGCGCGTAAAGTGATTCTAATGAATCTATACTTGATTCTTTTGCTGAGTCTTTTTGCTCATACCATTCAGGATTTATACTCAATGATTGACCATGCAAACAATGCTGTTTATTCATCACAACAAGCTCTGTAAAATTGATATCTCTAATCGTGAGATTTGTTGTATTATATTTATTGTTGTTAGTTAAAAGATATAATTCTTCTTGTAGAACTGGCTGAAAGCAAAGATCTGGATTATTTAAGCTACTACTCAGATTATCTAAATTATAAAGATAATGATTGCCACTATCGTTACTGTTAATAACATTGGTTGCTAATAATAACAGATCAAGTTCTTTATTTAATAATTTATGAATTAATTGCTCATGATAATCTTGATTTAATACTACTGACGTCTCAGGAGATAAATTATAAACTTGTCTAATTAAATGTGGGAATAAATATTTACCTATAGTATAAGTGCTCGAAATCTTAATTGGATCACGTAATTGATGCTTATCTGCTACAGCAATATTTTTAAGTACTTCACATTCGGCTAGGACATTAATTGCTTGATTAATGATTGCTTGACCTATCGGGGTTACTTTAACTTCACTGCGACCACGCTCAAAAATAGTTATTCCTAAACTATCCTCAAGCTTCATGATACCAACACTTAAAGTAGGCTGGCTCACGAAACATTCTTCCGCTGCTTTACCAAAATGTTTCGTGCGCGCAACGGTAACGATATATTTGAGTTCAGTCAAAGTCATTGCATAAAGTCCATTTTTGTCCTAGATAGATTTAAATAGTCACAACTCGTGATTTAAAATATTTAGATAAATTCTCAGCCCGCATACGTTCTTCTGGCGTCATTGAAGTTATTAAATTGCTTATTTTTTCATCAGCATCACTCATAGCAAGACTATCGGCAGGAATTAATTTCAATAAAGCATAAGCTGTTGGTTTATCTTTTTTAACACCAAAGCCTTGTTCATACATTCTACTTAATAAAAATTGTGCTTCTGAGTTGCCACCAAAAGCAGCAGCACTTAACAATCTACTAGCTTCTTGTAAGTTCTGCTCCACTCCCTGGCCATTATAAAACATTAAACCTAAGCTATATTGCGCATAAGTTGATTCTTGGGCAGCTGCTTTAGCATACCATTTTAAAGCGTCTAACTCTGATTTCTCAGTTCCTTTGCCTTGTGCATACATATCGCCTAATAATTCTTGCGCCAGCACATTATTATCTTTAGCTGCTGATTCCATCCATTGTAATGCTAATTTTTTATCGTAAAGCGTGCTTGTTGGCAAAGCAAAACGTTTAGAGACAAGAACTTTTGCATCACTGCTATGTTTAAGTCCACTTGCATTTTTATACCAAGCCACAGATTTATTTAAATCTTGTGGAACGCCTAAGCCACGTTCATACATAATACTAAGCATATACTGCGCATATGGATCATTATTAGAAGCTGCTATAAGGTACCAGCTCAATGCTAATTCTTCATAACTGTCGCCATTAACACCATCTAAATAGAAATCAGCCAAATTGCTTTGATGCTCAGCATTGTTACTCATTGCACCTCTAACAAAATGCGCAAATCTACTTAATTGGTCTTCACTAGCATATTGATCAAAATCAGCTGAGTACCCGTCCATCAGATGACGCAATTGTTGTTTATTGAATTTGATACCACTAAATCTTGTTGATTTATAAACTGGCTCCGTTTTGGTCTCTATAGTTTTTTTGCTGGCAGTTTCGCTGAATCCGCCTTTAGGTGTTTTTTTACTAATGACTTTTTTAGTCGTCTGAATTTTAGATGTTTTAGTTTTTTTAGTTGTCTTAGAAACTTCACTATTATGATTAGTTAGTTTCAACTGTTTAATTAATTGCTGATTTAATTGATTAACCTTTGACTTCACCGCATAATTAGCTTCACGGCTTTTTTCTGCAGAATTATCTTCATTTTGGAAGATGCTTGTGTAATTTTTTTCTTCAGCTTCATCAATAGGACTTAAAATATTATCATCATGTTTAATTAAAACACTCTTTAATTCTTTATTAGTATCATCAGCGCTATCACTCCCCAATAGCACTACACCATTGTCGACGCGGCTATTGAGATTAACGATGCCTTCATCACTGGCATCTATAGTGTATGAACAGCCCGTGCTTAATAAAGTCATACCTATGATTAGGGTTGTGTTAATCTTGTTTTTGAATTGCATATGAGTCCTGTGCGTGCTTAATATAAATCAAATAATTTATTTATATTATAATATATAGCATCTTCAAGGAAGATTCTTGATTTTATTAAATATGCTGTGACTTTATGATTTAAATGAAGGAGGCTTACTTTTATTTCTTGGCTCTGGTATATGTGGCCCTTCAGATTTAGTGGCTGCTTTAATGACTGTTTTAACTGACACTCCAGAACTGTTTTTCAATGCACTAAACTTGGACAAATAATCTTTACACGTTGAAAATTGCTTATATGCTGTTCTCCCGGGTATATATTGTTTTATCCTCTGTTGAAGATCGGCTAGCTCTGCCTTTTGATCTTGTATTTCCTCTCCAAACTGTGGCATCATTCTTGAATATTTACCTAACGCGCTCTTCTCGCCCCACTCATTCGTTTTGGTTTTGTGTAATTTTTCTACTACACTTATTCCTTCTTGTAATTTCATCGTATATTCTGTTATCTTTTTAGCTAACTCTTCATAGCATTCGTTTTGAAATTCCATCTTCTTTGCGCTTGTATGGTTTGAGATATTCTCCATATGAGCGGCGATTTTTTTTGAAATTAAATCCATTAAAGCTGCATGACCACCTTTCGGTTCATTGTTAGCTATAAATTCATATAATTGAGAGTATGTCGAAAATTTTTCTGATAAACTTTTAGTCGTGCATGGTTGTTTTAGTAGGTTCCCAAAAGCCTCTTGCATTTTTCTATTGAGTATAGCATCCCAAAAATTTTCAGGCATTTTATCGAAACTATCGTTAGGCATAAAATCACATTCTTAAAGTATATTATCCTAAGTGTAGCCACAAAAGATGTTTTATCAATGTCTAACTGACCATTTGCAACTAACTAGTTGAAATTACTAAAAAGATTAAAAACTTTTTACAGCTTTAGGCGGAGCAACCTTAGGTCTTTGGCCGAGGACGAGTAGCTCTTCCCGTCTCCATATCTATTACTTTACTCGTATCCGGTTCGCTGGTATCCGGTTCGCTGGTATCTGGTTTACTGGTATCCGGCTTTGAACTTCTTTTAGCCCGAGCAGTAGTGAGCTCATACATGAAGCGCATACCTCCCTTAGAAGTTTGAGGCTCTCCATCTGATCCCTGTCCCCTCTTAGCTCTACCTGTCTCCAAGTCATTCAAACTTTGTCGGGCTGCTTCGTTTTCATTTCCCGTTGGCGAGACTGCTGGCCTCCGAATAACTTCAGCTGTTTGCATATCTTCGTATCCTTGCCCCGGAGTTTTATCAGACTTTGTTTCTGCGTTTAGTGCGTTATCTCTGGGCCTTTCCGGAAATATTAAACCTAACCTGCTCATTCCCTTCCAGCTCTTCACACCTATCATTCTTTCATTGAATTGAAAAAAACTATTAAAATCACTAGGTCCGACATTAAATTGATTTTTAAGTTGATTAAACAACATTTCTTTATGTTCATCCGTCAGTCCACTTTCCCTAAGAGCAGTAGCTACAATTTTAAAATTCTGTTTCCCTATTTCATCCAGTGGTTGTCTGTTGATATTCGGCAGTAAATTAGGATTTTCATAGTTCTTATAAGCCTTATCACACCTTTTTAAGAAGTCATCAATATTTTTAAGCAACTCAGGACTCAAAACCATAACTTCCTCCAGCCCCAACAAACGCTATAACCATGTTTAAACGCGCCTGCTTCTAAGGGATACTTACAAAAAAAATAACAAGCTACTTAGTTAGTATAATAAGAAGAATACTGATAATCAAATTTGGATAGTCACTTAAGAAATTGCTAACTCACTGAAATAGGTTGAAAAAACTTACTTTAAAAAGCCAACTCATTGAAAGTTGAACAATAATATTTGTTAAAAAAGAAGTAACAGGTAAGCTACTGTTTTATATAAAATACAATGAATCACTTTAAGTTTAGTAAATAAACATGAATATGCTGGCTGTTGGGGCTATAAAGACTTATGACCTATTGAATCTTAATTAAAATAAAGATAAATTTAAATGGTGACGGTATCAAACCATCAAAACCGCATCGGCCTCAAAATTTACCCCCTTAGGCAGGGCCGATACCTGAACGGCGGCACGCGCCGGGTAGGGTTCTGCGAAGAATTTACCCATTATTTCATTAACCACACCAAAATTGGCTAAATTAGTGAGATAAAGGTTAAGTTTGACTATGTTATTGATATTTGAACCTGCGGCTTCACATATGGCTTTAAGATTATTAAAGACTCGGATGATTTCACGATCAATCGTATCAATTTCTAACTCATTATTTTCAGGGTTGATAGCAATTTGACCCGAAATAAAAACTAAATTACCGACTTGAACAGCCTGTGAATAGGCACCTATTGGTTTTGGGACTTTATCAGTAGAAATGGTAACTTTATTAGACATAATGAATCTTTATTTATTTTTAATTAATTATAACGAGCAACTTTATTAACATGTTTAATTTTGCGTAGACTACGCATAACTTCTGCTAAATGATTATTGTCTTTTACACCCAATAACATCGTTATGAGAGTATATAATCCACCATCTTGATCTTCGGTTGTAATTTTTTCGATGTTAGCTTTAGCGGATGATATAGCCATTGCCATTTGTGCTAGCATACCACGTTTGTTGGCTACATCAATAACGATCTTAACTTTATATAATCCTACACAATCTTCTGCCCAACACAATGGCATTTGGTTTCTTAATTCTTGACGTAGTGCTTTATTACCATGCTTATGGTTTTTGTAAGTTATTAACGTTTTACAATTTTCCGTATGGACCTCTAGGCCCTTATTCTCAATAAAGACGCCAACAATAGCATCGCCGGGGATAGGATAACAACACTCTGCAAACGAAAGCGCCATACCTTCTGTGCCTTTTATAGTTATTGGCTTACTTGGCTTAATAGGTATATTTTGACTATCGTTAATATCTTTAAAAGCAGCTAAATCTTTTTTCAGTAATTCAGCCAATCGTTTGGCAATTAAAACTGCTAATCTATTACCTACTCCAGTATCTTCATAAAGCTCATCAAGTGTATTTAGATTGCATTCTTTTAGTAAAGTATTAATTATTACTTGCGGGACCTCTTCTAAATCTATATTACAGTCTGTCAAAGCCTGATCTAATAGTTTTTTTCCTAGAGAATGCGTGTCTGCTTTTTTCTGATCTCTTAAATAATGTTTAATACTATTTTGCGCTTTGCTTGATTGCACAAAACTTAACCAAGCTGGATTAGGACGCGCACCTTTAGCAGAAATAATTTCAACCGTCTGCCCGCTTTCAAGAACTGTACTAAGTGGTGATAAACGATTATCAATTCTTGTAGCAACACAAGTATTGCCTATATCTGTATGCACTGCATAAGCAAAGTCGACAGCTGTGCTACCGATTTGCAATTTGACTATATCTCCTAATGGCGTAAAGACATAAAGCTCGTCAGGGAAAAGATCAACTTTAACATTTTCAATGAACTCTAAAGAATCTCCAGCACTTTTTTGCATTTCTAATAATGACGAAAACCACTCACGTGCTTTAATCTGCGCAGTAGTTATACTGGAATCACTGGTTTTATAAAGCCAATGAGCAGCAACACCGTTTTCTGCTAACTGCTTCATTTCATATGTTCTTATTTGAATTTCAATTGGTACACCATGAGGACCACGCAAAACAGTGTGCAAAGATTGGTAACCATTTATTTTAGGAATAGCTATATAATCTTTAAATCTGTTAGATACCGGTTTGAACAAACCATGCACTATACCTAAAGTACGGTAACAATCATCATAGTTCTGAACCTCTATTCTAAAAGCATAAATGTCCATTATTTCACTAAATGGTATATGCTTATCTTTCATTTTTTTATAGATGCTATATACGTTTTTCTCGCGGCCAATAACTTTATATTTTTTAATGCCTACTGCTTCTAATTTTTCAGCAATGTTTTTTTTAATTTGATCAACAAGTTTTAATTTAACTCGATGCTGTTTACTAACTTCTTCACGTAACACTCGCGCCCGCATAGGATGTAGATGATCAAAACCTAAATTTTCAAACGCTGTTTTAAAATAATGCATACCCAAGCGATGGGCAATCGGCGCATAGATTTCTAAAGTTTCTCGCGCAATTCTGCGTCGCTTAGCGGGTTTTAAAGATCCTAAAGTTTGCATATTATGCAAACGATCAGCCATCTTTATAATAATAACCCTGATATCACGCACCATAGCAAGCATCATTTTGCGAAGATTTTCAGCTTGTACTTCAGCACGAGTATTGGTAGGTAAATGTTTTAATTTGCTGACACCATCCACTAATTCAGCAACTACTTCGCCATATCTTTCGACGATGTCACTTTTTTTTATGTTAGTGTCTTCGATAGTATCGTGCAATAAGGCTGCGAGAATACTTTGTAGATCTAACTTTAAATCAGATAAAATTTCACATACAGCCAAGGGATGAGAGATATACGGCTCACCAGAGATCCGTAATTGATCTTTGTGAGCTGTTTTAGCGAAAACATAGGCATCGTAAGCCTTTTCAACTTGTTCAGCGTCAAGATATTTTTCTAATTTATGTCTAAGAGCATTAAACGAAGTCATAATGTTCCATTAACTGATCTTGCTTACGCAAGATCTTTCTCCCTAAGAGTTCAAGAGTTCAAGAGTTCAAGAATTCAAAAACTCAAGAATTCACAGTGTCTTCAAATCTGTCTTGCAAATCTTGATTTTCAATTGCAGCTTTTTCCAACTGCTCTTCAATTTCTTGTTTAATTAAATCTGCTTCAGTAAAAGTACCGGCAGCTATCTCACGTAAAGCCACTACAGTTTCTTTATCATTTTCCCAAGGCACTGTTGGCTCACATTCACCACTGGCAAGTTGTCTAGCTCTTTTAGATGCTAGTAAAACTAAATCAAATCTATTTTTAACATTCTTTAAACAATCTTCTACTGTAATTCTTGCCATATATATCCCCGTTATAATAAATATTTAATCTAATAATTGTCTTAATAAGCTGTTTAAATTTACTTTTTGATCTTTTAATAATAGCTTCCTGCTTTTAATTATAGCTATTAATTCATTAACGGCTTGATCTAAATCATTATTTACTACTAGATAATCAAATTCGTCATAGTGAGAAATGTCTTCTTTAGCTTTTGCTAATCGATAATTAATGACTTCTTGATTATCTTGCGCCCTTGAGGTTAAACGCTCTTGTAGGACTTTTAAAGATGGCGGTAATAAATAAATAAAAACAGCCTGGTCGCTAAACATAGCTTTAATCTGCCTAGCCCCTTGCCAATCTATTTCTAAAATTATATCCGAGCCTTTATTTAACTCTGACTCAACCCAAACTTTTGAAGTGCCATAATACTGTTCATAAACTTTAGCATACTCAAGAAATACTTGATCTTTAAGTAAGCCCTTGAAATCTTTACTATTAACAAAATAATAATCAATACCGTCTTTTTCACCTGGCCTGATTGGTCTCGTCGTATGCGAGATGGAAAGCTTTAATTCCGGCATTGCTTTTAATAGGGCAGCAACTATGGTGGTCTTGCCCGTCCCCGACGGCGCAGCTACTACTATCAAATGGCCTTTTTTAATCATATTTTAGAATTTCTAGAAATTAATTTAATGGATCTACCGTTAAAAGACGTATATGATACTATAGTTTTTAACCTAATATTATGCAGCAAAGCCTAAGCCCTAACAAGTAATAAATCAAATAAATTAAAGTAAGAGTAAATAATGCCAGAAGTAGTAAATCGTAGTAATGACCGCAACCATGACAGCCTTCGAGCTGTTTCTATCCAAAAAGATTATATTTGTAATGCTGATGGTTCTGTTTTAATTTCTTTTGGTGGTACGAAGGTAATTTGCACAGCCAGCTTTCAAAAAGATAGCGTACCAAAGTTTCTAAAAGGCACAAATCAGGGTTGGTTAACAGCTGAATATGGTATGCTGCCTCGCTCGACACATTCAAGAATGGAACGAGAAGCGGCCAAAGGTAAGCAGTCTGGAAGAACTCAAGAAATACAAAGACTTATCGGCCGAGCCCTGCGCTCATGTGTTGATTTAAAGCTATTGGGTGAACATACTATTATTATTGATTGTGACGTTATCCAAGCAGATGGCGGAACAAGAACTGCAGCGATAACAGGTGGCTGTGTGGCTTTAGGTCTTACTTTGCAGAAGCTGTTTGCTAATAAAGTTATTAAAAAAAATCCAATGATTAAGACTGTATCGGCTATTTCTGTGGGGATCTATAAAGACCAGACTATCTTAGATCTTGATTACAAAGAAGACTCGAATGCTGAAATGGACATGAATCTGGTTATTGATGAGTTTGGTGAGTTAATCGAGATTCAAGGTACGGCAGAAAATCAAAAGTCTATACCGTTAAAAGTCTTACCTGATTTGATCAGCCTTGCTGAAAAAGGCACAAGAGAATTAACTCTAATTCAAAAAGAAGTTTTAGGCTTATAACAATACATGCAAAAACACATCGCTCTACTAGGTGGTACATTTGACCCCGTGCACAACGGGCATTTACAGATTGCCCAGCTAGTTCTAGAGCGATTGAAGTTCGACCAAGTAATATTTATTCCTAACAAAACCCCCCCTCACCGAGCCATACCTCAAGCAAGTGCAAACCAACGCCAGGCAATGCTAGAGCTTGCAACTGCAAGTAATAATAAGTTTATTATTAGTCACTCGGAACTAGAGAGAGCAGGGCCCTCTTATATGGTGGATACCCTCGACTCTATCAGCCAGCAGCACCCCCATTGTCTTCCATGGCTTATCTTAGGGGCGGACGCTTTTGAACTTTTGCCAACTTGGCATAATTTTGAAAAATTAATTACTTCATGCAACTTTATAGTGCTGAATCGTAATTTAAGCCCTCAAACCCCTACCACCTGGGCAGAAAATTATTTAAAAAATAATACGATTACCCTAGATGAATTAAATATTTTAACCAATACTTATAAATATAAGCCTAATGGTGCCGTAATATTCCTCGATAATAAATTGATTGATATTTCTGGTACGCAAATTAGGGCGCTTATACGAAAATATTATACAGAACATTTGGAGAAAGATATTATTTTGACTAAATTACAAAGCTTCCTGCCAAAACAAGTAATTAATTATATTTTAGAGCATGAATTGTATATACGATGATAACTTAGTATAATCAGCTCCTAAACTAATACCTCAATACAATAAAGGTTCGATATAATTAATGACTATCACAGAAACTGAAAACCTAGTTGCAAAAATTTTAGATGATTTAAAAGGCATTGATATCAAGATCTTAAACGTAGAAGGGATGACTAGTATTGCTGATCGCATGATCCTATGCAGCGGCCGGTCTAACCGACACGTAAATGCAATTGCTCAAAATTTAGTCTCTGAACTTAAAAAATTTAATATTAAGCCTCTTGGTGTAGAAGGGCTAACTAACTCTGATTGGGTACTAGTCGACTTAGGCGATATCTTAGTTCATGTAATGCAGCAAGATACCAGAGACTTCTATAATCTAGAAGCCTTATGGGGTAATGTTCCTGTTATCTATGATCAGGCTAAACATAATTAAGATTAATTAAGATCAATGAACATCAATATCATCACCGTTGGCAGCAAAATGCCAGAATGGGTTGAGGTAGGATCGGCTGATTATCTCGCGCGTCTTAAGAATTACTGCAAAATTAATCTTATTACTTTAAATTTAGCTACCCGCAATAAAAATACGAACCCAGAAGAATCTAAAAAAATTGAAGGGCAAAGCATCTTAGCCAAGATTAACAATTCAGATCATGTTATTGCCCTGGACTCCCGTGGTACACAACATAGCTCAGAAAGCTTGGCTGAATATGTTGATAAATTGCAGACCATGCCTAAAAATATTTGTATCATAATCGGTGGTCCCGATGGCTTATCTACAGAATGTTTACAACGTGCCAATGATCAAATTTCTTTATCGAAGCTAACACTCCCGCATCCTTTAGTCAGAATCGTATTAGTCGAACAACTATATAGAGCATTTACTATATTAAAGCACCTTCCCTATCATAAATAATCTATTATTATAAGATGGCAACGTGTTATTATAATCGAAAAATTTGACCCTACTGGCATTATAAATACTGAATAACCAATGACTGGCATTAATATAAAAAATTATCATAAAGAGCAGGTATTGCACAGTAATAGGGCTAATACTGCGATAGTCTTTATTATTATGGCCTTTTTCGCGCTCATCATTCATCTATTCAAGCTGCAAGTATTGCAATTTGATCGCTACAGTACTTATTCACAAAACAATCGGATTAATCTGTTACCGATCGCACCTAATCGAGGTCTTATTTATGATCGCAACGGGGTCATCTTGGCTGAAAACAAAGCCATCTTAGAATTAGAAATCAACTTACATCAGATTAAGAACCTAAAAAAGACCATTAGTGACCTTAATAAAATTATCCCGATTACTGAAGCTGATGAACTCAAATTCTATGATTTGCTAAAACGCGGCTACAGTCGTGCAGGTATCCCTATTAAGACTAATTTGACCGAAGAAGAACTCGCTTCCTTTGCGGTTAATCGTCATAACTTCCCTGGCATTGAGATGAAAGCCAAACTGGTTCGACATTATCCGTACAAAGATGAGTTAGTACATGTCTTAGGTTATGTAAGCAGAATCAACGATCAAGAACTGGAGACTATTGATCAAGAAAACTACGCTGATACGCAATATATAGGTAAGCTTGGTATTGAAAAATATTATGAAAATGATCTACACGGAACCGTAGGTCGTCAAGAAGTCGAGATCAATGCTCGAGGTCGAGTTAATAAAGTTATTCAACAGCATCTACCCATTCCAGGTAACGATTTATATTTAACCATAGACATTAAACTTCAGCAGCTTGGTACCAAATTACTAGAAGGTAAACGCGGTTCTATAGTTGCTATTGACCCTAACAACGGAGAAATTTTAGCCTTAGTTAGTAACCCTGGTTATGATCCAAATTTATTTGTCTCTGGTATCCCACCTAGCGAATATAAAAAATTACAAACCGATCCAAACAAGCCCCTCTATAATCGTGCTATCCGAGGTTTATATCCACCTGGTTCAACAGTAAAACCTATTGTTGCCCTCGGCGGCTTTATATCAAATACCATTGCACCAGAACGTGAAGTCTTTGACCCAGGTTATTTTAATTTGGAGGGCGACCGCCATACTTATCATTGTTGGAAACGCTCTGGCCATGGATATATGAATATGCGTAATGCCATTATTCAATCTTGCGACGTTTATTTTTATACTGCTGCAAAAACCATGGGGATTGATAATCTAGAATATATTTACAAACAAATCGGGTTTGGCAATAAAACCAATGTTGATATTACAGATGAACTTGCTGGCTTGGTCCCTTCTCGACAATGGAAACGTTCGGTAAGAAAAGAAGGCTGGTATCCTGGTGAAACAATTATAACAGGCATTGGGCAAGGTTATATTCTGATAACGCCAATGCAGCTAGCACAAGCAGCGAGCGTCATTGCGATGCGCGGTGTTAGTACGACACCGCACTTCTTATTACAAAAGAAAACTCCAGATTTTGAATTTGTGCGTTATGAGCCTAAATCTGCGGACACTATTATTGCTGGTTACCCTGAAGCTTTAGACTATGTGATTAGTGCAATGCATGGTGTAACTGCAGATGACAGTGGTACAGCTCGCAGCATCAAATTTCCAGAAACCTATACGATTGCCGGTAAAACAGGTACAGCTCAGGTAGTAGCACTAGGAGCAGGCGGCTCGAAAGCACATCTGCAGGATCATAAATTATTTATGGCTTTTGCTCCAGTTGAAGCCCCACAGATAGCCATATCTGTTATTGTTGAAAATGCTGGCGAAACCAGCACGCCAACGAAACACGCAATAGCTCGAAAAATGATGGATGCTTACCTATTAGATAATCCTGAAATCAAAGCCAAGCTTCCTAACCCAAATCAACAAAATAATAATGATGTACCTAATTTCTTAAAAAATAATCAAGATGATCAAGAAGGTCAATCGTTAGATCTTGATCAAACACAACCTAGTTCTGGCGATAATGAATGGAACCACGATGAACCTATCTTTCCTAACGAAGCTGAATAAACTACTAAATTATGAAAACTAGCAATAATACTAAAGCCAGTAGAAAAAAAACCAATTATAAACCACAGCGTTATAATTTTAGACACTTTTTTCAACGTTTTAATTTAGATCCAGTTTTACTAGCTTTAATAGCTTTACTCTTAATTTTTGCGCAATTTGTTTTATACAGCGCAAGCTCATCCAATATTTATATAGTAGAACGACAATTGCTGCATATATTTTTAGCAAGTCTATTGATGTTTGGGCTAGCCCAAATTCCGCCGCACTATTATAAACAATGGGCACCATGGGCTTATTTTTTTGGTGTCGTGTTGTTACTAGCGACGTTATTAGTAGGTCATACTGGTAAAGGGGCACAACGCTGGCTTGGCGTGGGTGTATTTAAATTTCAACCATCAGAACTCTTAAAAATAGCATGCCCATTATTACTTGCTAGTTTCTTGAGTACCAAAGAACTCCCTCTGAAACTTTCGCAAATAATAATCTCTTTAGTATTAATTATGGTACCGGTATTATTAATTGCCAAGCAACCCGATTTAGGTACTGCTTTATTAATTTTAGCGAGCGGTTTATTTGTATTATTTTTTGCTGGCATTAAATGGCGAATGATTTTTACAGCCATGTTTGGTGCATTATCTGTTTTACCAGTTATTTGGTTTATGCTTCATGATTATCAAAAAAAGCGTATTTATACTTTTATTTATCCTGAACAAGATCCTTTAGGTAGTGGTTATCATATTTTACAATCAAAAATAGCTATTGGTTCTGGTGGTACTTGGGGTAAAGGCTGGTTAAACGGCACTCAGGCTCATTTACAATTTTTACCAGAAAAAACTACCGACTTTATTTTTGCAGTACTTGGTGAAGAATTTGGTTTAGTCGGCGCTATCGTATTATTAATCTTATACACATTAATAATTCTTCGTTGTATTGATATTAGCACCAGTGCACAGGATACTTTTTCGCGATTATCTGCAGGTAGCTTAACCATGGCATTTTTTATTTATATATTTATCAACATTGGCATGGTCTCAGGAATGCTACCGGTTGTAGGCCTGCCATTACCATTAGTGAGCTATGGTGGTACCTCTATGGTTACGATTATGGCAACTTTTGGTATTATCATGTCGATTCGAAGTCATAGAAAATTGCTAGATTCTTAATATTAAGTAATGATACAATAATTTCTCCTCTCGTAATTCTCTGTTAATGGGTCATGGTGGTAAGTTATGCGTACGCAATTTAATATTCCTAAAATTATTGGTGCTTCTATTCTAAACTTAGTTCTTAATATAAGTTTTGCACAGGATCCTACCTATATTACTGGCCCAGAAGTAGATGATTTTATAGCACGCGTCGCTGAAAAACATAACTTAGAACCTAGAGACTTAGGTTATTTTTTATATAATGCCAAATATCAACCAGGTGTTATCGCAGCTATACAAAAACCTGCCGAAAAACTTCCATGGTATAAATATGAAACTATTTTTCTTAATGATAAACGGATTAAAGACGGTGTAAAATTTTGGCAAGACAATGCAAGTACATTAGAACGTGCAAGTAAAGAATACGGCGTACCGCCACAAGTGATAGTTGCATTAATTGGCGTAGAAACTCTTTACGGCAGTAATAAGGGTAAGTACCCTGTATTAGACACACTAGCAACCCTAGCTTTTTATTATAAACCCCGTTCAGCTTTTTTTAGCTCTGAACTAGAACAGTTTTTAGTTTTATCACGCGAAGACAGCTCTGATCCGCGCACTTATCTTGGCTCTTACGCCGGCGCTATGGGTTATCCGCAATTTATTCCAAGCAGCATTAGGAATTATGCTGTTGATTATTCAAATAGCGGCACGCGCGACCTACAAGAGAACGTGCCTAATGCTATTGGCAGCGTAGCTAATTACTTAAATAAATTTGGTTGGAAAAAAGATGAACCTATTACTACGACTGTTTCGTTAGCTAAACTTAGCAAAAAGAACCACCAAGCTTTATCACCACACATAGATAAATTAAAACCAGAATTAAATATTAAAAAATTAAAACAACTTGGCGTTGATGTTCATAAAAATTATAAAACTAATTTAGATACTAGCATCCTAGCTTTTGAATCTCAAAAAGGTAAACAATATAGATTAGGCTTCAATAATTTTTATGTAATTACCAGATACAACAATAGCCAAAATTATGCTCTAGCGGTTTATTTACTAAGCGAAAAAATTAAACAAGAATATAAAACTGCAGGTCTAGCCACGGAAGCAAAAAAAGTATAGACTACTGGAGTGATGCGTATAAATAAGCAGAAAAAAATTAATTCCCTAACTTCATTTATAAAGTTATCTACAATAGTAATTTGTATTCTTAAAATTACTGCGTGTACTGTTGTTCTTGATGAAAAAGATGGTGCGCCGCGTCATCCTATCGATCTATCGCATGTTAAAGAGCCCATTCCAAAAGTTGAACCTAAGAGTAAATATGGCAATCCTGAGAGCTATAATGTCTTAGGTAAGCGCTATTTTACTATGGATCAAAGTAAAGGGTTCAAACAATCAGGCTTGGCATCCTGGTATGGCACCAAATTTCATGGCAAAAAAACTTCTAGTGGTGAACCGTATGATATGTACGCCATGACAGGCGCGCATAAAACCTTACCCTTGCCTACTTATGCAAAAGTGACTAACAAGGCTAATAATAAGTCAGTTATTATTAAAATTAATGACCGTGGTCCATTTCATTCTGACCGTATTCTTGATCTTTCCTATGCTGCTGCGCATAAAATTGGATTAGTTGGCACGGGTACGACTAGCATTGAATTGTCTGCGATAGATCCTGAAGCTCGTCAAAAAGAAAATGCTCCACATGATCTTAAACATAATCTTAAGCACAACCCTCATCATAATATAAAAGCTGATGGATCATTGATTACGATGCAAATTGGTTCCTTTATAGACCGCAAAAAAGCTCTACAATTAACGACTAAAGCTAGCGATTTATTCGATCACCCCATTAGATTACACAGTATTAAATCTAAAGACAGTGATAAAAACATTTACCGAGTACAACTTGGTCCTTTCCCAGCATCTAACTCTGATGACATCATTAGTAAACTTGCGTCAATTAATATTAAAAATCCTATTACTATTAAAGACCCTAAAGCTAAAACTAAAACGACTACGGCTTCAGTTACTAAAACTCTTACTAAGAAAACCACTAAAACTATTCAATCACATAAAAATATTGCATTGAATAATAATATATAGTCTAAATTACTCATGCATATTACTGCCCTTGGCTTTGATTTCGGTTTAAAAAAAATAGGTGTCGCTGTTGGTCAAACTTTGACTAAAACTGCCACTCCGCTTGAAATCATCACTGCTAAAAATAATCTTCCTGATTTTGAAGCTATAGATAAATTAATTAAATCTTGGAAGCCTAATGTGATTGTAGTAGGCATGCCTTATCAAGAAGATGGCTCTAAGCAAGACATGACTCGCTATGCACAAGATTTTGCCGATCAACTTCAACAAAATTTTGCAGAAAAATATAAGCTAAAAGTTGTAACTGTGGACGAACGTTACAGCAGTCTAGAGGCGCAACAAAAGTTTGTGGAGTTACGTCAAAACAAACTTATTAAACAAGGCATGAAGATTGACGCGATCGCGGCTGCAATAATACTCGAGCGATGGTTACAAAATAACTAGCTAATTTTGCGTAATTATTCGCGCTCTTTAAGTTGCACGGATTAACTCTTCCGTAAGTGTTCAGCTTAAAGATAATGAACAGAGTGATCTTCGCCTCCAGGGGAAGTACCTTTTGCGTAGCAAAAGGGGATGGGGTTGCCTAAACATGGCACGACTTAATTTTAATAAGGTTGTGCAAAGCTCAAACCCGTCATCCCGAGCTTTTGTGAGGGATCACAATAGATGAAAATATATTGAGATCCTTCGA
>CAYLXL010000041.1:14078-18016 GCA_964387745.1 uncultured Gammaproteobacteria bacterium | reverse complement strand
TACTGGCATCAAATAAGATTCTAGGTTCAAGTGCTTGTAAAATATGATTCGTAGTCGTACGGGCCTTGAAGACAGGTTTAGTCTTAAGCTTAAAAATCTTTCTTTTGAGTAACTTGTACAACTTATTCAAGTTATTAACCTCGTTTACAACTTACATATCACCCTGCATCTTCTAAAAAATTCTATTAGATTATTAATCCTAACAATAAAAAAAACTTATAGTTTTAATAGAACTTAAGTTGAGTATAGTCATTTATTACGGTAGTTGCCTAAATTACACAGAGATAAATAACATATTTTTCAGTAGGTTATAAAAATATATAGTCAAAATTTAAGCTTCTCTTAATATTCTGTTTTTATTGAGTTTTGTGGTAATTTGAGTTGGTTTGAAGCGCTGACAGGGACGAGTGTTGGATTATTACCAATCTAATTGATTAGCTAGATCAGCTACATCCAAAAGATGGATGCGATTGAGACGGTTGTTGATATAAAAATACGACGGTAAAAGATTATTGAAAGGGTAATTATTCTTAACAAAGTCTTTTTGTGTGGCATGATGGATCTCATTAATTTGGTCAATTAATAAACCAAATATTTTATCATTACGAAAAAAACTAGTAGATAATACTAGTATTTTTGACTGCGCAGGATTCGACCTATAACCAGCAAAATCCATAATGGGTAAATAATTCTTGTTATAATGCTGCAGACCGACTACTGGTGGAGACATATGTGAAGAATAAATCAGGGCAGGGTGTTCAATAATGCCATCAATATTGTGCACATTCATACCATATTGGATGTTCGATAAGGTAAAGGTCAAATAAGCAGTTTGTGAACTTGCTTTTTTTAGCTTGAATAATTGCTCAGAAGTAACAATTTTATCAGTGTTTTTGCTAGCTTTGACTTTGTCGATCATATATTTAAGTCTAGACAGTTATATGTATTTATGATTAAGATGAACTATATAGTCTAGTTATTTATTTATAGTCAGAAAAACATAATAATTCAATAGGGCAAAGCATGCCAAAATTTAGCTCAAAAACAGACTTAAAACAACCAAAGGCTCTTTATGATTTATTCGTTATAGAGCTTTGGGAGCGGTTTGCTTACTATGGAATGCAAATTTTATTAGTATTTTTTATTGCTGATTATCTAAAACTTTCGACCCAGGACACGATAGAATTAAACGGTGCATTTATAGCTTTAGTTTATGCTAGCCCAACTTTTGGTGGGTATTTAGCAGATCGTTTTTTAGGAGTTAAAAGAACTTTAATAATGGGTGCTAGTTTATTAGCATTTGGATACTTCTTTCTGGCTTTGATGGCCTTACCAAGTATTAAAGCTTCGTTTAATGATCCTAATTGTTATTTGGCTATTTTTTACTGGGCGCTAGGTTGTATAGCTATAGGTAATGGTTGTTTCAAGCCCAACCCAACAAGTCTGCTGTCAAAAGTTTACCCTCCTCATGACCCACGTATTGATGCTGGTTATACTATTTTTTACATGAGTATTAATATAGGTAGTTTATTCTCGATGATTTTAACTCCTATAATCCATGCGAGCTTTGGTTATACACCAGCTTTTATGGTTTGTAGTTTCGGTTTAGTACTGGGTTTAGTTTATTTTTTAAAGAAATTGTCGGTGTTTAAAGATATTGGTGTGGCAGCTGATTTTGAGCCATTAAGGATTGGGACTGCAGTACCAGTAGCGATGCTAATCTTAGCCTTAACACTGCTCGCTGCTTTTTTATTATCAAACTTATTTTATGCAAAAATATTAATTTTTAGTACAGTAATTTTCGTAGTTATGCTGTTTGTTTATTTTTATTACACTTTACCGCGCATAGAAGGTAACAAAGTCCTGGCCATATTAATTTTGTTATTTTTAACAGCTATCTTTTTTTCTATGCAATTACAAATGTTTGGTGTTTTGAATATATTTATAGACAAACATGTCGATAGAAATTTTATGGGGTATGTAATTCCTGCTGGTAATTATGCTGCGCTTAATGGTTTTTGGGTTGCAGTCTTAGGTCCTATTATTGCTAAATTTTATATTCATATGGAGCATAAACAAAAGCCTTTTTCGATACCTTCCCGGTTCGCAACTGGAATATTAATAGCTTGTAGTGCATTTTATTTGCTAAGTACGTCACACCTTTTTACAACTAATGGAATGGTATCATCTACTTGGATAGTGGTATCTTATTTTATTATTAGTTTAGGTGAGATTTTGGTCAGTGCTCTTGGGTTGGCGTTAATCTGTAAATTAGCACCACCAAAATTAACTACATTATTTATGGGTGCTTTTTTATTGGCTTTGGCAATAGGCGGTTGGATTTCAGGGATCATTGGCCATTGGATTGAAGTGCCAGAGGGCGTAACTGATATGCAGGTTATGTTAAAAGCTTATAATAATGCGTTTTTGAATGTAGGTCATATGGCGTTGATAACCGGAATTATAGCAGTGTTGTTAATTCCATATATTTCAATGTTAACTGGTGAAAGAAATCGGAAGTGATACAGGGATAATGCAGACATTATCCCAAGATTATTAATTAAGCTGCGGCAGTTTTATCAGTTTTCTCTTCAGCAAATTTAGCTTCTACTAGTTCAGTAATAGAGATATTAAAATAACGACTAATGCGCAATAAAGTTTTTAGTTTAGGATTATCAGTCTTAGCATTCACAATACGGTTAATCATTGGCTGAGTCACGCCACAACGTCTTGATAATTCTGCTTCGCTTATTCCTTCGCGTTCAATTAAGGACTTGAGATTTTTTGCTAAGTTTTCCATAAATAAATACTCACTTCATTTTGATTATATGTATTATTTTAATTTTTTGGATCTAATAATTCCTGATATTGTCGATCGTTATAGTCAAACGATTAAGATAATCTAACACTTTATAGAATTTTTGCAACTATAATATTGGGAATAATAACAAGCATTGGATAGAGCTTGTGATGAGTTATTAGTGAGTACGTATAGATTAGGTATACGCTGGATATATTTTTTTAAACATTACTTATTGTTTTTAGTTTAGTTGCTGGTATACTTGAGGGTCATTTTTCATGATTAAGATTGTAGATTAACTGTAGATTAAAAAATGTCAATACATCCAAACCTGCCTAATGTTAGGGCAATAAGAACAATAAAAAGCTTTGCTGTTCGTAACCGTACTTTGACTGGCATTAAAGAGCAGATATATCGCGATGGCTATAAGCAATGGGGGCTTGATCATCAAAGCGGACCTGCTTCTTGGGATTTTAATAAAATTTTCGATAATAATAACCCAGTAATTTTAGAAATTGGTTTTGGTAACGGTGAGACCCTTATCAAGAATGCGAAAGGCCAGCCTAATTGTAACTATATTGGTGTTGAAGTCTTTCAAAAAGGCGTTTGGAACATTTTAATAGCCCTTAATGCTCTAAAAGATTCAAAAGATTCAAGCCAGGCTATCTTAAATTCCATGACAAATCCCATCACAAATCTTAGAGTCTGCCAGGCTGATGTTAATTTAGTGTTAGAGTGTATTACGGATGGGTCATTAAGTGGTATCCAAATTTTTTTTCCTGATCCTTGGTCAAAGTCGCGTCATCACAAACGTAGGTTAATTCAGCCAGAGTTTGTTGAAAAAATAACTGCCAAAATTAAGCAGGGTGGTTTTATCCATCTAGCTACAGATTGGGCAGATTACGCGAATCATATGAAGAAAGTTATGGACGGTAACTCAAAACTTGCTCTATCTCTATATGGTCTAGATAGTCTAGAAAATGATAACAATAGACTATTGACTAAATATGAGCGTAGGGGACTTAGCCATGGTCATCAGATAGTTGATTTAAAATATAGTGTTATTTAAAAATAATACCCAATAATGCCCAATAATACTTGAAGCATTATTTTTTATCCCCATATCTAAGTGAATCAA
>CAYLXL010000041.1:0-14068 GCA_964387745.1 uncultured Gammaproteobacteria bacterium | reverse complement strand
TCAATGTAAATTCTGAATTGTCGGCTGTAGGAGAATTAAAGTGAAAGACAAACATCATCAAGAAAATGAACAAAAAAAACAAGATCAACAAGAAGCAGCAGATTTCTTTGAAGAGTTAGAAGTCGCAGCACAGACAACCAGTGATGCTAAAGACAAACAAGCAGATGTTGAGTCGGTAACCTTAGAGACCCTTAAACAACAACTAGAGACTTTAAAACAAAAAGCAGATAAAAACTGGGATTTAGCGGTAAGAGCTAAAGCTGAATTAGATAATGTTAGAAAAAGAGCTGAAATGGACATATCAAATGCTCATAAATATGCTCTTGATAGATTTATCCCTGAGTTATTCCCGCTATTAGATGGTTTAGAGCAAGGTTTGTTGACCCTGCCACAAGACGAACATTTTAATACGGCGCGTGATGGCATTAGTATGAGTATCAAAATGTTCAATGATATGTTAGTTAAATTTGGCGTAGAGATAATCGACCCTATCAATAACATGTTTGATCCAGCTCAGCATGAAGCTATAGCTATGTTACCAAATCCTGAAGTCGCTAACGGCACAGTATTAAATGTTGTGCAAAAAGGTTATATATTGCATAAGCGTGTCCTAAGACCTGCGCGTGTGGTTGTAACTAAAAATACTTAAATATTATAAATCAATGGGTTATAAAAATATTGAGTAATAATATTGAAAATATTTTACTCATCCCCATGTTTACAGTTAACAGAACATAAAATTATTACTCGGAGAAGAAAATGGGCAAAATTATTGGTATAGACTTAGGCACAACTAACTCTTGTGTGGCTATTTTAGAAGGTGGCAAGCCAAGAGTTATTGAAAATAGTGAAGGGGACAGAACAACTCCATCAATTGTAGCCTACACTGATAACGAGATGTTAGTCGGTAAGACGGCCAAAAACCAAAGAGTAACTAATCCTGAAAACACTTTCTTTGCCATCAAGCGTCTAATAGGCCGTAAAGAAGAAGACAGCGTTGTACAAAAAGATAAGAAACTTGTTCCTTACAAAATTATTAAGGCTAAAAATGGCGATGCTTGGGTAGAAGTTAAAGGTCAGCCAACAGCGCCTCAGCAGATTTCTGCGGACATCTTAATCAAAATGAAAAAAACTGCAGAAGACTTTTTAGGTGAGCCAGTCACTGAAGCTGTTATTACTGTTCCTGCGTATTTTAACGATTCACAACGTCAAGCAACGAAAGATGCTGGCCGTATCGCTGGACTGGATGTAAAACGTATTATCAATGAGCCTACTGCTGCGGCCCTTGCTTATGGTATGGACAAAAAACGTGGCGATTGCAAAATAGCGGTTTACGACTTAGGTGGTAGTACATTTGATATCTCTATCATTGAAATCGCTGAAGTTGATGGCGAGCACCAGTTTGAAGTATTGGCTACTAATGGTGATACTTTCTTAGGTGGTGAAGATTTTGATACAAGATTAATAGATTACTTATGCGATGAATTCAAAAAAGACCAAGGTGTTGATCTGCACAATGATTCATTAGCTTTACAACGCTTAAAAGAAGCAGCAGAAAAAGCAAAAATTGAATTATCAACCAGCCAGCAGACAGAAGTAAATTTACCATATATTACTGCTAATGCTTCAGGACCTAAGCACTTAAACATCAAGATTACGCGTGCTAAATTAGAAGCGATAGTTGATGATTTAATCAATAAAACTTTAGAACCATGCAAAACAGCGTTAAGTGATGCAGGTTGTAATGTTTCTGATATCACTGATGTTATTCTTGTTGGTGGTCAAACCAGAATGCCAAAAGTACAAGAGTTAGTTAAAAACTTCTTTGGTAAAGAACCTCGTCGTGACGTGAATCCAGATGAAGCTGTAGCTGTTGGTGCAGCAATTCAGGCTGCCGTATTAGCGGGTGATGTTAAAGACGTATTATTGTTAGATGTTACTCCATTATCTTTGGGTATTGAAACTCTTGGTGGTGTGATGACCAAGTTAATTGAAAAAAATACAACTATCCCTACTAAAGCTGCGCAAGTATTTTCTACAGCTGAGAATAATCAGGGTGCTGTTACTGTACATGTTCTACAAGGTGAGCGTGAAATGGCTTCAGCCAATAAGTCATTAGGTAAATTTGATTTAACTGATATCCCTGCAGCACCTCGTGGTGTACCGCAAATTGAAGTTACTTTTGATATCGATGCTAATGGTATCTTAAATGTATCAGCCAAAGATAAAGCAACAGGTAAATCACAATCTATCGTTATTAAAGCATCAAGCGGTTTGTCTGAAGCTGAAATTGAAAAAATGGTTAATGACGCCAAAGAACATGCGGATGAAGATAAAAAGTTCCATGAACTAGTGGGTGCGCGTAACCAAGCTGATAGTTTAATTTATAACTCTGAAAAAACTCTTAACGAGCTTGCAGATAAAGTAGATGCTAATGAGAAAAGTGATATTGAAGCAGCAATTAAAGAATTGCGCGATGTCATCAAGGGTAATGATAAAGATGTAATCGAAGCTAAGACTAAAACTTTATCAGACTTGGCTGGTAAATTAGCAGAAAAATTATATGCTAATACTGGTGCAGTGGCTGAGCAAGCTGCTGATGACCAAGGTAATGCAGCAGGTGAACAACCGGGTGCATCGTCTTCAGCTAAAAATGAAAAAGTAGTAGATGCGGAGTTTGAAGAAGTTAAAGATTCTAAAAAATCTTCGTAAACTTTCCCAGGACTTGTCATCCTGATAGGACCTTGTCATTCCGAGCTTGTCGAGGAATCTCAGATTGAATCTGAGATCCTTCGCTACGCTCAGGATGACAGGCTGTTGTGACTGGATGACAGGACTTTGTCATTGTCATTCCGAGCTTGTCGAGGAATCTCAGATTGAATCTGAGGTCCTTCGCTACGCTCAGGATGACAGGCTTTTGTGACTGGATGACAGGACTTTGTCATTAGATGACAGACCAAAAAATTATTAAATCCAAATCCCATTCAACTGGGATTTTTTGTAAGCTCGTATTGTGGAACATTAAGATATGTCTAAAAAAGATTATTATGAAATCCTTGGGGTTGCCCGGGATGCGGATGAAGCAGCGATAAAAAAAGCTTTTCGTCGCTTAGCGATGAAGCACCATCCTGATCGTAATCCCGGTGATAAAAAAGCCGAAGAAGCTTTCAAAGAAGCAAAGGAAGCCTACGAAGTATTATCAGATACTCAAAAAAGACAATCTTATGACCGTTTTGGTCATGCAGGTGTACAGCATGGTCCAGGACCTGGTGGTGGTGGCCAATCGCCATTTGGTGATATTTTTGAAGACATTTTTGGAGATATGTTTGGGGGTGGCGGTCGCGGCCCAGGTAGGGCTTCAGGTCCACAACCTACGCGTGGCGCAGATTTAAGATATAATCTTGAGATTACACTTGAAGAAGCAGTTTTAGGTAAGCAAATTAGTATTAAAGTTCCTACTTTTGTGCAATGTGAAGAATGCCATGGAAGTGGAGCTAAAAAGGGCTCTAAACCAGTTAATTGCACTACTTGTAACGGTGTGGGACAAGTTAGAATGCAACAAGGTTTTTTTACTCTGCAACAAACATGTCCAGCTTGTCATGGTGCGGGTCAAGCTATTAAAGATCCATGTAATCCTTGTAAAGGGCATGGAAGAATTAGAGAGACTAAAACTTTATCAGTTAAGATTCCTGCAGGTGTTGATACGGGTGATAGAGTTCGCCTTGCACAAGAAGGTGAGGCTGGCACTCATGGTGGACCAGCGGGTGATTTGTATGTGCAAATTAATTTAAAAACTCATGATTTATTCAAAAGAGAAGGTGAAGATCTTTATTGCGAAGTGCCAGTTGCTTTAACAACAGCTGCTTTAGGTGGTGAGATTGAGATACCTACGTTGCAAGGAAAAGTAAATTTAAAGATTCCGGCAGAAACCCAATCAGGAAAGTTATTTAGGTTACGTGGAAAAGGCGTACCAAAAATAAGAAGCACGAGTATGGGTGATTTATTATGCAGAGTATTAGTTGAGACACCGGTAAATCTTAATCAAGAACAAAAAGATTTATTAAGTAAGCTAGAGGCATCTATGCAAAATGATAAGCAACGTCACTCTCCAGATACTACGAGTTGGTTATCGCGCGTGAAAAAATTTATTGATAATATGAATAATAAAAATTAAATTGTATAATATTCGTAATTAAGAGATAACGAATTGATCTTCCCCTTTAGGGGAAGTACCTTTTGCGCAGCAAAAGGGGAAGGGGTAGACCAGAATTTGGCGCGATTTCTATTTAAATCGTGCAACGTCGAATCCACCCCATCCCCCTCGCGTGGCTCGGGTACTTCCCCTTTAGGGGAAGATAGCGTGGCTGCAAAATTTTACAAATAGATGGATTTAATATGATAGCTATATTAGCCCTAGAAAATGGTAACATATTTGAGGGCGTAGCTATTGGTGCTATTGATGGCAATCTAGAATTCACTTGTGGTGAGCTTGTCTTTAATACCGCAATGACGGGTTATCAAGAAATAATTAGTGATCCTTCTTATTGCGAGCAAGTAGTATTATTCACCGCGCCGCATATTGGCAATATTGGTGTGAATCCTTCTGATACAGAACACCACAAAGTCTGGTCTAAAGGGGTTGTTATTAAATCATTATCATTAGTAGAGAGTAATTGGCGTTCTACTAATTCTTTAAATCTGTATTTGCAAAAAAATAATCTTTTAGGTATTGCAAATGTTGATACTCGCGCGATTACGGCCGTTTTGCGTGATCAGGGTGCACAACGTTGTTGTATTCATCTTGTTAAAGATGTTGCTCATAAAGAACTTATTAAGCGTAAAGCTCTGGAGTTAGCACAAGCTCATACTAGTTTGAATAATTTAGATTTAGCTAAACTTGTGACGACACAGCAAGTTTATGAGTGGACCGAAGCTACTTTAGATCTTAATTCTAATTCTAATTTTAATAAGCCATCTGAAGCAATTACTAATTTTAAACCGTTACATATAGTAGTCTATGATTTTGGTGTTAAACAACAAATCTTAAGATTATTAATTAATCGAAATTGTAAAGTAACAGTAGTTCCTGCGCAAACATCAATGCGTGAAGTTTTAGCTTTAAAGCCTGATGGAATATTATTATCCAATGGTCCAGGCGATCCGGCAGCCTGCACTTATGCAATAGAGGCGGCTCGAGAATTAATAAAATTAAACATGCCAATATTTGGTATCTGTTTAGGTTTTCAAATCTTAGCGCTAGCTTTAGGTTTAAAAACTATAAAAATGAAGTTTGGCCATCATGGTGCTAATCACCCGGTCAAAGATTTGTTTACTGACAGAGTGCTGATTACCAGTCAAAACCATGGTTTCATGGCAGAAGAACCACAAGGTGATGCTATTAATCAAATAACTATAACTCATCGATCGTTATTTGATAATACCATTCAGGGTGTTAAACATAATTCTTTACCTATTATCGGTTTTCAAGGGCACCCTGAAGCTAGCCCCGGTCCGAATGATATAGAATATTTATTCGATACTTTTATAGAAAATATAAGTTCTCATCAATCTACTGTAGAAATAAATAAAAAAGCATGCCAAAACGCAATGACATAAAGTCCATTTTGATAATAGGAGCAGGCCCAATTATTATTGGGCAAGCTTGTGAATTTGATTATTCTGGTGTTCAAGCTTGTCGAGCTTTAAAAGAAGAAGGTTATCGGATTATTCTGATTAACTCGAATCCGGCTACCATTATGACTGACCCACAGATGGCAGATGCAACTTATATAGAGCCTATCCGTTGGCAAACTGTTGCTAATATTATTGACATTGAACGACCTGATGCAATTTTACCAACTATGGGTGGGCAGACAGCTTTAAATTGTGCGCTTGATTTAGCAAAAAACGGTATCTTAGAGAAATATAATATAGAGTTAATTGGTGCTAATCAGCATTCGATCGATAAAGCAGAAGATCGTGAAAAATTTGCTAAAGCAATGCGCAAAATTAATCTTGCGGTACCACGATCAGCTATAGCACATAGCTTAGAAGAGGCCATTCAGGTGCAAGCTTTAGTAGGTTATCCTACGATTATTCGCCCGTCTTTTACTATGGGTGGGACAGGTGGTGGTATTGCTTATAATCAAGAAGAGTTTTTAGAAATTTGTAAATTTGGTTTGGAGTCTTCACCTACTAAAGAATTATTAATCGAAGAGTCGCTCATCGGCTGGAAAGAATATGAAATGGAAGTCATTCGCGATAAAAATGACAACTGTATTATTATCTGTTCTATAGAAAATTTAGATCCGATGGGGATTCATACGGGTGACTCTATTACAGTTGCCCCAGCTCTGACCTTAACCGATAAAGAATATCAAGTCATGCGTAATGCATCGATAGCCGTTTTACGTGAAATAGGCGTTGAAACCGGTGGCTCGAACGTTCAGTTCGCTGTAAATCCAAAAGATGGGCGCATGATAGTTATTGAAATGAACCCAAGAGTATCGCGATCATCTGCTTTAGCTTCTAAAGCTACAGGATTTCCTATAGCTAAGATTGCCGCAAAACTAGCAGTTGGATATACGTTAGATGAACTTGACAATGATATCACAGGTGGTGTTACTCCTGCGTCTTTTGAGCCTGCTATCGATTATATAGTTGTAAAAATCCCACGCTTTAATTTTGAAAAATTCCCTAACACAACCAGAATATTAACCACGCAAATGAAGTCTGTGGGTGAAGTAATGGCAATCGGTCGGACTTTTCCAGAGGCTTTACAAAAAGCATTATGTAGTTTAGAAACGGGTCTCACCGGATTAAACAGTGTTTATAAAAATAAAGTTAATAATGGCGAAGTTATTGTTGAAATTTCTCGTGCGCTTCAACAAACAGGTTCTGATCGTATAAGATACATCGGTGATGCGTTTCGAGCGGGCTTTACAGTTGATCTGGTTAATAAATTAACATGTATAGATCCTTGGTTTCTCACGAAAATAAAGAATCTTATTAGTTTAGAAAATGAAATTAAATTGTTAAATCTTAAAGATATTACTAAAGACCAATTGTTAAGATATAAACAATATGGTTTTTCTGATAAATATTTAGCAGAGATTTTATCCAAAGATAGTACTGATAATATAGAAAATGGTGAAGTCACACAGCAGGATATAAGAAATCTTAGGCATAAATTAGGTGTTAGGCCTGTCTATAAACATGTAGATACATGCAGTGCAGAATTTTCGAGTAAAACGGCTTATTTATATAGTACCTACGAGCAATATAATGAGTCAGTAGTTAGTGACAAACAAAAGATTATCATTCTAGGCGGCGGACCAAATCGGATTGGCCAGGGTATAGAATTTGATTATTGCTGTGTACACGCAGCGTTAGCCATGAAAAAAGCTGGTTATGAAACCATTATGGTTAATTGCAATCCTGAAACAGTTTCAACAGACTATGATCTTGCGGATAAATTATATTTTGAGCCATTAACACTAGAACATGTTTTAGAAATTGTTGATCTAGAGCAACCAGCTGGTGTTATTGTTCATTATGGCGGACAGACACCGCTTAAACTAGCTCGAGATTTAGATCAGCTTGGGGTGAAGATTATTGGTACCTCACCAGATGCAATTGATTTAGCTGAAGATAGAAGCAGGTTTAGTGCGTTTATAAATAAACTTGGCTTACAACAGCCGCATAATGATATAGCGACAAATTTTGATGAGGGTATTACAAAAGCCAAAGAATTGGGATATCCACTTATGGTCAGACCATCTTATGTTTTGGGTGGTCAAGCGATGGAGGTGGTATTTAACCAAAATGAATTAGAGAGCTATTTACATAATGCGGTGATCGTCTCTGATAAATCCCCAGTATTACTCGACAGATTTCTTGACGATGCTATTGAAGTTGATGTGGACGCAGTTAGTGATGGCAAAGATATTATTATCTGTGGCATCATGGAACATATTGAGCAGGCTGGTGTACATTCAGGTGATTCAGCTTGCAGTTTACCGCCCTATAGTTTGCCAAAATATTTACAACATGAGATTAAATCTCAGATGCGGTTGATTGCACAGACATTAGGTGTAGTTGGTCTTGTTAACGCTCAGTTTGCTATCTGCAATAACCAGATATATATATTAGAAGTAAATCCACGAGCATCACGCACAGTACCTTTTGTAGCCAAAGCAACAGGTGTAGCCTGGGCTGAGGTTGCTGCATTGTGTATGATTGGTAAGGCATTACGTGATCAAAAGATTACTAGCGATCCTGAGCAGCAATTTTTTTCGGTTAAGCTTCCTGTTTTCCCATTTAATAAATTTCCAGGCAGTGATCCTATTTTAGGTCCAGAGATGAAATCAACTGGCGAGGTAATGGGTATTGGTAGTAGCTTTGCTATGAGCTTTGCTAAAGCACAATTAGCTGCTGGGGTGATTATTAAAAAGCGACGTTTTGCTCTTTTGAGCGTAAAAGATTTAGATAAAATTAAAATCATAGAAATAGCTAAGAGCTTGATTTCGTTAGGTTTTAAATTGCATGCCACGGGTGGCACGGCTGGAGTTTTAAAAAATAATAATATATCATGTGAGACTGTTAATAAAGTAGCTGAAGGGCGTCCGGATATCGTTGATCTATTGAAAAATGGAGAAATCGATCTGATTGTAAATACAACCTCAGGTAAGCAAGCTATAGCTGACTCTTATATAATTCGTAAGACTGCTTTGCAATATAAAGTAACCTATACGACTACTTGTGCAGGTGCTTCGGCAATTATTAGAGCGTTGCAGCAAACTGATGGTGAACGGTGTTACAAATTACAGGATTTGCATCTTGAGAAAGAAATAATTTAGGAGAAGTAATAAATGGCACAACTATCTCAAGTCCCGATGACTATCGAAGGCGCGGAAAAATTGCGAGCTGAATTAGCTAATTTAAAATCAGTTGAACGCCCAAGAATTATTAATGCTATAGCCGAAGCTCGTGCTTTGGGTGATCTAAAAGAAAACGCTGAATACCATGCGGCTAAAGAACAGCAAAGTTTTATCGAGGGTCGAATAGCTGCTATAGAATCAAAACTTGGTAATGCAAGGATTATTGATGTTAAAACTATTCCTAATTCAGGCAAAGTTATTTTTGGTTGTACAGTGACTTTATTGAATTTAAATACAGATCAAGAAGTGGCTTATAATATTGTGGGTGATGATGAAGCTGATATTAAAGTATCTAAAATTTCTGTAAGTTCGCCAATTGCACGTGGTGTGATAGGCAAAAACGTTGGTGATGAAGTTACTATTCAAGCTCCCAATGGTGCGATTCAGTATGAGATTATAAAAGTTGAGCATTGAAGTTGCGGTTGTAGGGGCGACGGTGTTTGCCTAGAAAGTTCAGATAATGCGCGAATCTTTTACAGTTCACCTTATATTTATATCTTGGCCAAGCCTATTGCTCTTTTCTAAATTAGCTTCCAGTTCAGCGCGACTATAGTCGCTTGACTGGAATGACAAATTTCTTAAATTCCCCGCTTTTTGGCGGTATTTGTAATATATTGTTTCATAATAATTTTCCCTGCCTTCAAGTTCTTCAAGTTCTTCAAGTTTTTAAAGCTTAAAAAACAATGTGTTAGCTATAATATTAGTGATTAAGTAAACATAATAAGTTCATATTTATACTATACTTTAACATATGTGCTGGCTTAGCTACTAGCTACTTGCCTGGATGTTTAAGGAGAGTTTTATGCCCCGTGATACTATTCGTGGTGATACTCGAACTGCAGACTCAATCAAAAAAACTATAGCCCCACCTTCAGAGCTGAGTGCGCCCAGTGCTGAGTTATCAGTGCGCAAACAAAAGCGACTTAAGCAAATAATTACCATTTTTAGAGGGGCATACCAGATAAAGAAGAAAATAGGAAAGTCACAAAAATATAAGATACTAAGAAAGCTGAAAGCAGGAGTGGGAAAAAGTGTTAGAACTGATCATGTACATCAAGCACAAATAGATGGAGTCCAAGATGATAGATTTGTTACAGAATTAGCACAAGCAGCACTACAGGGTTATAAAGGACCGAGGAAATTAACTGAAATAATAAACGAAAAATTAGCAGGTTCACAACTCAGATCCGGTGTTCAAATTTTGGCACATGACGTTAAGAGTACAGCTGCAAGTGTAGAGCGAGCTGTTGCTAACGCTTCTCCAATATTAGCGCTAAAGCGTGATGCTGTTTCTATTGAAACTAAAATATTATCTGATGAAGCTGTAGTTAAAACATTAGCGCAGTCTATTGAGAGAGTTTTACCACTCAAGGAAAGTATTGCTTGGACAGCTCATGCCCTAGGTACAGTGATTGCAGAACCAGCATTTCATATGGTAGGTGAGGTTTTACCAGTCTTCAAAGTTTTTAAGTCTATGAAGGATGTTTATGATCTTGGATTAGACGCTTCAAAACTTAGAAAAAAAATAAAAGAGATTAAACCCAGTTTAGATCAGGCTCTGGAGGAACATGAAAGTCTGACTCAAAAGTTATCTAAAGAATTGCAAGTAGAACTATCTAAGATATATAAAGCAGAAGATCCAATAACAGAAATAATGCAGCCACTGCCTCGGATCAACGCAGAAGATAGATATACAGTAGAAAGATATATTAGTATGCGTTTCAAACTTAAATTTAAAAAAAGAGGTGATGCTTTAAGATTTCTGAAAAAGGGGCAAGGAAAAAATCTTGCTGCAATGTCAGCTAATGAGATCGCTTATGTCCTAGGATTACTAGATCCAGACAAGGACAAGTCAAATATTCAATCTTTAACATTAGTGTTGAAAAATGAAATTGAAAAATTTGAAAAAGTAATTAGAGATAAACAAGATATAGGTGATACAACAAAAGAAAAACTGATTGATATGTACAAAGTTATGATTGAGCAATCTGTAACTAGAGCTCGACTTGCTCGATCGATAAGATTGTTCCAATCAAAAGAAGAGGTTAAGAGAGCACAGGCATTATTGGGAGTAGCATTAATTTGTTGTACAGTAGCAACAGGGGTAGTGGCTATTGTTGCGACATTTGGTCTGGCAATTCTACCGCTGCTTCTCGCAGGTCATGCTGTAGTTGCTGCATCCTCAGTTATTTCTGTAGGTCTTGGTGTAGTATCAAAAGCAGTTGGAAAATATGACTCGTTGCTATTAAAAGATAAACATGAAGCAGCATTAAGACACGATCCGTTAGAGAGTATTACTTCCATATTAGAGTCAGGTTTTGTTAAAAAAATTAAAGAGAATGATAAGGAAATAACAGCATCTATCGTCAATTTAAATATAATAATTGCAGATTTTATAAACATTAAATCTGATGTAGAAAAGCAACTCCAAGGATTTGAAGGCAGTGTGGGTAATGCTCAATTTACGCCCGGAAACCTGAAAATGTTAGATAATTTAATAGATAGATTAATAAAATATAGGGACAATCTAACTCTTGAAAGTCGTGAATTATACGTTGGGTTATTAAACGATGATTTAAGTATAAATTTCGATAAATATGAGGCTAATTTGAAAAAATTAGATCTCTTTAATAGGGTAATGAAAGGTTCAATTACAGAATTACTAGCACAATCTCCCCCTTTAGCGCAGCAAATCAGCAACATAGTGAATTTGGAGTATCAGGCACATGCAAGCTATGAGGGTGACCAATCGATGATCTCACACGAAAAAAAAATAAAAGAGTTCAGGGATAAACTTCCTAGCCAACAAGCTATTTTAGATGAAATGGGAAAAAATATACTTGGAACTTTAGAGAGAGCAGAAAAGGGTGAACAAACGGACATACTCAAAACGAAATCTGTAGAATCGACAACAGAATTTAATGAGCCAGCTGAGGCTGAGCCTTCGGAGGAGATAGAAACTCCGCAACATGGTAGAAGAAATAAACCGTGATGTTGCAGATGATAGAATACTAATTTCGTTACAAAACACAAACACCGCTACCCAAGTTATCTGGGTATCATAAATCCAGTAGAAACCCTTAATAATAATGTTGTTTATTTTCAATCTCCCTCCTTTTGGGTTATACGCGTAACCCTCTGTTTTATAATATATTTTCTTATCTCTAAGTTCTTAAACCTTAAAAAACAATGAGTTAGTTATTGAGTAAACAAAAAAACCATATTTGTACTATACTTAGAAGTATTATAGTGGTCGAGCTATTAGTCACTTGACCGGATGTTTAAGGAGAGCTTTTATGCCCCGTGATCCTAATAGTCATGGTACTCGAACTGCAGATTCAATCAAAAAAGCTATAGGTAACCCGCCAGAGCAGACTCGGTCTAGCTCTGAGTTGTCAGAGAGTGCATTAAAGCAACTTAAACGAGCAATCTCTATTTTACAAACTGCACGGTCGATAGAAGCACACAGAAAACAGATACTACATGTACTAAAAAAAATAGAGCAAGGAGGAAGTGCTACCCGTGATTTTTTTCATAAAGAATCCCTACAAGGGGTTGAAGGTGGAGATTTTTACGAACAGTTAGCACTATTATCACTTCAGGGTTACAAAGGTGCTACTCAACTAATTGATAAACCTTTGGTGCATGATGTTATGAGTTCAGCTTTAAGTTTGGGGGATGATGTTATTAGTACTGAGGTAATGCCGATTCCAAAAGATGTTGTTGTCGATACAGTTAGAATATCAGAAGATGCGGTTAAAACAGTAGCGAAGTCGATCGTACCACCTAAGGAACAGCTTGCTTGGACAGCGCATGCGCTTGAAACAGCTGTTGGAGAACCTCTATCTCATATATTGGGTGAGCTTTCACCTGCAATCAAGGTTTGGCGTTCGATGCAAAGTATTTATGATCTTAGACTAGAAGCTTCAAAACTTAGAGAAAAAATAAAAGATATTAAACCAAGTTTAGATCAAGCTTTGGAAGAACATTATAGCTTAACTCAAGAATTATCTGAAAAATTACAAGCAGAACTGACAGAGATCTCTACATTAAAAGGTTTCATACCATCAATAATACATCCAGCTACTAGGATCAACGCAGAAGATAGATATACAGTAGAAAGATATATTAGTATGCGTTTTAAACTTGAATTTAAAAAAAGAGGTGATGCTTTAAAATTTCTGAAAGAGGGGAATGGAAAAAATATTGTTACAATGTCAGCTAATGAGATTGCTTATATGCTGGGATTATTGGATCCAGATGAAGACAAGTCAGATATTGAATATTTAGCATCTGTGTTGAAAAATGAAATTGAAAAATTTGAAAAGGAAATTAAAGATAAACAGGATATAGGTGATACAACAAAAGAAAAACTGATTGATATGTACAAAGTTATGATTGAGCAATCTGTAACTAGAGCTCGATTGGAACGTGCGATAAGATTATTCGAATTAAAGGAAGAGACTAAGCAATTAAAAGCATTGTTGAGCGTTGGAGCAATTTGTTGTGTGGCAGCAACAGGGGTAGCGGGGATCGTAGGAACTTTTGGTGCAGCCGCTGCACCTTTGCTGATTGCAGGGCATGCTATAGCTGCAGCTTCTTCAACTGCTTCTGGAGTAATTAGTGCCGGATCAAAAGTGTTTTGGGCATATGATAGTTTGCTTCTTAAAGACAAACACGAAGCTTCGCTACGACATGATCCTTTAGCAAGTATTGATGAGTTGTTGGAGTCTAGTTTTGTTAAAAAAATTAAACAGAATGATACTGAAATAACAGCATCTATAGTTAAATTAAATGAAATAATTGCAAATTTTATAAAGACTAAATCTGATGTTGAAAGTAAACTTCATTCATTTGAAGGTAGTGAGCGCAATGCTGAACATACTAAAAAAAATATGGAAATTTTAGATAATTTGATAGGTAGATTAACAAAATATAGGGACAATCTAACTCTTGAAAGTCGTGAACTATACCTGGAATTATTAAACGATGATTTAAGTATAAATTTCGATAAATATGAGGCTAATTTGGAGCGATTAGATAAGTTCAATAAGGCAATGAAAGGTTCTATTAGAGAATTGTCAGAACAATATCTCCCTTTAGCACAGCAAATTAGCGAGATAGTGAAT
>CAYLXL010000040.1:0-19444 GCA_964387745.1 uncultured Gammaproteobacteria bacterium | reverse complement strand
TGACTCGTTATTCACTCAATTTTATTGACTAAGCGCCTACACAAATTACTTGTTTTACTTTTTAAAGAACTTTTTTGCCATCTGGGCAAGTGAGGTTCATTCTAACGGATTTTAGATTTTGGTCAATAGTTTTTTTGAACTATTTTGAAATATTTTTCAAATAATTACGCTTACCAACCCTTAAAACCCCTCAAACCCCGATAAATACTAACTTCTACTAATTTAGAACCACTAATTATTTTTTTAAAATAATTTTCTTAAATTTCAATTTCCCTACCTGATATATCTCCTGAGTATCAACAGCTATTAATTTTTTCTCATCAACGACCTTTTCGCCATTAATTTTAACTGCCCCTGATTTGATCATCCGCATCGATTCACTCGTGCTCGCGGTCAAACCAGCAAATTTTAATAAATATACTAAGCCCATTCCATCGACCTGTGGATGCTTAATCTCTGTATTTAATTGATTTAAATCTAATTCAATCTCATCTATATTTTCAGGCATTTGCCCTTTGGTAAATCGATTATTGAAATTCTCCATCGCTTTTTGCGCCGCATCTTGATCATGAAACCTAGCGACAATCTCGTGTCCTAATATTATTTTTGCATCACGCGGGTTTTTGCCAGCTAATACTTCTTTATGTAAACTTTTAACTTCATCTTCAGATTTAAAGCTCAGCAGCTCAAAATATTTCCACATAATGTCATCATTAAGCGACATTATTTTGCCAAACATCTCATCAGGGCTATCGGTAACGCCTATATAATTATTATAAGATTTTGACATCTTACGTACCCCATCGAGGCCTTCTAGTAACGGCAGTGTCAAAATTGCCTGCGCCGGCTTGTTGTAATGTCTTTGTAACTCACGTCCCATCAATAAATTAAATTTCTGATCATTACCACCCAACTCAAGATCAGCTTGCATCTCGACTGAATCAAACCCCTGTAGTAACGGATATAAAAACTCATGTATAGCTATGGGCTGCTGATTAGTAAATCTTTTGTGAAAGTCATCACGCTCTAACATTCTAGCGACTGTATAACTTGATGCTAATTTAATTAAATCTACCGGGGACATTTTCGCTAACCATGCAGAGTTATACAAAATTTCTGTTTTATTAGGATCTAAAATTTTAAAAGCTTGAACTTGATAAGTTTTAGCATTAATAAGTATATCCTCTTGACTCAAAGGCACGCGCGTAACATTTCTTCCTGTTGGGTCTCCAATTAATGCAGTAAAATCTCCAACTAAAAAACAAACTCGATGACCCAAGTCTTGTAATACTTTTAGTTTATTTAATAATACAGTGTGCCCCAAATGAATATCCGGCGCAGTTGGATCAAAACCAGCCTTAACAATTAATTTTTTCCCTGTCTGCTCACAGTGTTGTAATTTTTTAATTAAATCCTCTTCGCCAATAAACTCAGCACAACCACGTTTAATTAAATTTATTTGATCAGCTATATCCACAATTATACCCTTCGCGTATTAGATCTCTTAAAGATTGGACAAATATAATAAAATTTATAAATCTTAGCATGTTTTCGTGTTATAATCTATCGATATCTATAAGCTAGCGCATACTTAAAAATTGAAATATCCTAATGACAACTTTAAGCTCTAGGCCAGATCCGCAGAATTCAGAAAATAACTTTCCAAATGAATCAAAAAAAAACTGCGAATCTACATCATTGTTCCGTAAACCAACTTTTATCATTGCTTGTGCTGTATTTTTTCTTTTACTAGCAGAAACTTTATACGTTCAGCATAAACATAATAAATACGACACTCTAGAGTTCAATATTGCCGAAAGCACCGTCATTGAACAAATAGAACCAATACAACCAATAGAACCCAAAGAGAAAAACTTAAGAATTACAAGCCCTGCGCCAGATTCCATCCTAGAGTTTGACAATATCAAAGACGTGCACACCAGCTCTAAGATAATTAAAAAAAATGATAATATAAGCTCTATCTTCAAACAATTAAGTCTACCGGGCGAAGATTTATTTAATCTCCTAAAAGATCCCAAAAACAAAGAAATTTTTGCTCAGTTAAAAGTCGGGCAGAAAATTGAGATTGAATACAATGTCCACAGTCAATTTAACAAATTTGTATCTTTAAAATACTATTTAGACAAACTTAACATTTTAACCATCAGCAAAGATCAGTACAATAATTTCATTTCCAAACTTAGCAAAGTCGATCTCTCAGAAAAAACATCCTATGTTAAACTGATAATCAATTCTTCTTTATTTGAAGATGCTTACAAGCAAAAAGTTCCCATCGATTTAATTTACCAAGTTATCGATATCTTTACTTGGGACATCGACTTTGCACAAGACTTACGTAAAAATGACTCCGTAGAAATTCTTTACCAAGAGTATTATTTAGACGGTAAGTTGTATACTACAGGTAATATTCTTGCTGTTAATTTTTACAATAATGGCAGCAACTATGGTGCTGTACGATACGAAGACAAAACCACTCACCACATTGGTTACTATACGCCGAATGGTCTTAGCCTTCATAAAGCTTTTATTAGAACTCCAGTAAAGTTTACTCGGATAAGCTCAAAGTTCTCAACCGGACGCTCACACCCTATTTTGCACAAGATACGTGCACACAAAGGTGTTGATTATGCAGCTCCAACCGGCACGCCGATCAAAGCTGTAGGTGATGGTAAAATTATTCATTATGCTCGTAAAGCTGGCTATGGTAAGACAGCCATAATCCAACATGGTAGTAATTATTCTACACTTTATGCTCATATGTCTAATTACAGTAAAACACTAAAACATGGCAGCATGGTCAAACAGGGTGATACCATTGGTTATGTCGGTCAAACAGGAATGGCAACGGGCCCTCATTTACATTTTGAATTTAGAATTAACAATCAGCACGTTAATCCCTTAACAGTAGCGCTACCAAGAGCACGCTCTATCAATGATAAAAATAAAGCCGATTTTACTCGTATCTCAAATAATCTGATTGCTACGATGCAGCATCACAGTAATTTACATAAAATAAATAATAATCAAAATTATGCTGTAGCCATGAACTCAGTAAAGAAATTTGAATAGTTACATAATTTGAAATTTTAAATATCAAGATTTATGGATAAATCATGACCATACAATTATATCAAGAATTATATATAGGCCTACTATCTGGCACGAGTGTTGATAGCATTGATGTCGCTGTCTGTAGCATTACTGAAAGCTCTCTCAATATTCTTGCTACACATAATCATCCATTTGATCCTGATATTCTGAAGAATATACAGCAAACCATTGCTAATCAATATATAAATATTAAAGAATTTGGTGAGCTTAATCGCAAATTAGGTATCTTATTTGCCGATGCTGTTAACACTACTTTAAAACAAAACCGCTTGCAGGCTAACAGTATTGCTGCGATTGGTTTCCATGGGCAGACCATATTCCACAACCCTGAGCCACCTTATAATTTTTCCTGGCAATTGGGGTGCCCGAATACATTAATTGAACAAACCAAAATACCCGTTATTACTGACTTTCGTCAGCGCGACATGATGAATGGTGGCCAAGGAGCTCCACTTGCACCCTTATTTCATGAAAAATTTTTCAAACATAAATCTGTCAATAGAGCCATTGTGAATATAGGCGGGATTAGCAACATCAGTTTATTATTACATAATAATTCAAGCGCCAGCTGCATAGCCTCTGACTTAGGTCCTGGCAACACATTATTAGATTTGTATTATCGTCAGAACCATCCTGAAACAAGGACCTTCCAGCATCAGCATCAACATCAGCATAATTATGATTATAATGGCAGTTGGGCAGAAACTGGACAAGTAAATCCTAAGCTACTTGAACTCTTCTTAGCGGACGCTTATTTCAACAAAGCTTGGCCTAAAAGTACAGGACGCGAGTATTTCAATCTCCACTGGCTTGAAAATAACCTTGCTAAATACAGATCTCTTTATAATGTTGAACCCGAATCCGAGCAAACATCGCCAAAAACTATCCAAAGAACCTTACTTGAACTAAGCGCACGCTTAATTAGTGACACGATTCGCAATCATAATAAAAATAATCCTCATGCTGCCATCTTAGAAGTTTATTTATGTGGCGGAGGTGCTCACAATCAACTTTTACTATCCAGAATCAGCGAGTTATTAAACCCCATATCAGTAAATAAAACTGACGCTCTACACATGCCAGTGGACTGGGTGGAAGCTGCCCTCTTTGCCTGGCTAGCCTATTGCACCTGGAACAGACAAAAATTAAATCTTAAACATATAACTGGTAATAAAAATTCAGAAACTATGTTAGGATGTGTCTATTATTAATTAACCAATCATTCTAACTCTCAATAATATTAAATTATAAGCGAACCTCTATGAATAGCAGTACTCATTCTCGTGCGTCTAATAAAAACAGTAACTGGATATGGCCTCTTTTTGCCTGTGCCGTAGGCGCAGGTATATTATACCTACCCATCAATGCCGGTTTATTTGGCATCTGGCCGTTTATAGTCCTATTAGTATTAACTTTCCCGCTAGTTTACTTAACCCACTGGTATTTGACCCGATTTGTATTAACCGCTAGTAAAGGCACTACCAACATAAATGACATCGTGTATGAAAACTTTTCAGAGCGATTCTCGAATCTTTTTGCAATTTGTTACTTTTTTTCTATATATCCACTCACTTTGATTTACACAGTTGGCCTTACTAATACCGTCAATAGTTTTTTAATTAGTAACTTTGGCTTAGCAATCCCTAGATTTATTTTAGCTTTTCTTATCTTATCAACCATTCTAGTAGTTGTTATCACCCAACCTGTTTTCATCCGTAAAGTTACTAGACTTCTGGCATTGCCACTTGCCACGTTTTTATTTTCTTTATCCATTTATTTAATCCCGCAATGGCATTTAGAATATTTTAAAATAGTTCCAAGTACCAAAGACTTCCTTGAAACGTTGTTTTTTACGCTGCCGGTGATCATCTTTGCTATTAACTATATGCCAATCATCTCAACTTTTGCTCTTGATCATGCCCAAAGTCCTAATCCAGAAAAAGTCACAAGCAAAATCTTATGGAATGCTTCTTTATTAATTTTTGTATTTTCAATGTTTTTTGTGTTCTCATGCATCATGTGTATGGACCCATTGAATATGGCTATAGCAAAAGAAAATAACAGTAATATCCTTGTTTACATGGGTAACTATTTTAACGATCCTATATTGAGGATTATTAATCCTATTATTGCAATGATTGCGATGACTGGCGCTTGTTTTAGTTCTTTCTTTGGCGTTAAAGAGTCGGTAATAGGCCTTATCGAACAAAAACTTCATCGTCATAAATTATCTTCTAAAAGACTAGATTATATAGCTATCGCGCTAATACTCATTCCTTGCTATATCGTTTGTATCTATGACACAAGTATTTTAGGCTTGATGAGCAAACTATCGGGGCCTATCATTGCTCTATTATTATTCGTATTCCCAGTGTATGCAGTATATGGCATGCCTAAATTGCATAAATATAATAAAACTCTTAAAGATAAAATAGGAAATTACTATGTATTAATAATAGGCTTAATTTCTTGTTCAGCTATTTTGTATTCTTTTAAAGATTTATTAAATTACTTTTTATAAGCACATAACAGGGGCCTTGCGCCCCTTTCATTCAATATATATCCGTAACCTACTGCTCTTACAATACCTACTGCTTGCTCAATATTGGTTAATACTAACGTATTATTACTCACACCTATTCCATAATGATTGTTTACGAACCTATGGATTATACCTAAAATTCCACGCAGCCCTGCTACCACCAACTCATGTTCTTGCTGATTTCTAACCATACGCCTTGCTAATATCACTGCTAGCTGACTAAAAAGAATCATGGTTGCAGAATAACAATTAGAGTGCAACATATCGCCTATTTGATCGCTACAGACATGAGAATTTACATAATTTAATACTGCTTTAATCTCTGCGCCACTGACAATAATACTATCCAAGTCAACAGGCATAACCACATCAAATGGCCGCCATGATAGAAACCAAAAGTCTTTTTCATTCGACATTTCAGTTGCAATAGGATTTTTTGTGGTGGATTTTTTTTTTGAAAAAAACGGCGGCAATCTGCCAATTATTATAGGTTGACCATTTGCTTGTCCATAATTATTTACATCCACAGGCTGCAAGTAAACAGCAGAGTGCGCTATATCAATTCTAGAGATACCTATTCGCTTAAATACATCCGGGTACATAAAGCGTCGCGCAAAGCCTATGCTATAGAAACAGTTATCAGGTATTTCATTTTTACAAGTACTAGAAACATCTTGCGCTGATATCTTAGCTTGATCAATTTGAAACGTCGCTTTGCTTTGTAGCGGGGGTAATTGTTCTAGTAAAAGTTCGAATCTTGTTGGCATAATAGTTTATTTTTTAAATAAAATGCCATGATATATTTACTGAACTAAAAATGAAAGTTCTAGTTATTTTAATCGTCATCGCCCACAGAAAAAGATGAGCCACACCCACATGTAGTTTTAGCATTGGGGTTACGAATGATAAATTGCGAACCTTGTAGATCTTCTTTGTAATCTACTTCTGAGCGTTCTAAGTATTGAAGACTTAACGGGTCGATTAGCAGATTAACCGCTTTGAGTTTATCAGGCGCGTTATTATATTGTTGTGTAATAACCAAATCATCCGGACTAATGTTCTCATCAAAAGCAAAGCCATACTGAAACCCTGAACAGCCACCCCCTGTGATATATAAGCGCAGATTCAATTTTAAATTGCCTTCTTCACAAATTAAATCACCCACTTTATTGGCTGCAGTTTGCGTAAAAACAACTTCACTAGCTACATCTATATTATTCATTTTGTATACTTCTACTCTCTAATTACAGGCTGATACACATAATTATACACAAACTACCGTGTCAGCCCCTGCTTGCTCAACTTGTTCAGTGCTATCTGGTTGGCTAGGCTTTTGGCTATGATCTTCTAATAAGTTTCGACCATCTCTTATATCAGGGATCAATAACCCTCTGATTTCTGAGCCAACGGCCATTTCAAGCAGATTATAGTGTACATCACCTAAAATAACAGCTTTTTCACCTAATTCTAAATGATCATTGACATATAAATTGCCTGATATATGACCATTAACAACGGCACGATGCACACGTACGTCACCTATTATATTAGCAGAGTTACCAACTATAAGTAAAGACGAGCTCTGCCCATCCGATTGCAGGTTACCTACAATCTTGCCCTCTACATGCAACCCACCACTGAAATCAACATTACCAAAGATTTGAGTATTCCGACCAATCAACGTGTCCATAGGTTGATTCGCTTTAATTTTATTATGCTCTGCTTTTAAACAGTTTTTTTTACTAAATCTATTTTTGAGCCACATTGATTTCTTGTCCTCCAACTAAATCCCAATCAAAATTCTTAGTTTTGGTTTGTTTAGTGCCGTGATCAGTCACGGCTATAATCACTTCTTCTATTTTAAAATTTTCTGGTAATTCGATTCGTTCATTTATTTTTTGATAATCACGGAATCTGTAAGTTAACGGGTTTTTACTACCAGCTAATTTACTGTAGTTTAAAGTTTTGAGAATGTCATCTGATCTACCTTTGAATCTTACATCAATACTGCCCTGTAATAAATTTTTATTCTTGCTAGCTTGCAGCATGAGAAAACTCAAAGAATATTCTTTACTATTATCTACTTGTCTAACCTGTACATTTTCAATTAAGACTTGCTCATCACCTTTATTAGCCATAATTCTCTTATAGAGATCCACTTGTTCTGTAAGATCTTGTGATTGCTCATGCAGAGTCAAAAGATTATCTTTTATCTTAACTTGGCTTTGTTGAGCTATTTCCAAGGCTCGTTGCATTTTGATCTTGGCAATTTTTAGCTCTAAGTATTTTTCAGATAAAGAATTATAGCGACGCGACATTGAGGTCAATTGTTTGAGTGTATCTTCTAATGCATAGTTCAAATATAAATAACTACCTAGTATTGATAATGTACAGCAAGATAATGAAAGCAATACCAGAGGCTGTTTATACCAAGGTATATTGCGAGTAATTATCAATTCTTGGTAGAGTTTTTTATGTTTTTTCTGCCAATAATTAGAAAATTTACGCATTAATTCTCCTATCCGAGCAATCTTCAAACAAACATCCAAAATTTGATTATTTGATTATAGGTGTTAAATGTCTTATAGTCATGCAATAGTTCTTACAAATCTACTAACAGACTAACCCATATGATTGTACTTTATTTAAAAGCATTTCACATTATTTCAGTTGTAGCATGGTTTAGTGGATTATTCTATTTACCAAGACTATTTGTTTATCATAGCGAATTAGAACCATCCTCAGATCCAAATTTTGTTCATTATAATCGTTTTTGTACTATGGAGTATAAATTATATTCTTATATTACGACCCCTGCTGCTGTGCTGACAACTTTGTTGGGACTAGTTGTTTTATTTAATTATCTTAGTATGGGTTTGCTGACCATGAAATCAGCTGGGTGGCTACATACAAAATTATTATTAGTTTTTATGCTTTGGGGGTATCATTTGTATTGTGGGTCGTTAGTAAAAAAATTTCAAAATAGAACTAATAAATTCGGCAGTAAGTTTTACCGATGGTTTAATGAGGTGCCGACTGTATTTTTAATAGGGATCGTTATTTTGACAGTGGTGAAGCCGTTTTGATTTAAGAGCACCGTGCGAATACATTTTACAAACATGTTTATACGAATCCAATTTTAATTAGTTATATAAATAAAGGCTTTACTCAGAAAATTACAAAAATCTCACAAAAATCCTATTCACTTAATATTTCCTTAAGGTTACTGCTGTTATTATGCCTCCAATAACTAAGATCACAAATTAATTAACTTTATTTGAGGAAAAAATTCCAATGCCAACATTGATACAAGCTTTGCGAGCCGCAGCCGTCTATGTGCCACCTATCGCTTCAGCGTTAATAACGGCTACAAAAGGGGCTGGCGAAGACCAAAGCACAGCCAAACTTGACTTTTGCGTGGGCATGGCTGATAAAATACTTGAAGACTTAGAGAGGCATATAAATATTACTAACCATTCAGAAGGTTTAACAATTAATGATGAGCAACGCAAACAAATTAGATCTAAACTATATGAGTTATTCTCGGATGATGTTAGCATTCATCTAATGGACAGAATTATTGACCCAGCTGATCGTGCAGGTAACAATGACAGGAAACAGGACTTTATAAATAAGTTACTCACTCGATTAACTCCTCAAATAAGCGGCTATATAGAAATAAAATATAATCGACTTTTTTCAAAGCGTAACATATCTATTAATCCTGATTTGCTGCAAACATGGATTGACAACAATCAACTCAGAAGAGACATATTGCAGGTCATTGCTGCTAATTTAGGTTTATTTAGAATAAAAACTAGCACTGCCGATTGTTCGCAACTAAGTGTTGGAGATATCTTTTATTATATAGCTTATGTCTGTATAGATTATCGAGAAACTGAGGTTATATGTATTAATCATCCTAATTCTATTAATGAACCAACCTCAGACAAAGGATATTTACCATTGCATTGGGCAATTATAGCTAGGGCAGAGCTAAGAAGAAAGGTTCGAATAGAATACTTTGATAATATTATAAAAACCTTGCTAGCCAATGGAGCGGATCCTCAGATGCGAAAAATTAGAGGAACAGGAATTATTTTATCGCATACTCGTCCCGGTCAACAAAGTGCTTTAGAGCAGGTTGCTGAATCTCTTAGAGGATATACGGATCAAGAGCATGTTATGCGTTTGCTTCTAGGTGAAAGATATCATGGAGTAATCGGACTACCCGAATCAGAATCAGAATCAGAATCAGATGAAGCACCTGCCCCAGCAGAGCCGCCACTAGCAGCACAACCAGCAGGAACTGCAGCAGCTGCCCCAGCAGAGCCGCCACCAGCAGCACAACCAGCAGGAACTGCAGCAGCTGCCCCAGAACTGTCGCCAACAGCATTAGCAACTGTGGCACAACCTGCCTTCTCCCTCCTATTTGCATCAATACGAGTACCCGGGACGGGCGGACCAGAAATGTTTTGCTCTAGTGCTCCTTCACACCCCCGAATCTAAATAGTAAGTTATCTTCCCCTTTAGGGGAAGATCAATTACTCACTAGGGGAAGATCAGTTACTCACTATCAATTACTCACCAGGGGAAGATCAGTTCTCACTATCGCTGAACACTACGTACCAGAATCTTGTCATTCCGAACTTGTCGAGGAATCTATAGAGATTGAGAGCCTTCCCTTACGCTCTGGATGACAAACTCCCTAACTCGCCTCATCCAACAAAACCATACTAAACTCATCCTTGCCTGCACCACAATCCGGGCAAATCCAGTTTTCTGGGATATCTTCCCAACGAGTACCTGGCAAAATGCCATCTTCAGGCCAGCCGAGCTCTTCATCGTAGATAAGTCCGCAAAGCAGACAAATGTATTTTTTGTATTCTGAATTAAAAGTACCTTGGGACATAATCTCTTCCAACACGTATAAATCTAGCTTACTCTAAAAGCAAAAGATTTTAACATATTTAGCTTTAAATAACTATTACAGTAAGAATTAATAATATTAATATAGTACGCCTTTTTATTGCAGCAACTTAAAATCCTGTTTTATAGCTATCGCTTTACCGACCTTAATCTCTGAATCAGTTACGTTTAATTGGTAACCATAGAACTCAACTCCTTGTTTTAAGGCCATATTTAACAAATGAGCATATTCAGGATCATATTTATCAGTTAAAAAAAGCTGATCTGAATTATTATTAAGGGTAAAACAACATAAAGCAGCACGGTGCCCTAGCATTTTCGCATGAATAAGATCGTACAATCCTTGTTTGGCCTCTAAACTATCACCTGTGTACCTTGCCTCAGGAAAATATTTTTCACTGGTGCTGACTATATTCAAGTAAAACTTGCTCATACCGTCCGTTAAATTGTAATCATACTCATAACTTGACGATAGCTTTGGATGAATAATAACCTTATTGAACGAAGCATCATTAAATCTAACAGCTCCAGTTTTTAACCCTTCCAGAAATAGCTCAGTGCATAATTTATTGTTAATTAAGACTAAATTACCGAAATCAACTTCTGCAAGCTGCCAAGTGGCCGGCACATAAAAAGGCGTATAAATTGGCAAAGAAAACCATATATTACTACCCAAGACAGCACATTTTTTTAATAAACTACTATTAGGACAGTACAAAGCTGTTTTGACTGTATTAACATCTACCTCTATAATGCTGTCACATTTACGACGCAGAAATGTAGCTTTTTGTAAAGGTCGATGAAACTTCATAAGTTTTTTACTATCTAACCTTTAATAGTTATTAGTTGGTAAGATAAGTATTGTTTAGTTTTGGCTTTTTATCAAATTTAGCTAAACAAGTAAATATCTTACTGATATTTAAGCAAAATTAGCAACCGCTGTTTGCAATTTTGTATAATCATGTGTTATAAATTACTGAATATATTATGCTTTTAACATTAGGAGGACAGACATGTCTAACACTAATAACATTAAGATTACTAAACTAGATCACCCTCTGCAAAACCATGGGGTTAGTCCTTACGTAGAAAAAGCTGGTGAAGCCTATATGAATGATCAGCAACTCGAACATTTCAGTAAAATATTAAAGAACTGGAGACAAGAGTTGATGGAAGAAGTTGATCGAACAGTTCGTCACATGCAAAACGAAACTCTTAATGCAGCAGATCCAGCAGACAGAGCAACCCAAGAAGAAGAATTTAGCTTAGAATTACGCACTCGTGATCGTGAACGTAAACTTATTAGTAAAATTGAAAGCACTATCTCTAAGATTGAATCCAAAGATTATGGCTATTGCGAAGAATGCGGTATTGAAATCGGTATCAAACGATTAGAAGCAAGACCTACTGCTACTATGTGTATTGAATGTAAAACACTTGATGAAATTAGAGAAAAGCATCGCTCTGAATAAACTGTTGCAATATTGTAATTTAGTTTTATTATAATAATATATTGTATTAAATCTAATAAACTAATCTAATAAACTAATAACAGCATGAAAACCATCATGGAATCAAGTTTAGCTGCTAATTTAGGTAATGAATTAAATTCACAATTTGCTAATTTAAAAAACAACTTGGCCAAGCATATAATTGGCCAAGAAGATTTATTAACTAAAATTATTGTAGCTTTATTAGCTGATGGTCATTTACTCGTTGAAGGCGCTCCTGGCTTAGCTAAGACTAAAGCCATAAAAACCTTAAGTCAATTTATCGAAGCCAGTTTTCAGCGCATTCAATTTACGCCTGATTTATTACCCACAGATATCACCGGTACAGAAATCTTTCGACCACAAACTGGAGAATTCAGTTTCGAACATGGCCCTATTTTTCATAATTTAATTTTGGCAGACGAAATTAATCGCGCTCCTGCTAAAGCACAATCTGCACTGCTAGAAGCGATGGGAGAAAGACAAGTTACGATTGGCCGTAAAACTTATCCGCTGGCAGAAATATTTTTAGTAATGGCCACGCAAAATCCTATCGAACAACATGGGACATACCCCTTACCTGAAGCTCAGCTAGATAGATTTTTATTACACGTTAACATTGATTATCCTAATGTGCAAACTGAGCGCTCTATATTGCGTTGCGTACAAGAAGAAGTTAGACAAGAACTTGAGCACCTCCCTGTTAAAGCTGACAAAATTCCTCTGCATCATATTATCGCTGCCAGAAAACAAATATTAGATATTCATATCAGTGAACCACTAGAACAATATATTATTCATCTGATTATGGCCACGCGTGAGCCTAAAAAGTATATCTCTAGTAGCATTAGTCATTATATCCAATATGGTGCTAGCCCGCGCGCAACTATTGCTTTAGCAAGAACTGCTCAAGCATTGGCCTGGTTAGATGGTCGCGAATATGTGATTCCAGAGGATATCAAAGCTATGCTTCCTGATGTGTTAAGACACCGTATTATTTTGTCTTATATAGCAGAAGCAGAACAAGTTAATAAAGATGACTGTATAGCTGAAATACTCAACAAAGTAACAGTGCCATAATAAATATTGATTATGTCAGAAGCCTGCGACATCACACTAGAAGATCTGTTGTCTGCGCAATATATTGCGAAGAATCTTAAACTTAGCAATAATAAAAAAACCAATATTCTAGCGGCTAATAATTTAACTCGCACCTATGGCCGAGGGATGGAGTATAGTCATTCAAGAATTTATCAGCCTGGGGATGATGTCCGCCATATTGACTGGCGGTTAACAGCTCGTCAAGCCAAAACTTACACTAAGCTTCACCACGAAGAAAAGGGTGAAAATAATTATATTATTCTAGACTTAAGCCAAAGCATGCATTTTGGCACTAAATTTGCATTAAAATCTGTTATTGCTAGCCGCGCAGCGGCAATATTAGCTTGGCTTGGTTACAATGAGAATAACAGCATTGGCAGCATTGTGTTTAATGATCAAAGTATTACTTATACGCCATCCAAGCTTACGAAAAATAATTTGATTTTATTTTTTAATAACATTGTCAAACAACATGAGCAATATGACACAGCTTCCAAAGCTCATCATCATACTTTACTCTCTGCCTTGACGAGTTATGAACACTGCATACCACGTAACAGTCGAGTTTTCATCATTAGTGACTTTTGCAATATCAATGATTTAATCTACAAGAAAATTGAAAAGCTTAATTATGAAAATTTAGTATATCTTATAAAGATAAGCGACCCCATAGAATCAAACCTCTTACCTATTGGTAGGTATAATATAACCAATGGTAATCAAAGCACCTTAATCAATATTGATAAACATAATCAAGAAGTTTTTATTAAATACTTTCAAGAAAAATTAGAGGTTTATTATAAAATAATAAAAAAATTAAATATAAAACATCTAGAACTGCTTGCAGAACCCAAGTGGTACTACAAGTTACTATTGCTTTGATCAAAGCTGCTACAATTTAAAGCCATGAACAATAAAATAGACCATAATACTGATAATACTAATAATATAGACCCTCAGCTGCACCAAACCTTGTTGCAATTAAAAGATATTCATTTACCTGAAGATTCACTAACTTGGCCTCCAGCCCCTGGCGTTATTATATTATGTTTAATTATCTTGCTGTTATTCTTATTAAAGCTTAAAACAATAGTTATCAAATCCTATAGCTATTATCACAACCGAGCTAAATTTCTTGCCTTTAAAGAATTAAATCATATACAAAAAAAGCTGAATAGCTCGTCAATAACTTGTCTCAAAGCTACCCAAGACATAGCTACATTATTAAAAAAATGTGCGGTCACTAAATACAATCAGAACAACGATCAAAATATTAATGCTTTGTCTGGTGAACAATGGTTAAAGTTTTTAGATAGCTCTGGTAAAACTGACCAGTTCTCCCAAGGCGATGGACGAATATTAATCAACACAGTCTATCAAAGTGAACAAAGCCTAGATAATAATGCAGAACTCTATCTCAAGATTAATAACCTCATTAACTTAACTAGAAACTGGATTAGAATAAATTTATAGTATGCTCAAATTTCAGTGGCCCTATTTAATATTTTTACTGCCGTTACCATTGGTAATTCATTATTTTTATAAATTACTTACTCCATCTAATAACCGTGCAGAAAAATTAACTGGATTAAAATTACCTTTCTACGATGACATATTGCGCACGAATCGTAATCTTGTGGCTAGCCTCTATCCAATTTTTAATATTAAATCTCTTTTAAAATTTATTTTATGGATCAGCCTTATCTTAGCACTAATGCGGCCAATTTGGCTTGGCGACCCCATCCAACTCCCACTGCCCTCACATAATATTATGATGGCTATAGACATATCAGGAAGCATGCAAGCTGATGATATGAGTTCCGATAAAAGCATTACTCGTTTAGATGTTGTTAAAAAAATTGGTCATCAATTTATTGAACAACGTAAATCTGACAAAATAGGTTTAGTATTTTTTGGTAGTGCTGCATTTGTGAGCTCACCATTAACTCTGGATCAAGATTCATTGCATAACTTTTTGGAAAAAACACAAATCGGGTTTGCCGGTCAAAAAACAGCAATAGGCGATGCGCTAGGCTTGGCAATCAAACGAATCAACTCCGAACAAAGCAACGCTACCAAAAAAAATCCAAGCTTTATTGTTTTATTATCAGACGGTAGCAACACGAGCGGCGAAGTTGAACCTTTAGAAGCTGCAAAGCTTGCTATGGAAAACAATATCAAAATATACACTATAGGTATTGGGCAAATTAGTGATAATCCTTTGGACATACTCACCGGCTTGAGCTTGAATGAAAGTGAATTAAAAGAAATAGCTAAATTAACCAATGGCCAGTATTTTCATGCAACCAGCAAACAAGCTTTAGCTAAGATTTATGATCAAATTAGTCAACTCGAGCCAAATAATGATGAAGTAAAAACCCTGCGACCTGAGCATGAATGGTTTATTTATCCTTTAAGCGTAACCTTATTAACTACTTTATTGTTATTTTTATGAATACAGAAATCATTACCCATAATTACCATTTTATACGTCCAGAGTATTTATACTTACTAACGCTTTTACCATTTATTTATATAGTTAAGAAAAGCTTTTCATATTTTAAAAACTCTAAAAAAAATCAAGTTTTTAATACTCGTGATAACTGGATGGATGTTTGTCGCCCAGAAATATTAAACAATTTATATATCAGCAATAAAAATAATAAAAGTAATAGAACTCATCTACTGTTACTATTCACCTCTATAATTATGATTCTTGCCCTAGCCGGTCCGACCCGGTCAAAGCATGATATCCCCCTTTATAAAAGTAGATCTTCTTGGGTGATAGTTTTAAGCTTGGCCGACAGCATGCAAAATACAGATGTAACCCCAACCAGACTGCAACGTGCAAAATATAAAATTCAAGACTTTTTAAATTTATTAACAGATGAGCAACTCGCATTAATTATTTATACGAATTCAGCTTTTAATTTAATTCCTCTAACTAGCGATAAAAAAACCATTGATCATATTTTACCAAGCATTGATCCGCTGATTATGCCTATCGCTGGGGATAACATAAACGCGCCATTAGAAAAGATTTTAAATTTGCGCCAGACTCTAAAACTCAAAAATCTCAATGTATTAATATTAACCGATAGTAATGCCAACAGCCAAAGTTTATTGACCGCGAAAAAATTTGATAATATTCACATCAATATCATTAATTTTAATAAAACTCGTAATAATAATTTTAATAATAGTCTTAGAGAATTAAGTACTATCAGCAACGGCCTTTACCAAGATGTAAGCAATAACGATGATGACATAAAAAACATTCTTCAATCAGCAAACACCAATTACCAGCTTACTCAAGAATATGAACAAGAGAAAAATAATCCCCATACAGAAGTCTGGCATGATATTGGACCTTATTTATTATTTTTAATATTACCTTTTATACTATTTTTTTTAATAAAGTCAGGATATAACTTACAAAGTTTAATAGCTTTCACCCTCATCAATACTATAGCTTTATCTATACCCAACAATCGTACTTATGCTGCCTCACCAAGCTTTCTTAATAAACTATGGTACAGCGAACAACAACTAGCAGCAGAGCAGCTAAAACAATCAAACATAGTCAAAACAGTCAAACCAGAAGTTTTTAAGTCACCTACTTGGCAAGCAGCGGCATTTTACAAAAATAAAAATTATAACAAATCAACAGAACTGCTCCAAAACAGATCTGATGTAACCAGCCTTTATAACTATGCTAATAGTCTAGCCCAACAAGGTAATATAACTGAGGCAATCGAAAATTATAAAAAAGTATTACAAGCAAACCCTAATCATAGCGACGCCAAATTCAACAAAAATTTGCTAGAAAAATACCAAAAAGATAAATATCAGCAAAATCAGAACCAGAATAATCAACAAAAACAAGATCAAAACAAAAACTCTAATCCAGATCAACAAGACAAACAAGATCAACAAAGCCAACCAAATAATCAAAAAACTGATCTCCAAAGTCAACAAAAAGATAAACAAAATAATCAAAATTCTGACTTAAAAAACAACCCTGAAGCTCAGAACAAAACTAATACTGAGCAAGAACCAGCTAATAAAACTGCTGAACAACAAAAGTCTGATAAAGAATTAAAGCAATGGTTAAATAAAATTCCGGATAATCCTGCTATTTATTTAAGAAATCAATTACAATATGAATATTGGAAAGAACAGCAACAATAAAATAGATTAAAAATGAAAAGAATTCTTATTTTTCTATTACTACCTTTTATTTTTTGGTCAAACAGCTTATCTGCTGCTTTATCAGTGAGCGTTCAAAATAATTCTGATTATTCTAATAGTGACAATACGGTCAATCTCGATGACATTATAGAGTTAGTAATCAGCAGCAATTCTAATATTGATACCCAATTGGACTTATCGCCACTATCTAAAGATTTCGTCGTCGTAAGCCAAGCCAAACAGGTATCACACACTATTATTAATGGCAATGCTACTAGCAAAAGACAATGGATTCTTGGCCTACAAGCAAAAAAAACTGGCACTTTGACCATACCGGCTCTGCAATGGGGCAATGAACAATCTGAGCCTCTACAAATAAACATAAAACCTGCTAAAGCTGATCCTCAAGAGTCCTCCGACATCTTTATGACTGTTGAAGCAGATAACCAATCAGTTTATCTGCAATCCCCTTTGACTATAACTGTTAATATTTATATCTCAGCTGAAATTACAGCCAGGAATCTAGAGTTAAATACTCCAGATCAGACTGATTATAATTTATTTAAGCTGAGTGAAACTAATCGGCAAGTATTTTATAAAAATAAAAGATATAATCTTTTCCAAGTTAAATATTTAGGCTTCTACAATAAACCTGGCACACTAAATTTACCTGTTTTTAATTTATCTGGTGTAAAACTAAAAGATAACAGCACCCATAATGATATCTTTTCTTTATATCAACAGAAATGGTCACAGTTTAATCGCACTAACCCACCGATTGCCATTACTATTTTACCTAAACCTGCTAGTTTCAATGATTCAAACTGGTTAAGTGCAGACAATCTTAGCATCGAACAATCCTGGACTCCTGATTTATCTGCAAATAAATCTCTACCTGTAGGAGAAGCTATTCAGCGCATCATTACTATTAAAGGTAAAAATGTGCAAGCCGAACAATTGCCAATACCTTATGACATTAATACCAAAGCGCCAGACAATAGCAGTTATAAAATCTATGTTGATAAGCCCGAAGTTCATAACTCTATAGTGCAAGACAAAATACAGAGCATATTAACGCAAAAAATTACTTACATTACTAGCCAGCCTGGTCAATTAGACATCCCTGGCCAAAAAATTAGCTGGTGGAATAATAAAACTAAACTAAGAGAAGAAGCTGTCTTACCTAACACTGTATTAACTATTGTGCTATCAGCTGATAGTGCTACAAAAGTAGCTTCTACTTCTGCTACTAATTCTAATAACAATACTCAAGCTAATCAAAACAGTGAAAACTTAGCTAATAACACACTCACGGCAAATTTTCTTACAGAACAACTACCCAAGTTAACGTCTCCTGGAGAGCCTCCTCCACAGCAAACTTATATGTTAACAATGTTAGCAATAATTATTTTTTTACTGATCATGGTTATTTCTTATTTATTAATTTTAGTAAGAAAACACTACAGGCTTAATAAAGACATACCGAGCCGCGTGCGTAATTATGATTACAAAAATTTTATCAACTATTTAAAACAAAGTGCTAAACTTGGCAATCCAGAAGATACTTATAAACAATTAGGGGAACTCGCCTCTCTTCTTCACCAAAATTTTAATGGTTCTAGAACCAACGATAGCTTAGCCTGGTTGAAACAACAGTTATCCATAGATGCTAATCATAATATTAATACGCTAGCTGCGAACTTATATGGCAAAAGCCAAGATGCCTGGGATAATAAATTATTTGTTAATACCGTGATACCTGAGCTTAAAGAACTATACAAAAATCTTAGTGCCATTAAGAATAATAAAAACAATAAAAGTAGGCTAAAAGACATTTATCCAGACTAGTAAATATTAACCTGATCACTCGATATACATACCAGTGGACAAATATGGAACTATGAAGATTTTAGTAGGTGGATCATAGGTACACTACTGAATTCATTCTGGCATTATTGTAAGTGTTCAGCTTACAGATAATGAACAGGGTGATCTTCCCCTGGAGGCATAGGCGTCAACTTTAATGTTGGTTGACTTTGATTTCATATTAAAGCCTCCA
>CAYLXL010000039.1:0-20056 GCA_964387745.1 uncultured Gammaproteobacteria bacterium | reverse complement strand
GAAAAAATTTTGTGGGGATCACTTAGGGTACTTCCCCAAGGGGAAGAAGTAATCCATTCAACTTAAAGGGCATGAACAATTACTAATTATTAATAAAAAAAGGCGACCTAGGTCGCCTTTTTTATACGGTAGAAGTAATATTAAGCATCCATCCGATAAAACTCAATCATCAATTCATCATCAACATTATGCACAACTACAGCATCAGCATAAGAGCCTTTAGCGCTGCTTTGATAATCTAAATTAAAGCCCATGGCATTCAAGATCTCATATCTTGGAGCTAGCTTCACCATTTCAGTATGAATAAAATCTTCAGTTGTAAATTGATAGAAGCTATATTTTTGTTGCTTAAAGAAAGCTAGAAGATCGTTGTAAGAGGCTTTGCCATCTGTATTGCCTTCCTCGTCTTCTTCCAGTTCTAGAGATAAAGCTTTAGCAGTTACAATGTTATATTTATTAGCAGTTTTATTTACCTGCGTAATAACTTCATCATTTAAATCAACATTGATGAAGCTCCAGGTGAGGCCATTGTCATTGCTGAACCAAGCAAAATGTTTACTTGCATAGACGCCCTTTGATCCATCAATAAGAGATTCGTACTCAGTCAGAGCAATCAAAGCATCGCCTGCATCAAATATTTTATTAACTTCTGAGAATGTAAATTTAAGAGTTGTATTTTGATATACAGCAGTTGTTTCTAATAGATGGCTGATATCAGATTTGACCCAAGTATTGTGACGAGTTGTTAAATCATTAGAATGCAATACTGGTATTAATTTAGCTCTATCGTTAGTGTCTCTAACAGTTGCTATCGCAAATAATTTATTATTGCTAACCCCTGAGAATTGCCATTCACCGGCTGATTCAGGTAGGCCATATTCATGCCAAGTAGCGCCGTTGTTATTAGAGATTATATATGCTGGTTTAGCTTCATCTTCACAATTATAACAAGTAACGCTTAGATTACTTCCATGCACTTCTAGATCATCTAGCACCCATTCTGCTGGAAATGATTTTGATAATTTCCAACTTATGCCATCAGTTGACTTGAGCAGCAAGTTTTTATTACCTCTATAATTATTTTCAGAGCTCGTAATTAATAAGTACATTGCTTCTGTATTAGCGCCAAGCACTATTTGATAATCACCATCTGAGGCTAAAAGTTTGCCCATTTTAAGTTCATTCGTCGAAAGCTCTGAGTAGCTATTTACAAATGATAGGGTTAAAAGTTTAATGTCATCTGACGGGCTTTTAACTAACTTGACAACATAAGGTTGCCCTCGGAAAATTACGCTAGCGCTCGACATAGATGAGGCAATATTGGTCACCAATTCAGTAGCTTTATATTCTGATAGCTTATGCATTTCTGTATTGCTAGCAAAGCTTAAACTAGAGACGGCTAAGCTGAGTAGAACAATACTCTTGAAGATGATACGGGATTTGAATGGTCGGAACATACTTAACTCCTTTTATATACATATGTAGAAACTAACGAGACTTAATATATCATATTTTAACTTAATTTAAATAAAACAAAGACCTATATTACGGCTATTGTTAAATTTTTGTTCTTTTTTTTCTATCAGACTTGAAACATTACAATATAGCCCTAAATTAGTACTCATTAATATTGATTAATATATAGGTAAATCGGAGAGATATATGACTGCAGCAAGCCAAAAAGAAGCCACGCCATCAAGAGAAACCCATGGTTTCCAGACCGAAGTTAAGCAATTACTGGATTTAATGGTTCATAGCCTTTATAGCAATAAAGAGATCTTTTTAAGAGAGTTGGTCTCTAATGCTTCAGATGCATTAGATAAGTTAAGATTTAAAGTTTTATCTGATAGCAGCTATGCAAAATACTTAAATGACCAAGACTATCATATTCGCGTTGAGACAGATAAAGACAACAAGTTATTGATTATTGAAGATAATGGTATCGGGATGAACAAAACCGACGTTATGGAAAACCTAGGAACTATAGCTAAGTCTGGTACCAAGGCTTTCATTAATTCACTCTCAGGTGATAACGCTAAAGATACCCAATTGATAGGTAAGTTTGGTGTTGGTTTTTACTCAGTATTTATGATTGCTGACAATGTCGTCGTTGAAACTCGACGTGCTGATGAAGAAAGTAGTCATGGCGTTAGATGGCAGTCGACAGGTGACGGCAGTTATTCAATAGAAAGCATTAATAAACCAACAATTGGTACCAGAATAATTATTTCTCTTAAAGAAGACGAATTAGAGTACCTCGACAATTGGAAGGTTAAAAATATTATTAGCAAATATTCTGATCATATTGCTTTCCCAGTTATTATGAAAAAAGAAGTGACTGAAACAAAAGCTGAAGATAGCGAATCCAAAGAAAATGAAACTATTATAGAAGAAGACGAAACCATCAATAAAGCTACTGCGCTTTGGTTAAGATCTAAGAAAGATGTAACTCCAGAAGAGTACACAGAGTTTTACAAACATATTTCTCATGACTATCAGCCGCCATTAGTAAATATTCATAGTAAAGTTGAAGGTAAGTTAGAATATACTTGTTTGTTATATATTCCATCTGTTGCACCATTCAACTTAATGCAGCGTGATCAAAACTATGGTTTAAAACTTTATGTCAATCGTGTGTTTATTATGGACGACGTGACACAATTTTTACCAAGTTATTTGCGATTTGTGCGTGGTATCGTTGATTCTAATGAATTACCATTAAATGTTTCGCGTGAAATACTACAACAGAGCAAAGCTGTAGATAGCATTAAAAATGCTTTAACCAAAAAAGTCTTAGATCAATTAGAAACTTTGGCGAAAAATAACCCTGAAGAATACAAAAAGTTCTGGTCAGTATTTGGTAACACTCTTAAAGAAGGCCCGGGTGAAGATTATGCTAACCGTGACAGAATTGCTAAATTGTTACGTTTCGCTACAACACAAAGCGATTCATCAGAGCAGAATGTTACTTTAGATGAATATATAGCTAGAATGCAAACAGGTCAGGATAAAATTTATTATATTACTGCTGAGACTTATGCCCAAGCCAAGAACAGTCCATATTTAGAAAAACTTCGTGAAAAAAATATTGAAGTTATTTTATTATTCGATCGTATTGATGAATGGTTAATGTCAAATCTTCACGCTTATGAGGGTAAAAACTTTCAGGCAATCAACAAAGGTGATCTAGACTTAGGTGAATTAGCTGATAAAGAAGACAAAGAAGCGCAAGAGCAACAAAAAACGGAGTATAAAGATTTCTTAGAAAAAGTTAAGACTACTTTAGGCGAGCGAGTCAAAGAAGTGCGAATTAGTAGTCGTTTAAAAGACTCACCAGCTTGTGTGGTTGCTGATCAATATGATATGGGCTTTCAATTACAAAGACTGATGAAAGCAGCAGGACAAGCGATGCCGCCTTCATTGCCTATATTTGAAATTAATGTTAAGCATCCTCTAGTTTCTAAACTGTCCTCTCAGCAAGATGCTGGCAAGTTTAATGATTGGGTGAATATTTTATTCGATCAAGCAGTGCTTGCTGAGTCAGGGACTTTGGATGATCCTGCAAGCTTTGTGAACAGGTTGAATAAGATGCTTATTGAGATTGTTTAAGGTAATTTTACTCAATAACAGGAGTTCAGAGCCATGCTAATACGCGCGGCTCTGATTCATATTATAGTGTTCTGCCGCTATGACTATATAATTAGCCAAATAATTAGCCAAAAACTCACAACAATAATCTTCAAAAATCTCTCACAGCATAGACTTTTACACAGCAGCTAAACTCTTGGTGTATTATTTAGATGAAAGCTCAAAAACTAAACGTGATAAATCATTGATTTCTTAACTCGTTGAAAAATAAGACATATTTTCAATTGTTTATTTTTTGAACAAAGACCTGCATGTGGTGTTTTTCATAGAGTTGGACATTTTTTACCAGACTATCAACAGACTTATCAACAACTTCTGTGGGCAACTTTAAAGCATAGATATCTAATTTCTAAAGTATTTTATTGTTTTTATTTATTTTTAGATCTACAGGCTCATGGTATAATCCAAGGCAATAATGATTAATTAAAGAGCCTAAAAATGTCTAAAGTAATAAAAATTAATAATATTAATTTAGCTAATGATCTTCCTTTTGTTTTATTTGGTGGGATCAATGTTATTGAGTCAGAGGATTTGGCATTAAGAACCTGTGAGCGTTTCAAGACGATTACAGATAAATTAAATATTCCTTATATTTTTAAAGCGTCATTTGATAAAGCTAACAGATCTTCAATTGATTCTTTCCGTGGTCCTGGTTTAGAAAAGGGTCTTAAGATATTGGCGACGGTAAAACAAGAGTTTAATGTGCCAATTATTACTGATATACATGAGGTATCGCAAGCAGCTCCCGCAGCAGAGGTTGTGGATATATTGCAAGTGCCGGCATTTCTATCTCGCCAGACTGACTTGGTTAATGCGATTGCTAAGACTAATAAGGTAATCAACATAAAAAAAGCGCAATTCTTAGCTCCGCAAGAAATGGGGAATATTGTTAATAAATGTAAACAGGCTGGAAACGATCAGGTTATTCTATGTGAGCGTGGAACATGTTTTGGTTATAATAACTTAGTTGTGGATATGTTAGGGTTTCCTATACTTAAACAATTGGGGCAGCCAGTTATTTTTGATGTAACGCATTCATTGCAGTTTCCTGGTGGGCAGGGGCAATCTGCCGGCGGCAGGCGCCAGATGGTCGCTGATTTAGCTCGTTCGGCGATGGCTCAGAAACTAGCAGGGTTGTTTTTAGAAACTCATCCTGAGCCTAGTAAGGCCTTGTGTGATGGTCCTTGTGCCTTACCGTTAGAATACTTGGAAGATTTTTTATTACAGATTAAACTTATTGATGACTTAGTTAAATCTATACCGGATCTTAAGATTAGTTAATAGATTAATAGGTTAATAGATTAATAGACTAGAAAGGATATCGCGACGTGGCTAAAAAATATAATCTAGATGATGCCAATTTACTATTAAATGAAACGTTTAGGGAAAGTCAGCGAGATTATATTAAAAAGTTTATTAAATCCCTGGTTGATACAGAGGATTATTCAGGATTTTCTAGGCACACCAAGAATCTTGCCATAGAATATCTTTTAGCTTTTATGACGAGATTAGTCAGCCAAATTTGGGCCAGCTTTGCTACTAATGATACGACACCTGAGAAGTTTTTTAGTAAAATAACTAGTAGTTTAAGTCGGCAATTGAATAAAGCCAAACAAGCATTATTAGCTAAAAACTGCTTAACTGATGTCATGCTAGATCCACAAATTATTACTCAATTAGAAAAGTTCTTTAAAGAATACGAAGACCGTTCAGAGTATTCTAAAGCCCAGGCAGAATATATAGATCTTAAACAAGATTTTTTAGATATCGAAAAGCTAGTAAATGGTCTATATTCGACAGGTGTTGAATTAATTGAAAACTCTAAATTTTTATTAGAGCGTTACTTAAAATACAAAGAAGCTGCTTTAAAAAACTTAGGTTACGATGTGGCCCTAGATTATCACGGTATCGATGATTTTACTTTTCTTTATCGTGATTCGCGTCTATCTGATCCCAAAGTTCGTGCTGAAGTTGACCATACAGTCATGAATCAAGCGTTAAAAACTCTTATGCCAAGTTTTAGAGGGGATATTTCTGCCTTTGCTAAGATTTGTGAAGACATAAAATAATTACTGTTAAAAGTTAAATTATAAATAATCCTCAACTAATTTGGCTGCATACCCACTGTAAGTGCTAGGGGTAAGTTTTTTCAGTTGCGTTTTAACTTCTGCTGGTAAATTTTGTTGCTCAATAAATTGCTGCAGAAGAGCCTGATTAATCTCAGCTCCGCGCGATAAAGCTTTTAGTTGTTCATACGCATCAACAATGCCATAGCGGCGCATTACGGTTTGAATTGGTTCGGCTAATAATTCCCAATGATTTTCTAACTCAGCTGTTAATAACTCAGCATTGAGTGTAAGTTTCTCTAGGCCAGCGAGTATGTTCTCATAGCTAATCAAGCTGTAGGCAAATGCTGAACCTATATTTCTTAGAACTGTCGAATCAGATAAATCACGTTGCCAACGCGATTGTGTTAATTTATTCGCAAAGAAATTAAGTAGACTATTAGATAGGCCCAAATTACCTTCAGCATTTTCAAAATCAATCGGGTTAACTTTGTGCGGCATAGTTGAGGAGCCAACTTCTGTAGGCTTAATTTTTTGTTTAAAATAACCTAATGATATATAGCCCCAGATATCTTTGACGAGATCTAATAAAATATTATTCAATCGCACTAAACAATGGCAGTATTCTGCTAGATCATCATGTGGATTAATTTGTGTAGTATATTCATTAAAATCAACATCTAATTGGTTCACGAAGTCTTTACATACTTTTGGCCAATTGATATCAGGATAAGCAATTGCATGCGCGTTATAGTTGCCTACAGCACCATTAAATTTACCTGTGATTTTAACTTTCTTTAGTAAATCTAAATTATGTTGTACACGGGCGGCAAAGTTAATAAGTTCTTTACCCATCGTGGTTGGGGTTGCTGCCTGGCCATGAGTTCTTGCTAACATTATAGAATTTTTATATTCAGATGCTAGTTTTACTAAAGTATCATGGATTTTTTTTAAGCTAGGAACAAGAATATCTTGGCGGCATTTGTTTAATAATAAGCTGTAAGCAAGGTTGTTGATGTCTTCGGAAGTACAGGCAAAATGGATAAAAGAAAAATATTTTTTGTAGTCAGCACTTAGCTGCAGTTTTTCAGCGATAAAATATTCAATTGCTTTAACATCGTGATTAGTGGTTTTTTCAAGGGTTTTGATGTGAGCGCCATCTTCTAGGCAGAAATTTTTATAAATAGCATGAAGTTCCGCTAATTGTTGTTCATTAAAGCTATTGAGTTCAGTTATTCCAGGTTGTTGAGTTAAATGAATCAACCATTTTATTTCTATTTCTACTCGGGCTTTTTGCAGGCCTAGCTCGCTAAATAGCACCCGCAGGCTTTGTGTTTTTTCAAAATAACGACCGTCAAGAGGAGAAATAGCAGTTAGTTGGTTGAATTCCATGGGTGCCTACAAGAAGTTTATAATGGTTAAAATAGTAACAAACTTTTTATAACTATAGAAGCTAGTATAAGTATCCTGTTATTCGCATATGTTTATTAGTATTTAGATACATGCTATAGTTTCTTGTTGCGAAGTTATAGTTGCTATATAATTATTATATGTTATTTTTGTCACTATACTTATCGGTTACTATTCCGTAATTACTTAGTATTATTTGGAATCATATAAATGGCTAGCAAGAATGAAACTATGGAGCCTGTAGTCTCTATGAATTTGATGAATAAGTTTCAACAGACCTCTCAGTTATCAGGGGGAAGTGGGGAATATTTAGATTTATTATATGAAAAATACTTAGAATCTCCAGATAACGTTGATAGTAGTTGGCGCACTTATTTTGATGGCTTGAGTCAAGAGGATAAATCGCAAAAAAATGATATCCCTCATCAGCCGATTAAAGACTATTTTATAAAACTAGCTAAGACTAAGGCCGTAGTAGCTGCACAGTCTCATTCTATAGAATCTAAAGACATTGTTCATTTTCACAAACAAGATTTTGTTAATAAGCTTATTGTAGCTTATCGTCGTTTTGGCCATTGTCATGCTAATCTTGATCCGTTAAATTTAACACCAAAAGAAGCAATGCCTATATTAGATCTTGATTATTATGGGCTTAGCAATGCAGATCTTGACATAGAGTTTATGGCTGAAGGGATTGTGAAGGGTAATTCAGCAAAATTACGCGATATCTTGGCAGCATTGAAAAATATTTATTGTAATCACATAGGTTATCAATACCAATATATTACTGATCATGATGAATTAATCTGGTTACAAGAGTATATAGAATCCAATCAAGTAAAATCTACTGGCAACTTTAGTTTTTCAGCAGAGATTAAAAAGAACATATTACAGCAGCTCACGGCAGCTGAAGGTCTTGAAAGATATTTAGGTACTAAGTATGTAGGTCAAAAAAGATTTTCTTTAGAAGGCGGTGAAAGTTTATTAGTAATCATGGATGAGCTTTTGCAAAGAGCAGGTGCAAAAGGTTTTAAAGAAGTTGTTATTGCTATGGCACACCGTGGTCGTTTAAATGTTTTAGTAAATACTTTAGGTAAGCCACCGGCAGAATTATTTGCAGAATTTGAAGGTAAGAAGAAAGCAACTACTTATGAGATGAGTGGGGATGTTAAATATCATCAAGGTTTCTCTGCTGATCTTAAAACCAGTGGTGGTGACGTCCATGTTGCTTTAGCGTTTAATCCTTCACATTTAGAAATTGTCTCTCCTGTTGCGCAAGGTTCAGTTAAAGCGCGTCAAGATAGACGTAAAGATAATGACAAAAAAGAAGCTTTTTTAATATCTATTCATGGTGATTCAGCTTTCGCTGGCCAAGGCGTGGTTATGGAGACTATGAATATGTCACAACTTCGCGGATTTTCTATTGGTGGAACTGTTCATATAGTAATTAATAACCAGGTTGGTTTTACGACCAGTGATGTGCGTGATACTCGTTCAACTCGTTATTGCACTGATATCGCCAAAATGATCGAAGCCCCAGTTTTTCACGTAAATGGCGATGATCCGGAGGCAGTATTGTGGGTAACACAATTAGCCTTGGATTATAAAGCTAAATTTAAAAAAGACGTGGTTATTGATTTAGTTTGTTATCGTCGTCATGGGCATAATGAGGCTGATGAACCATCAGCAACTCAGCCAGTAATGTATCAAGTCATTAAAAAATTAATGACTACTCGTGAGCAATACGCTAAAAAACTAGTTACACAAAATATTATTACGGATAAGCAAGATCAGGATTTTGTTGAGCTTTATAGAAATCAATTAGATAAAGGTGATGTTGTTGTTGCGCATGTTGCTAATGATCACAGAACCGAAAGCACAGCTTGGGCACCGTTCATTGCTAATATAGCTAATAAAAATGATGATATAAAATCATTTGACACGAGCTTTGATCGAAAGAAACTTGTTTCTTTGGGTGAAAAGCTTGTGGAAATCCCTGAAGGTTTTGTCTTACAGCCGCAAGTTAAGCGTATTATAGAAGCTCGTCAGAAAATGATGAAGGCAGAACAACCTATTGATTGGGGTTGCGCTGAATTATTAGCTTATGCCAGCTTATTGGAAGAGGGCTATGGTTTAAGATTATGCGGTCAAGATTCTGGTCGTGGTACATTTGCTCATCGACATGCAGTATTACATGATCAAAAAACAGATGGTACTTATTGCCCATTACAAAGTATATCAAATCAAAAAACTAACTGTGTTGTTATTGATTCTATTTTATCGGAAGAAGCAGTTTTGGCTTTTGAGTACGGTTACTCGACCAATGACCCAAAAACTTTAGTAATTTGGGAGGCGCAGTTCGGGGATTTTGTAAATGGTGCGCAAGTTGTTATCGACCAATTTATGAGTTCATGCGAACAGAAGTGGGGTAGATTATCAGGCTTAGTGTTATTACTTCCGCATGGTTATGAGGGAATGGGGCCAGAGCATTCATCAGCGAGATTAGAAAGATTTTTACAATTATGCGCTGAGCACAATATGCAGGTTTGTACACCAACAACTCCAAGTCAAGTGTTTCATATGTTACGCCGGCAGATGCTACGTGATCGTCGTAAGCCATTAGTGGTTATGTCACCAAAAGGCTTTTTACGTCATAAATTAGCAGTTTCGAGTCTGGAAGACTTAGCTAATGGTGGCTTTGAATTAATATTGCCTGAAACGAATAAAAGAATAGTTACCGATAAAGTAAAGCGTGTTGTCTTATGCGGTGGTAAAGTCTATTATGATCTATTAGAAGCTCGTGATGATGAAAAAAATAATATTAACGATGTAGCATTAGTCAGAATTGAGCAGCTTTATCCTTTCCCTGAGCAACAACTAAAAGACTTATTAGCTCAATACAAAAATGCGAAAGAAGTTGTTTGGTGTCAGGAAGAGCCAAAAAACCAGGGAGCATGGTATTGTAGTGCTCATAATATAACCAATTGTTTGAGCTCATGGCAGAGCTTGCAATATGTTGGGCGTGATTCATTTTCGGCGCCAGCTGCAGGTTCGCATAAACTTCATACGGAACAACAAATCAAACTAGTACAACAAGCATTAAATTTAATTAAATAGGGCCAGTTATGTCATCCATTCAAGTAAAAGTACCAGTCTTGCCAGAATCTGTACGTGACGCAACAATAGCCACATGGCATAAAAAACCAGGTGATCAGATCAAGCGTGATGAAAATTTAGTTGATCTAGAAACAGATAAAGTAGTTTTAGAAGTACCAGCTCCTTGCGATGGAATTTTAGCAGATGTTTTAAAGCCTGAAGGTAGCACTGTATTAGCAGAAGAAGTTTTGGCAAATATTACTGCTGGAGAGCTAGTGGCTGTTACTAAAAAGCAAGAAGATAACAAAATAAATGATGTTAAAACAGGTGCTAATTCAGGCCCTAATTCAGGCCCTTCAGCACGTCGTGCTGCTTCAGAAGCGGGTGTTATTCTTGAGGCTATTGAACAAGGCAGTGGTGTAGATGGCCGAGTGACCAAACAAGACGTGTTAAAAGCTCAAGCTAATCAGCCTAACCAGTCTATCCAGTCTAAGCAGGTTAGTAATGCGGGTAGTCAGGCTGTACAAGTAGCATTAGGTGAACGCCAAGAAAAACGTGTACCAATGACTAGATTACGCGCTAAGATTGCTCAAAGATTAGTAGAGTCGCAACAAACTGCGGCTATATTGACAACATTTAATGAAATTAATATGAAACCAGTGATGGACTTACGTTCTCGCTATAAAGATGAGTTTGAAAAGGCTCATGGTATAAGATTAGGTTTTATGTCATTCTTTGTTAAAGCTTGTGTCGAGGCGTTAAAGCGTTTCCCAGCGGTCAATGCATCAATAGATGGCAGTGATATTGTTTACCATGGTTATTTTGATATAGGGGTCGCTGTTTCTAGTGATCGTGGTTTAGTTGTACCTATTGTACGTGATGCTGATAAGAAATCTATGGGTGAATTAGAATCAGAAATTCGTAATTTTGGTGAACGTGCACAAAAAGGCCAGTTATCTATCGAAGAAATGACTGGTGGTACTTTTACGGTATCAAATGGTGGTGTGTTTGGTTCATTATTATCAACGCCTATTATCAATCCACCACAAAGTGCTATCTTGGGTATGCATAAAATTGAAGATCGTCCTGTGGTTGAAAATGGTCAAATAGTTATTAGACCAATGATGTACGTTGCTTTATCGTATGATCATCGGATTATTGATGGTAAAGAGTCAGTGAGTTTCTTGCGGACTATCAAAGAATTATTAGAAGATCCAAATAGAATATTATTAGAAGTTTAAAAAATTAATAAAAGAGAAGTAAAATGAACGTACATGAGTACCAAGCTAAGCAATTGTATGCCAAGTTTAATATCCCCACCACTACATTTATGATCGCCCATAGCAGCGAAGAAGCGGTGAACGCTGCTCGTTCTTTAGGCGGTGATAAATGGGTAGTAAAAGCCCAAGTTCACGCTGGTGGGCGTGGTAAAGCAGGTGGGGTAAAAGTATTAAGTACTTTAGACGATGTTAGAGATTTTTCAAAAAAATTATTAGGCACTAACCTAGTAACTTATCAGACAGATCATAACGGTCAGCCAGTTAATACAGTATTAATCGAGCTACCATCTGATATCAAGCAAGAATTATACTTAGGTGCAGTTATTGATCGTAGTTTACAAAAAATTGTGATCATTGCGTCGACAGAGGGCGGTGTTGATATCGAAAAGGTTGCGCATGAAACACCAGAAAAAATACATACGACAGTAGTGGATCCATTGTTGGGTATTATGCCATTTCAATGCCGAGAGTTAGGTTTTAAATTAAAACTTAATAGCACTCAGATTAAACAATTACAGACTATATTAACTAATTTGGTCGAAATGTTTGTCGCTTTAGATTTAAGTATGGTTGAGGTCAATCCTTTAGTTATTACTGGCAACGGTGATTTAGTTTGTCTTGATGGTAAGATTAACATTGATGACAATGCGCTATATCGTCAACCTAATTTACAAGCAATGCGTGATAAATCTCAAGAAGATAATCGTGAGAATCAAGCACGCGATTGGGAATTAAATTATATTGCTCTTGATGGTGACATTGGTTGTATGGTAAATGGTGCCGGTCTTGCGATGGCTACGATGGACGTGATTAAACTACATGGTGGTAAGCCTGCTAATTTTTTAGACGTTGGTGGCGGTGCGACTACTGAAAGAGTTTCAGAGGCATTCAAGATTATTTTATCTGATAATAGCGTTAAGGGCGTATTAGTTAATATTTTTGGTGGTATTGTACGCTGTGACTCAATAGCGGATGGTATTATTGCTGCAGTTAAACAAGTAGGCGTAAGCGTACCAGTTGTTGTTCGTTTAGAGGGCAATAATGCGGAAAAAGGTTTAGAAATTTTGAAAGCAAGTGGTTTAAACATTATACCAGCAAGTAATTTAACCGATGCTGCTACTAAAATTATTGCTGCTGTTGGAGGTGTATAATGAGCGTATTAGTTAATAAAGATACTAAAGTAATTTGTCAAGGATTCACTGGTAAGCAAGGAACTTTTCACTCTGAACAAGCAATAGCTTATGGTACCAAAATGGTTGGCGGAGTAACGCCAGGTAAAGGTGGTACAAAACATTTAGATCTACCTGTATTTGATACTGTGCATGATGCAGTGGCTCAAACTAAAGCGGATGCAAGTGTTATTTATGTGCCTGCGCCTTTTTGTAAATTAATTGTTTGTATTACTGAAGGTATACCCACACTAGATATGCTAGAAGTAAAGGCTTATTTAAAAAATACTGATGTACGATTAATCGGTCCAAATTGCCCGGGTATTATCACTCCAGGTGAATGTAAAATTGGTATTATGCCGGGTTATATTCACAAGCCAGGTAAAGTTGGTATTGTTTCTCGCTCTGGTACTTTAACTTATGAAGCGGTTAAACAAATGACGGATATGGGTTATGGTCAAAGTACTTGTATTGGTATCGGTGGCGATCCAATTCCGGGTATGACTTTTATTGATGCTTTAAAATTATTCCAAGCCGATAAGCAAACTGAAGCAATTATTATGGTTGGTGAGATTGGTGGTTCAGCAGAAGAAGAAGCGGCAGAATTTATTAAACAACACGTAACCAAGCCGGTGGTTTCTTATATTGCAGGCGTGACTGCACCTAAAGGCAAACGTATGGGTCACGCTGGTGCTATTATCGCAGGCGGTAAAGGTAGCGCGGATGATAAATTTGCTGCTCTAAAAGCTGCAGGTGTATTAACTGTTAAATCTCCTGCTGATTTAGGTAAAGGTATTGCTGAAGCTACTGGCTGGTAGTTCGTAGGTAAATATTCACCATGTCTAGAATATTGTCATCCCAGTCAAGCGCAGAGCGCGCAGAACTGGGATCTATATTAAAATAAGATCTCGGTTCTGCGGCAGCATAGCTGCCTTGACCGAGATGACAGACTCAGAGATGAACGCGTACAAGCGCTGAACGACCATGTTAAACACATTATGGGCTACAGATTGTTGATTCAATAGTCCTATTTCGCATATCTTCGTTGAGGTTTTTTGGTGCTGTTAATTTAGCTGCAAACGAGGTTAATACTGTATTACTAACTAATGATGTGGCTGCAACACCAGCTGTGATCCCTGCTACAATTTTTGGAGTAATCGCTATGCTGATAATTGGTACTAACATCAAAGGTGCAAGCGGTTGTAGACAGAACATGATTATTGCAACTGCAGAAGTTGTTACAATTGTAGCAACAATTATATAAACAGAACCAATCTTATGAGCTTTTATGGTGGCTCTTAGATTTGCAAATAATTCTCTGTCTCCGTTAAGCAGAGCTCTTGTATCAGCAAAAATAACGCCTTGTCCATTCTTCCAGGCTCTCGTATTAGCAAAGATCTTCCTGTTACCCATTAATGTTGCGCGAGTTTGTTTGAAAAGTGATGTATATACACTTGCCTGACCATCATCCGCAATATCATAGTTGTTTTGTGCATTGATCATGATTTTTTTATAGCTTGGTTTAGTCGTTAGAACATTAGTTTTTAACTGTATGTTGATATCTTCACCATTGTTGAATATATGGTAACTATCCTTGAGATTGCTAATAAAAGAATTAAAACCATCAGATAACTTTTGAATATCTTTATCTTCATTGAATTGCTTTAATAAAGTATTGCTAGCTGTTTGCCAATCAGAATATAATTGTTCGAGAAAGTCCTGCCAAGCTTGTATTAATAAATCATTATGATCATTTCTTGCGAAGAATTGCTTTGTCAGGTTGTCAATGAAATCAGTAAAGCCGTCGATTAATACTCTATGTGCATTCTCAGTCTGCTCTTCTTCTCTCTGCCACTTTAATAATTTTTTACCATGCCATGAAGACAATGGAAAATTATTGTCTTGACTGTTAATGATTATGCGCGATTCACCTTCTTCACCGAATCTGCCGGATCTTCCGCATATTTGTGCCATATCACGAGCTTCAGGTCTATATGTAGGAATGACTAATAAATTTTTAGCGCAAATATCTGTACCTCTTCCAAGCATATTCGTGGTTACAGTAATCATACCTGGGTTACCCGCCTGCGCAATAGCCTTCTTTTCATCATCGGCTGAGAAACTAGAATCCACATGCTGTATTGATGTATCTCCAAGAAGATTTTTTAAAGAAAAGAATAACTTGTTACTTATATGATCATTTTCACAAAATACTAAAATTGGACGATCTGATTTACGAGCGGCTGTGATTTGGTTAACAATAAGCTTAAGCTGTTTTTCATAACTATTAACCACAATCATTCTTTGGTCTTTTCTTTTAAATTTTTTGTGACGCGGCGCTTTAATAAAAGTCACATTATATGCTTCTTCTGCATATTTTTTTTCTAACTCCGAAAGTGGCGAACCAGTTACACCAATAAATTGCTCAGCACGTAGTAATAAAGTTCTTGAGTATGAAGAACATGTTATTTTTTTGGCTGGACGTATATAAACTATGTCTTTATCGTCTAACTCTGGATGAGCTTTCTGATGTTCTAGATTCACGCGAGCTTCTAAACATTGTTGCACACCTCCAGAAAAATTTGACCCAAGCGCAATTCGATTGTCATTTAATACATGAACTTCTCTTGTTTTTACAATCCCTTTTTTAGTGAAAACACTTGTGAGTTTCTCAGGTTCGCCAGTAGATATCTTATAATGCACATCTTCCTTCATGCTATTTGCTGTGAGGGCTGCCTTGAATAAACTAATGAGTTTTTTCTTTCTCTTGTTTGTTTCTGTAAAATAGTTCAGTTTAGAACTATCATCATATAATCTTATTTCACTTTTGAATTTATTAAAAATTTCAGAAAAGATGCTGTTAAATTGATTTTCGTCATCTTCGTCATCTTCGTCATCTTTGTCAGCAACGTTTAATTGACTTATTTTAAGATTCAATTCGTCTTTATATTTCTCGGCATATCTCACTAAATACGCATATAACCAGGTCATTTTTTCTGTATCTGTGTCTGTTAAAGCATAGTTGTACTTATTATACGGAGCATCATAAAGTGTTGCGTCAGCTTCATCTAATAGTAAACAAGAGTTGTTTGGCTGATCACTAAAATCACCTAAGTTTTTGTTTCTATTTTGATTTACGAGTGCTGCATTTCTCGCCAGAGATAGTTGTCCAGGGGTAGAAAAATTAACTCCTGATATTTTATAATCATTAGGGCTGCTATCAGAAAAAATTAGACTTGTTTCAATCTCTAATGTTTTGAAGAAAGAATTATAAGCGATGAAATCTCTCTCAGATAGGGCCATGTTGCTGGTGACTAAGTCTACTGTTTTTTTAGTAAGTGCCTTATATGCTGCTGCCACAATCATAACTCTTGATTTTCCTTCTCCTGTATCTATCTGACACATCATGTTTCCTTGGCTAGAGAAAAGTATACTATAAGCAGCCAGTACCTGGGTTGTGTTCATTTCTTGGCTGATAATGTTGGTCTTATTATTAGGGTCGTTTTGTGAACAGGTTCTAGAAAGAATTTCTATTATATGGCAGAATATCTCATCTTTTATTCCTTGGTCATTGGGATTTGATTCTAATTGAGATTGTAGTTCCATAACCTTAGCTTTAAGCTCAACAGTGGTCAGTTTAGCTAACGTTCCTTTAGGACCGAGCTTTTCTGTAAATTTATCTTTGAGTGGATCACTGAACAGGTCTGTCTTGCCTATCTGAAATAATTTTGTTTGTGTGTCATATTCATCGCGTATAAAAGCACACTCATTGTTTCTAGCAAATGGCTTTTTGCTGTATGAGTCATATTTACGGTTGATATCTCGTGTATTTTGAATCCAATCATTGATACTTGCGATATCAGGATAAGGTGAAGTTTGATAACAACGGGAAATAGCATCATATTTTTCAGAATTACTATTGATCAAATCAATAAAAGTTTTGATATCGTTGATTGATTTCTTTTCATCTGAAAGCTTGCTAATAACTTCTAGCACGAATTGTATTTTTGAACCATCTTCAAAAGTTGTTATTAATTGGTGAATAATTGCCATTAAATCAGCGGGTTTTGTATGAAAGTGTAGCATTAACGAATACGTTACCTTTGGATCTAGTGAAAAATTGAAATTTTTACAACTGGCTTGATACAGGCCCTGAACCTTATATGATTCTGACTTACCAGATATAACCACTTCTAAAATTTGTGCGTACTCATGCAGAGTTTCGATTAGATCTTGGTCAACTTCTTCTTTTTTAATGTTTTGTAGACTCTGTAATATGTGTTTTTTTGTTTGATTAGAGAGGGCGGCACTCTGACAACGCTCACCTAGACTTGTTAAAGAACTTTTCAAAAGGTTAGTTCTTTCAGAGCCATTATTAGAAGAAAAATTTTGTTTTATCACTATTGAGGATACCACAGGTTGTAATTCTGTTTTTATAAAACCAATATCCTCTCTCAAAATCCAAGGACCAAGATGTTCTAGATAAATAGCCATTTTTTGTGTTTTATTACCGGAGTTACCTTCAACAAAACCTGGTTGCTCATAAAGTTGACGAAAATAGAGTATATGTCCTTTTCTACAAACTTCAGTTAAAAGAGTGATTAAATACCCATATGCTTGTTCGTCATCTAGAGTGGTTTGTTCTATTTTTGCCATATTGCCTAAAGATTTTATCAGGATGATAAAATCTGCCTCAGGCAATATGTTGTAAGCTTGGGCAATTAATTTAAATACAGCTAGGCGTTTAGATTTATAAGTATTGCTATTTATTGTTTGAATAATAGATGTCAAGTCATCGTTCAAGGAATAGTCATAAGATGTGATCTCTAGGCGATCAGTATCAGTTAAATCTCTTTTTGGGTTTTGTAATTCTTTTATTTTTATTAGGAAAAAGTCAGGTGTAAAGTTTTTACCAAATTGTTCTTGAACCAATTCGTAAATTCGTATTTCTGCAGCTTTCTCGTCGCGCTCAGTTATTAAGGAATCAGTCATATTATATAATCTATCGATAAATTTATCGAATAATTCTGGGGTCAATCCGTTGTTGTTCTCAGCCTGATCCATAATCTCAATAAATTTTAAAGGATATTTTTTTGTTTCCTCTGAGGTAAACTTAGCAGCTATATTCTTGTGAGAGCTAGCAATTCCCTCATTAACACGAGACATATTTATGCTATTAATATCAAAGTTGAAAGTGCTTAAAAGCATATGTATGGGATATTCTGTACAAGTCTTGTATGCATAGATGTACCTCACCATGGCATTTGGAGTAATAGAAAAACCTATAGTCTTTGCAAGTGGATTGGATGACTGCTCTGCTCTTGCCTCTAGCTCTGTTAGCTTTTCTTCGCTGTAAAATCTAAGTCCTCTATAATCAGAACTTTTTTTAATGTTGGTGAGATCTTCCATAATTGAGAAGTTTATTAAACCTCCTATCGTACCGCTTGCAGATGCCGCAAATTTGCTAACATTGCTTGCAATCTTGAGGAAAGTTGGAAGATCTAAGTTAAGTGTGCAAAATGTTGTTAAGAGTTGTAATGCATGCGTGTAGGGACCTAGAATCATTTGAGTTACTTTAAATACACCATGTAAAAACCCAGGAGCCTTACATACCTTAAAGTTATTAACTAAGTCTAATAGTGTTTCGAAGCTATTTAATAAGTGATCTTCATTATGGTCAGTAGAATACGCTTCGCCAGTTGTAGAATTAAATAGTATTTGTATGAAGCTTTGGAAAAAAGTCTTTCGACTTTCGGGATTTAGTTCGGAAAATTTAACTTGTAGGCATTCCTGGATTTTCGTCAAGCAATTTTTATAAAATTTGATGGAACATCTTGGGGATTTCTGAGAAAGAGCCAAGAAGAACTTTTTTATCACTTCTTCATCAGAATCGAATGAGTTAACAAAAAGTTCATGGTGAGGTTTGATTTTATTATGTAAGAGACCGATAATATATGTATCTGGATTTGCATACCCTAGCGACGGATTATTAGCAGTTGAACTATCGATTATACAAGCTGTTGTAAAGTTATACTTAGGATCAAAAAGTGTAGTGAAAAATCCCTTTTGATTGTTATTGGACCTTTCTGCAAAATGAATTGTTGGATTGGATTTGGAGGCATATACCTCATAGTTACCCTTTTTTCGGATACCTGGCGAGATTTTGTACTGCTCACCCTCATCAACAGATAGCTTTTTTTTCTTTAAAGGCTTTATAACTATAAACTCAGCTTGACGTCTAAGACTATAATGTTTCTCTGTACATTGCAATGCAGACACAACAAAAGTTGCAGGGGTTGGTGAGTTCTGAGTATCCTGTTTGAACTTGATCGCACCTGTGCTTGATAAGTCTAGATCTTTTAATTCGTTGAATTGTTCTTCTTTGTCGCGAGCACTAACACCATTAAGTATTGATACCATGCGCCCGAAAGCCACGTACATATTTGTTACGCCAAGGAAGTGTTTATTCTCATCTAAATCATATAAATCCAAGCTTTTTTTCCGTAAAACTTCTAAGAACGCATCGAAAACAGAAATTAAAGCTTCCAAGTTTTTATCATTACGATTGTGTTGCTTATGCTTCTTGAAAAAGAAGTCCCACCATGTTTTTTCGACACCTTGATACTTGCGGATCTTGTTTCGGATCTCTGGATTACGCTCTGTGTCGATATCATTATCATCGAATGGTAAGGAAAATTTTGAAGGCTGAGGCTTACGTCTAGCTAAATCAGCAGAATAATGGAGGGTGTCTAATCTACAGTTTTCATCTTGAGGATTAGACCTTACCAGACTAAAGCCGGCTGGTAGGTGGCGTAAATCTATTCCATAGGTAAGTTTGTGATGGTTGCGACACAATACTTCTAACGCTTCTGCAGTGATGTATTTAATAGACCCTTCTGCAAGCCTATCTTCAAGCGCTGGAGCCTGTTTAAGAATTTGTAGGTTAGGCAAAAATACATAGGCTGACTCTGCAGGGTATCTAAAAGAACCAGAAATATTGCCGAGCCAATTATCCCAGTCTTTATGGGTAAGACCTTGTGCTTGAGCAAGCTGATGGCCATCGAAATCGTTTCGTGCTACTAAGTTTAAATTTTCAGGCGTATTGCTATCTTCTGTATGGTCAGCCTCAAAATTGCGAGTGACCTCTGCATCAAAATCTCGCTGAGTATTTACCTCAAAGTTTGTGTCAATAAATCTTCTTACCTTACCATTGCATTGATTTGACATAACAAATACCTGTGAATTTATAACTTATTTGAATGAATAAAACGTGTTAAATAACTTACTTCATTATACAGGAAAGAAAATGTTAGTCAACACATTTTAAAGACGTGTAGGAATGATTTAGTAAGATCCTATTATAGAGAAATAGAAAGTTCCGGTTTGG
>CAYLXL010000038.1:0-21645 GCA_964387745.1 uncultured Gammaproteobacteria bacterium | reverse complement strand
CTACTACTATTTTTGAGTAAAGCAGTATAACATTTTTTTTGAACTATTAATTCATGGGTTTGGTATAACGCTCACGAAGACGATTGCGAAATACAGAACCGTGTTTTGAATATAATAAATTGTATTTCATGGGATTTGCTCCTAAGTATCAGCTTAATGGTATTATAAACTTACATAACTTAAGTTTACCTTAAGAGCTCAGCTTAACGTTCAGCTAACTTATTGATTTTACATTATAGGGGGATTAATTATTGGCGCAAAACATCCAAGCCAAGCTTTTTTAGATTATTGATTAACTGAACCATCGGCAGCCCTATAATAGCGTTAAAATCAGGAGCGTCAATTTTCTCAACTAAGCTTATCCCTAGACCTTCTATTTTAAAGCTAGCTGCACATTGATAGGGTTGTTCTTTATGTAGATAGTTTTCGATTTCCTGCTCGCTTAGTTTACGTAATTTAATAGAACTTATCTCGCTGGTATATTCAACCTGTGTGATACCGTCGGCTGAGAGCTTGACTAAACATAAGCCTGTAATGAATTGTATAATATTATTATTAAAAAGCTTGAGCTGTTCTCTGGCGTTTTCATAACTACCAGGCTTGCCAAAGACAGTATTATTAAAAACGGCTACTTGATCAGATCCTATGATGATATAACATTGTCCCTGTATATAATTATCTTGCGCCTGTAGTCTATGAGCTATCTCAAGGGCTTTTTCTCGACTTAGCCTCTCGACTAAATCGATGGGTTGTTCACCTGGTCTTGGATCTTCTGAAATTTCAGAAGGCATAGTTAAAAAAGGTATTTTTAGCTGTTGTAATAATAACTTACGTGATAAAGATTGTGAGGCTAATACTAATTGTAGGGCAGATTGTGAGGCAGTCACCATAAGTTTTGTACTCGAATTTATTTTGACAGGTAAATAGTATAAGTGTATTATTAGCAACTTATGCAAAATCAAAAAACAACTTATACCATATTGCCTAAAACACTGCCAATAAAAAAGCTTGGTAGGCAATACACACATATCTCAGGACATGTTAATCTTAAGTCTTTTACGAGATTTCAAGACTTTTTGGCCAAAAACATGATTCTGGACCAAGATATTTTAGTTGATTTAGAATTTAAAGAATTAGCAAATAATAAAATTGTTATTCATGGTCATATAAATCATGATGTTATAGTAGAGTGCCAGCGCTGCTTAGGCGATCTACCATTTAAGATAAATTCTAAAATAGCAGTTGTATTAATCGATATATTAAGTAGAATAGATAAAAATTTAAGCGATTATGAGATTATTGAGTTTACCCCTGATGAAGAAAAGGATAATATGCTTGATATCTATAGTCTTATTGAAGATGAATTAATCTTATCATTACCAAGTGCTGCGAAACACAACGATGAAGCAGACTGTAATCTAAAGAATTGATTGTAAACAGAATAGTAATTTCATATTGGAGATAGCAAAAATGGCAGTACAGAAGAGTAGGGTATCCCGTTCAAGAAGAGGTATGCGTAGATCTCATGATGCTTTAGAAGGACCAAGCTTAAGTATTGATCAACGTGGTAATTTACATCGCAGACACCATATCGCTGCTGATGGTACTTATCGTGGCAAGCAAATTATTGCTATCAAGCAAGCAAATACTGATACCCATGACAGTAGTAATGCCGAAGACGGTGTGGTTAATTAATCAATTACCCTTCTTCCGCTATAACAACCATTTCTAATATAATCTGATTAGAAATGGTTAAATTCAATTATATTAGGGAATAATCAGCGTGAAGATTGCTATTGATGCAATGAGTGGTGATAACGGTCTGGATGCAGTCATTCCAGCAGTCGGACTTGTTTTATCTAAATATAATAATTTAGAAATCACCTTGGTAGGTATAGAAGCTCAAATCAAACTAGCCTTAAAAAAACACAATATCTCAGAACAATCTATTCAAGTTTTTAATGCCACGCAAGTGGTAGAAATGACCGATTCGCCTATTTATGCATTACGTTATAAAAAAGATTCTTCCATGCGTAAAGCAATAGATCTATTAAAGCAGGGGCAAGTTGATGCCTGCGTCAGCGCAGGTAATACAGGTGCCTTAATGGCAACGTCTAAATTTGTGCTCAATACTATCAATGGTATTGACAGACCAGCTATAGCTTCAACCATACCTAGTTTCAAAGGTCATACTATTTTATTAGATCTGGGTGCCAATGTTCAGTGTTCAGCTTTAAATTTACACCAATTTGCTGTTATGGGCACAATACTAAGCAAATATACCAATAAGCTGCGTGAAAACATTAAACCTAGAGTTGCTTTATTGAATGTTGGCAAAGAAGATTATAAAGGTAACGATCTAGTTAAAGCGACATCAGAAGTCTTAGCTAAAAACCCTGAGTTAAATTATATAGGTTATATCGAAGGCGATGATTTATACTATGGTGCGGCTGAAGTAGTAGTCTGTGATGGCTTTGTTGGTAATGTTGTTTTAAAAACTAGTGAAGGAGTGGCGAGATTTATCAGTGACATTATCAAACAAGAATATAATAAAAATATTTTTACTAAGCTTTTAGGTTTCCTGAGTCAGCCTGTAATAAACTCTATTAGAGCCAAACTAGACTCAAGAAAGTATAATGGCGCAAGCTTTTTGGGGCTAAACGGGATAGTAATCAAGAGTCATGGTGGTGCAGACGTTGCAGCTTTTGCTAATGCAATAATAAAAGCCAAGGATGAGGTTGAGTTTAATATAATAGATAAATTAAAAGAACAATCCGACGCCTTTTTGTTGAGTGAAAAATAAGTATGAGCAAGATTAATTCCAATATTAATTCAAAAATAATTGGCACAGGTGGTTACCTACCTCTTAATAAAGTTACTAATCATGATTTGGAACAACGTCTAGAGACATCTCATGACTGGATTGTACAAAGAACGGGTATTCACCAAAGACATGTTGCTAATAAAGAAGAAACTGTTGCTTTTATGGCAGCGAGGGCCGCAGAACAAGCTATTGCTGCTGCTAAAATTTCAAAAGATCAAATAGATTTAATTATAGTTGCAAGCTGTTCAGGTGAATCCGTGTTTCCATCTGCTGCTGGTAAGGTACAAAAATTATTAGGCATTCCAGAATGTCCCGCTTTTGATATATCTGCTGCATGTGCTGGCTTTGTTTACGCACTTAGTGTGTGTGATGCTTTTATTAAAGCTAAACAAGCTCAATATGCATTGGTTATCGGCAGCGAAGTAATGTCACGTGTATTTGATCCAAATGATCGAACTATAGCTGTATTATTCGGTGATGGTGCTGGCGCGGTGGTCCTTGGGGCAAGTTCAGATGAGGGCGTGATTGCAACTGAACTACATGCGGATGGCAACTACGATGAGTTGCTTTCGCTAAGCCATATGTATCCAGCGGATGCTAACAAAGAAGATTTGTCGCCTTATTTGATTCATATGGATGGTAAAGAAGTTTACAAAGTTGCCGTTAACAAACTCGAGGAAATGGTAGAAAAAATCATTATTGATAATGGTTACAAAAAGTCTGATCTTAACTGGTTAGTTCCACATCAAGCTAATTATAGAATTATTAAATCTGTCGCTAAACGCTTAGAGTTGCCTGAAGAACAAGTTATTCTTACAGTGGGTGAGCATGCCAATACCTCAGCGGCTTCTATACCGCTAGCATTAGATCATGGTGTGAGAAATAATAAAATCAAAGCAGGTGATTTAATTTTATTGGAAGCATTTGGTGGTGGGCTTGCTTGGGGCTCAGCATTAGTTAGATATTAATTATTATTAAATATACTTATTCATAACTATGATAACAAATAAATTTGCGGTAGTTTTTCCTGGACAAGGTTCTCAATCGGTAGGCATGATTGCAGATATAACTGCCGAGTATCCATTGGTATTGGATGTATTTACACAGGCAAGTGAGGTTTTAAATTATGACTTATGGGATTTGATTGTTAATGGTCCTGCTGATAAGTTAAATCAAACAGTGCATACGCAACCAGCTTTATTAGCAGCTAGTATTGCTGTTTGGAATGTTTATATAAAAAACAATCCTCATAATTTACCAAGTGTATTAGCTGGTCATAGTTTGGGTGAGTATACAGCTTTGGTTGCTGCTGGAAGTCTAGCATTTACTGATGCGATAAAATTAGTCGCTGCCCGCGGAAAATTTATGCAAGAGGCTGTCCCTGCTGATGTCGGTGCTATGGCGGCGATATTGGGCATCGATGATCACAAAGTTATTAGTAACCTTATTGCTGAATTTGATACTGTTGAAGTAGCGAATCTTAATGCTATTGGTCAAACAGTAATAGCGGGGAAAAAAAATAGTGTATTATTAGCTATTGAAAAGTTAAAAAATAACGGTGCTAAATTGGCTAAGTTATTAGACGTGAGTGTACCTTCACATTGCAGTTTAATGCAGCCAGCAGCAGATCAACTAGAACAGTTGTTAAAACAAACTAATTTTAAATCACCTGTTATTCCTGTAGTACATAATTATTCTGTAGAGTCTTATAGTAATGGAACAGAAATTCGTCAAGCTTTAGTTAAACAATTAACCTCTTCGGTGCGCTGGGTTGAAACGATTAATTATATTTATACGCTAGGGATCACTGAGGTACTAGAATTTGGTCCAGGCAGCGTCTTAAGCAAATTAGGCAAAAGAATCAATCCTAATGTAACTTCTTCATCAGTCAACTCTGTAGAAAGTTTAACTGTAATTACTAGTCATTAACCATTAATCTTTAATCTTTAATCTTTAATCTTTAATTATAAATTATTAATAATTATAAATATAATCAATATAGGTATCTAATCCATGTTAAATGAATTAACCCAAGATCAATTTAAAAACAAATTAGTATTAGTTACTGGTGCTAGTAGAGGTATTGGTAAAACCATTAGTGAATTGTTTGCATCTAGTGGTGCTATAGTTGTCGGCACGGCTACTAGTGCTGAAGGTGCAGATAAAATAACTGAAAATTTAAGCAAGTTTAGTTCCGAGAATAAAGGCTTAGTATTAGATTTATCAAGCAAGGGTTCGATTGCTAATATATTAGAAAAAATAAATGCCCTTTATGGCAAAGCTGGCCCGGATATCTTAATTAACAATGCTGGTATTACTAAAGATAATTTAGTCTTGCGCATGAAAGATGAAGAGTGGGATGATGTAATTAATACAGATTTAACTGGATTATTTTATTTAACTAAAGCCTGTATTAAGCCAATGATTAAAGCTAGATGGGGTCGTGTGATCAGCATTAGCTCTGTGATTGGGGCTATTGGTAATGCGGGGCAGGTAAATTATGCTGCGGCCAAAGCGGCAGTATTCGGCTTGAGCAAGTCTTTGGCTAAAGAAATAGGAAGTCGTAATATTACCGTTAATGTAGTCGCTCCAGGTTTTATTGAGACTGATATGACAAGTAATTTAAGTGACGAACAAAAAAGGCAGTTAGCTGAAAATATACCTTTAGGGAGAGTGGGTAGCACTTTAGATGTTGCGTCGGTTGTGTTATTCTTAGCGTCATCTATGGCTGAATATATGACTGGCCAAACATTGCATGTCAATGGCGGCATGTACATGAATTAGTTTTTTAATGTAAGTGGAGATTGTATAAACAATGAGTACTGTAGAAGCAAGAGTAAAGAAGATTGTAGTTGAACAATTAGGCGTTAAAGAAGAACAAGTTAAAAATGAAGCTTCTTTTGTTGATGATTTAGGCGCTGATTCTTTAGATAACGTTGAGTTAGTTATGGCCCTAGAAGAAGAGTTTGAAATTGAGATCCCTGATGAAGTAGCTGAAAAAATTACTACTGTCCAAGAAGCTATTGATCATATCTCTAATCATTTAGAACAATAATCCATTTATTGGGAGATTTGCGGTGACAAAGCGCAGAGTTGTAGTGACAGGTATAGGCATGGTTACCCCTCTTGGTAACGATGTTAAAACTAGTTGGGAAGCGATTATAGCAGGTAAAAGTGGAGTAACCCCTTATACTGAATACGAGAAGTATGAGCTTTTACCAAGCCGTATTTATGCTGGTATAAAAGACTTCGACCCAGCTCAGTATTTACCGCTAAAAGAAATCAAAAAATTTGATCCCTTTATTCTCTATGGCTTTGCTGCGGCCAAACAAGCTTTTGAGGATTCTAAGCTTGTTGTGGATGAAACTAATGCATCAAGAATAGGGGTAGCTATTGGTGCTGGTATTGGCGGTCTTGGCTTGATTGAAAAATGTCGAGACATCTTGAATGAATCAGGTCCGCGTAAAATCTCCCCATTTTTTATTCCTGGCAGTATTATAAATATGGCTGCGGGCATTGTTTCGATTAACCTGGGTTTAAAAGGCCCTAGTTTTTCAACCGTTTCAGCTTGTACTACAGGTACCCATAATATAGGCGAGGCTGCTCGGCATATTATTTATGGCGATGTAGACGTGATGATTGCTGGTGGTTGTGAAAAGGGTAGTACGCCAGTGTCTATGTCTGGTTTCTCTGCTCTTAAAGCTTTAAGTACCAACAATGATAACCCAACTAAGGCTAGCCGGCCTTGGGATAAAGACAGAGATGGTTTTGTTTTAGGTGATGGTGCTGGTATATTAGTATTAGAAGAATATGAGCATGCGTCAAGACGTGGCGCTAAGATTTATGCTGAGTTAATCGGTTATGGTTTATCAAGTGATGCTTATCATATGACCGCACCTGATAGCGTAGGCGCTGTGAGTTGTATGCGTAATGCTCTTAATGATGCCAAGATTAAACCTGAAGATGTTGATTATATTAATGCTCATGGAACATCGACGCCGTTGGGTGACTTGAACGAATCTAATTCGGTTAAACAAGTATTTGGTGAGCATGCGTATAAATTATTAATGAGCTCGACTAAATCAATGACGGGACATTTATTAGGTGCAACCGGTGCAGTTGAAGCTGGTTTTAGTATTTTAGCTTTAGTTAATGATATCGCGCCGCCGACTATTAATTTAGACAATCCTTCGGAAGGTTGTGATCTTAATTATGTTGCGCATAAGGCTATTAAAAAAGAGTTGAATATTGTTTTATCTAACTCTTTTGGTTTTGGTGGAACGAACGCGTCGTTGATTTTTAAGAAGATTAAAAATTAATTAGGGATTGGTCGACAAAATTACCCCATCCCCCTTCGCTACGCTTCGGGTACTTCCCTTAAAGGGGAAGATCATTCACTTTAGGTGGAGGCGTACATAGAGCATTTATCATAAAAGTTTTGCCCTGGAATCAAATTAATGGACTTAAACAAAAAAAAAATAATAAGGCTACTATCTTCAGGGCTTATAATCTTAGGCATTATCGCTATATTTTTTATATATTACTTATTTGCTTCTTTAAAGCTATCAAGTAACTATCTAATAGAAATCCCAACCGGCCAACCGGCTACACTGATAGCTCAAAAATTATACACAGATAAAATTATTAGATCGCCAAAGCTGTTTAAACTAGCATTAATAATTTTAAATAAAGATAGTAAAATCCAAGCGGGTGAATACGAGTTATTAACTAACACCAGTATTTTTAATCTTATAAAAAAAATATCCACTGGCGATGTAAAAAAATACAGCTTTAGAATCAATGAAGGTGAAACTATTAGCAGTATAGCAGCGCGCTTGAAACAAGAACAAAAATTAAGATTAATAATCACTGATACGCTAGTCAATCCTAGTTTATTTATCAAAACAATAACTGAGCAAAAAAAGTTCCTAAATAATAACCAAGATAAACTAAGTCTCAGTATAGTTGACCCGGAGAAGGTTGCTAATTTAGATGGGCTCTTGTTTCCTGATACTTATTTTTATAAAAGTCAACAAGCTGATTTGGAGTTATTCTCTGTGGCCTATATGAAACTAATCGCCACTTTAAATAATCTCTGGGAAGAGAGCATAAAAATATACCCTAGAGATAGTGCTTACTTTCAGGCTGTAAACACGCCGTACCAGGCTTTGATTCTGGCTTCAATTTTAGAAAAAGAGACGGCTGATAACAATGAACGCAAAATAGTTTCTGGTGTAATTTATAATAGACTATTAAGAAACATGCCATTACAAGTTGATCCTACGGTTATATATAGCTTAGGTGATAAATATAAGGGTAATCTAACGAAAGAAGACTTAAGTTACGATAGCCCGTACAATACTTATATTAACAAGTCGTTACCCCCTGGACCCATAGGCACTGTTAGTCTCGGTTCTTTGCGCGCTGCTATCAATCCGACCAAACATGAGTATTACTATTTCGTTTCTAAAGGCGATGGTACCCATTTTTTTTCCAAAACATTAGAAGAACATAACGCAGCTGTTAAGCTCTATCAAAAGAAGGTATAGCAGGTATAATATGAAGGCGCAATTTATAGTTATAGAGGGTATCGAGGGAGCAGGTAAGTCTACCGCCATAGAGTTTATAAAAAAATATTTAACACGTAAAAATATTAATTTTATTCAAACTAGAGAGCCTGGTGGTACAGAATTAGCAGAAGGTGTGCGTGATCTACTAAAAAGACATTATAAAGACGAAACAATAGACTGTCGCACCGAAGTGTTATTATTATATGCAGCTCGTTTGCAATTAATTAATAATGTTATTAAACCAGCGCTAGCTAATAATATATGGGTAATTGGCGATCGCCATGATTATTCAACGATAGCTTATCAAGCTGGTGGCAGAGGGGTTGATCAAGAAATTATTAGTTTTTTGAAAGATACCTGCATAGGTGATTTTAGTTTCGATCTATGTATTTATTTAGATATAGATCCAGTGACAGGTTTAAAACGGGCAAGAAAACGTGGTGATCTTGATAGAATAGAGCAAGAAGATTTAAACTTTTTTAAGCGGGTAAGAGACAGATACCAAGCTCTAGCTAAAAACAACCCTAAGATGGTGACAATTGATTCAGGTCAATCTTTAGAACAGCTAGAAAATGACATTTATAAGGTTTTAGATACATTTTATGGTTAACGCTGCAGATATATCAGATAAATCAAATACACTTATAAGCTTACCTTGGTTAACCTCGCATGAAGACTATATCAAAAAATTAATTAGTCTGAATAAACTATCTAGAGTTACTTTGTTATATGGACCACAAGGGTCGGGTAAATCACTATTAGCCAGTAACATTGCCAAGATTATTAACAAGAATTTATCTAGTATTATTAGCTTTGGTACAGATCAAGAAAAAATTACCATGGATGATATCCGAGAGATTATTGATTGTTCACATCGGACAGCCACACTGGACAATTATAATATTTTTATAATTAATAATTGCGAGAATCTTGCTACTGGCGCGGCTAATGGTTTATTAAAAACCCTCGAAGAAGAGAATCATAATAATTTTTTTATTCTCACAAGTAGCAACCTGAATAAGGTTTTGCCTACTATATTAAGCCGTTGCTTCAAGATTGTTGTTACTGCCAAAGCTGAAATTGCTTGTCAATGGCTATCATCTAATGGCGTTAGTGACAAATCTGATCAAGCTTGTTTATTAGAACTTGCTGGGTTTGGACCACTGAAAGCATTACAAGATTACTCAAATGGTTATTTGGATAAAATAAAAAAAACGACCAATATATTAACCTCTCTGACTAATATTAATGTTATTACTTTACATAAACAGGCTATAGAACTTTTTACAATCAAAGAAAATAAAAAAAATATAATTGACGTTACAAACTTTATTAACATAATTAATTATCTATTAACGAGAAATTTTATTAATAGCTCAGGGTCATCAGGTTTTAGTAAGGCAACTTTTGAACTTATTAAGAAATATAAAAATCATTTGGACAACAATATTGCTATCGATGCTAGTAATGTTATATATAATATATTATATGCCCTGCAAATGGCTGATGTAGATTCAAAAGTCAGACTATGAAAAAAGTTAATTTCAAAATTTTCGGTAGTATCCTCATGCTCTTAGGCACTTGTCTCGGTGCCGGTATGTTGGCTTTGCCACTGACAGCTGCCCCTTATGCTTTTAGTACGAACTTTGTTTTCTTACTTGCAAGCTGGGTAATAATGACTATAGGTGCATTTGCTATTTTAGAAGTGAATCTTTGGATGCCAAGTGGCAGCAATCTGTTTACTATGGCAAAAAACACCCTGGGTAATGTGGGTAATACTTTAGCTATTATTATATATTTACTTTTATTATATGCTTTAATCTGTGCTTATATATCTGGTTGTAGTGATGTGCTGCATGGTTTACTCGCTAATTACGATTTATTTTTACCTAAATGGCAAACTACAGTTATCGTATTTTTTCTATTATTTAGTGTAATAGCAAGCGGCATAAGAATTATTGATCTCACTAATAGATTGTTGATGATCACAAAATTAACTGCTTTTTTCATGATGTTAATGTTGATGCTCTCACAAATCAATATTGATTTAACTACTGTAGGACAGACGATTACGAGCGGTTACTCAGTTGATGGCTTTATGGTAATGAATACCGCCTTTGGTTTTGCTATTATATTGCCGTCATTACGAGCTTATTTAGATGATAATCATGCGAGCTTGACTAAAACGCTTGTTATCGGTTGTTCCATACCGCTTATTTTATACAGTCTTTGGGTGCTAGCAGTACAGGGCTTAATTCCAAAAATGGGTGATAATGGGCTAATAGCCATAGCTAGTTCTTCGAATCCCAATACTGATTTAATTAATTCAATAGCTATTAATTCAGGCTATACACTGTTAGCGCTCTTTAGTAAAACTTTTATTAGTATTAGCGCTGCAACTTCTTTTCTAGGTGTAGGCTTATGTTTGGTTGACTTTATCCATGATATGGTCGGTAGCGCATGTAGTAAATATTATAATTGTGCACGACCAAACACGCATACTAAAAATATTATAGTATACGTTTTATCGTTTGCTTTGCCATTAATAGTAGTTCTTATTAATCCTGGAATTTTTATAGCTGCTTTAAGTTACGCTGGAATTCTAGTTCTTTCATTTTTAGTGCTTATACCTTTAGCTATGCTTTATTCAGGGCGCTACCACTTATCTTATGTAGGTAAACAATTTATTCCAGGCGGTAAACCATTTATCTTATTTTTAATAATATTGAATATTAGTATCCTATTGTATTCAATATCGAATATGTTATTTTAATCTAATTTATGTTTATCGATTCCCATTGTCATTTAAATTTAATAGACTTCTCAGCTGATAGTTATAATAATCTTGATGAAGTGTTAGCGCAGTGTACAGCAGATCAGATTGAGCATTTGCTTTGTGTTTCTATAGACTTGGCGGCTTTTCCTGATTTGTTAGCTATAGCTAATAAATACCCTAGTGTTTCTATCTCAGCAGGTATTCATCCAAATGAAGAAAAACTAGCTAAAGATGATATTGATGTATTGCTAGAACAAGCAAAACATAAAGAAGTTATAGCAATAGGGGAGACTGGTTTAGACTATTATCGAACTGAAGAGAAACAAAGCTGGCAAAGTGATCGCTTTATTGCTCATATTGATATCGCAAAACAATTAAATAAACCGTTGATTATTCATACTAGAAACGCCCCAGAAGATACTATCAATGTTCTAAAGCAGCATGCAAGTGGCATTAATGGTGTGATGCATTGTTTTACAGAAGACTGGTCAATTGCAAAACAAGCTTTAGATTTAGGTTTTTATATATCCTTATCAGGCATTGTGACTTTTAAAAACGCTACCCAAGTTCATGAGGTTGCTCAAAAAGTGCCCCTTGATCGTTTATTAATAGAAACAGATTGTCCTTATTTGGCTCCAGTACCATTTAGAGGTAAGCCTAATTACCCCCAATATGTAAAGTATGTTGCTGCTAAAATTGCAGAGTTGAGAAATCTGTCTTTAGAGGTAGTAGGTAAAAATACTACACAGAACTTCTATGATTTATTCAAATTAGCTCGAATAAAGTAATAATTCGCGCTTTTTAAGTTGCACTGATTAATATTTCCCCTTGAGGAAGTAGCTGAGCGAAGGTAATTGTTCACGCTCTTTAAGTTGCACGGATTAACTCTTCCCCTTGGGGAAGTACCTGAGCGAAGCGAAGGGGATGGGGTAAATCTTGAATGCCTCTACGGACCTGAAAATATATATCTTCCAAATAAAAAAGCCATCATTTTAGATGATGGCTTTTTTAGATAATTAATAAATAATGTTAGATAATTTTATTTATGCTTGTTCTTGAGTTTCCTCTTTATTGTTATCTTTATTATCTTTTTCTTTGTTGTTTTTACATTCAGCGTTAACGCCAACCTTTTTGAAAGCAGCTATAACATCATCAGTGTTTTGTTCTAAATCTTTAGCAGCTTTAAAGACACCGCATGCAGCATCGTCAAAACCAGTATTTGACTTCCAATACACTTGATTGGCGACAACAAAAGGTTTAAAGGCTTTAGCTACATTCCAATTAGGAGTGGTAGCTAAATTGTAAAATGCTTTATTGAATACACCTGAGCTGTAATGTGGATCCATAAATAAAGTAAAGTCTTTTGCATTATCAATCGATTCACCATCTTTTTTTGGATCATCGAAGTAACGTAATGCTTTATCATTACCTCCTTTGAAAACATTACCTGCGAGCATCCAATCATTTCGTTCTGCTTCAGGCTTATCTTTATGCATATAAAATTTAGCTGCTTCGCCTGCTATATCTGAAAATGATTCATTAATACCGCCTGAAGGAGTATCGCTATAAATCAATCCTGAGTTTTGCTCAGTGAAGCCATGACTTACTTCATGTGCAAGTACATCTAAAGATACTAATGGATAGAATATTTTATCTCCATCACCAAAAAGCATTTCTTTACCGGTCCAAACAGCATTTTCAAATTTTTTACCGTAATGAACTAATAGTTTTAATTTTGAATTAATCGGCTTGACATCAAACCAGTCTTTATACATCTGGAACACAACATTGCCAAAATAATGAGCGTCATTGATAGGAGAATAGCCACCATTGATTTCTTTATAAGTATTTTCTGAACAATCAAACTTAAATGGTTTTTCTTTTGCATAAGACATTGTGCTTTCAGAATGCTTATTGTCAAAAGTAAGTACATTTACATTTTTCATATGGCATTTTTTGCCTACTTTTGTGGTTTCTAAATAATCATAATCCTTACCGAATTCGTATCGGCCAATCTTTTCATTTCCGCCAGGACCTGTGGATTGAGCTTTTTCAATATTAGTTAGTCCGTCCCATAATTCTAAGATTTCACCATTATTTGCATCCATAATCATATTTGGACGCGATAAACTTGGTTTTTCCAATAAAAAATCAATTTTATATATTAAAACAGCAGTACTGTTTACATCTTTAATATATAAATCAATATTTAAATTAGCTGCGTCATCATCAAAATCTTTGAATCTATTTTTTATCAGCTTAACCGCATCATCGATTGATAACTTTGGCGTGACTTTATCTAGATCTTGCTCTATACCCATTAATAAAGAACCATGGAACTTAGCATTATCTTCTTTTACTAAACTAGCACCCCAAACTGGTATATTTTTATAAAGTTGTTTATATTTATATTTAATTTTTCCATTAGGTAAAACAATTTCTTTACTAGCTTTAATTTGATATAAACTATTCAAACCTGTATTAAAGCTTGAAGGTAGTTTTTCATTATCTAAAGAGATACTTGTAACGCCGAAAGATGATGGGCTAATTAAGAACAAGCATAATAAGCTCGTTTTTAAATTACTTTTGAGTGAGTAGCTGTCCATGCTTATTCTCCATGTAGTAGTAGAGTATTTATACTCCAGACAATTAATATGTCTATTGATCTAAGTTTAGCACCAGCATAATTTAAATAGCAAGAAATCCACGAAACTTTCAGGAACTTTATTGATTTATTATTGTCTAACAGGTGAGGTGGTAATATGGCGATCAGTAAACGTAACATCTTGATAGGTAGCATAATAATTATTTTTTTATTAGTAGAAATGCAGGCACTAGCTGCAGGTAGTGTCGCTACCGATAAAAATGTATCTATCAGGTATTACAATGGCGAGCCTTATGTAGATTATTCTGGATATTATAATTCGGATGGTAACTGGGTAATGACTAAAAAACCTATAAAAAGATACCGTCATAATACCCACCCCTATATTCCAAAAAATAGCATTATCACTAATCAAGGGCAATTCATTAGAAATTATCAAAACACCAACAAACCTGCTAAAATAACCCCATAGTAAGAAATTTCATTTGATATCTTTTAGATGAGCTTGAATATGTATTCTCAAATTAAAATGTTTAAAAAAATATTCGTTTTTCTGTTTATATTTATCGTAGGTTATATTTTAGGGAATATGCATCCTACTCAAGCATTAGCAGGAGAACAAGAAACCTCTATCTTCGATGATCAAGAAATGGTTGCCTTTGATAATAATTCTTCCATAGAGCTAGAATCACTGTAATAAAAGATAACCAGTTGTATGACAATTATATAAACCGCACTGAATAAATGTGGAGATAAAATTTATCCCGCTGATAAAGATTATTAGTATTACTAAAATATTAAAAATTGCTTTTAAAGAAACATATCTATTTATATTACTCTTATGATCAGGTGTGATAAATATTAAATCACAAGCGACAAAAAATACTAAGCCTAAGCCTAAAATAAAAGACCATACGGGCATATGTATATTCCAGATTGCAGAGCCTACCCATTCATGGCCTTGCGTATGGCAAATATCTAATAAACTTTGTCTGCCGCTTATTACTAAAAGCAAACTTGCAAAGAATAAACTAACTCCAACATATTTTAGTCGATGAGACCCAAGGAACTGCATCATAGCTCCATAAGCGAACCCTAAAAAAGCCACTCTTTGTAAAAGACAAAGTGGACATGGTATTTCGCCCATAAAATATTGATGATACATTGCCATGCATAGAACGAAAGCAACTAGGAAAAGGGAGGCAGTCCAAGCAAGAATATTTAACCAACCAGTCATTTTTTGCGATTCACTGAAGATCATTTTAGTCATCACTGATAGTTCCTTTAGAATTAATAGATTAATAGATTGATGGCATTAATAACTCAGCCAAGGAATAACAAACCCAGTTTGTGGGTTATAAACCTCAAATAAGAACCAAGCCACTAGAAATAAAATGGATAAGAAACAAAAGGCAAGCGAAAGCTTTTCAAGTCGAAACCAGCCAGCAACAAATGCTAAGAACATCCATGTAAATATTAAGACCATAGAAAGTATTCCATTACTAATAATTAACTCATTAATTAATATTATAACCAAAAGTGAAAATATACTAGATTAAGCAATATTTGTTTACCCATTATTGTTCAATAGATATTAAAACAATTTCCTTTGTCTAATCTATTATAATGACATATAATTTCAAGACTGTTACTAACTTATCATTGTTATTGATTTAACTTATAATATTTATTTGATTTATGTCCAAAAAACTCCGAATCGCAATTCTTTCACGTAATGAAGATCTCTATTCAACTAAGCGTTTAGTCGAAGCAGCAGAACAAGCTGGGCACGAAGTTCACGTTATTGATTATTTACGTTGTTATATGAATATAACGGCAACTCAGCCCACAGTGCATTATCATGGGCATATATTAGAGAAATATGATGCTGTTATTCCAAGAATTAGTGCTAAACGGACTTTCTATGGAGCGGCTATATTAAGACAATTTGAAACATTAGATACTTATAGCTTAAATCCTTCGATAGCTATTACTCGCTCAAGAGATAAATTACGATCATTTCAATTAATGGCCAAGGCAGGCATCAACTTACCTAAGACAGGTTTTGCCCATAACATAAAAGATACTAATGATCTGATCAACACAGTAGGAGAACCACCTTTAGTAATTAAACTAATTGAAGGCACTCAAGGAGTCGGGGTTATGTTGGCAGAAAATCTTAAAGCAGCTGAAAGTGTCATTCAAGCATTTAGAGGAATAAATGCTAATATTATAGTACAGGAGTTTATTGAGGAAGCTAAAGGGGCTGACATAAGGTGCTTTGTAGTGGGAGATAAAGTTGTTGCATCAATGAAAAGACAGGGTGCTCCTGATGAGTTTCGTTCTAACTTACATAGAGGTGGCAGCGCCAAAGCAATAAAGCTGTCTAAATTAGAACGCGAGGCTGCAGTTAAAGCTGCAAAAGTTATGGGGTTAAGATGCGCTGGTGTTGATTTATTGCAATCGAATAATGGACCGATGATTTTGGAAGTTAACTCATCTCCAGGCTTAGAGGGGATAGAAACAGCCACTAAAGTTGATATAGCAGCAAAAATTATAAGTCATATAGAATTAGAAGTAGAAAAAAAATTAAAAGGTAAAAAGCAGCCTTATCACGGTTAGATAAAGGTTAGATAAAATTTAGATAGTATTTAATACAATTATTATTATATTATTAATGGATTGGTATGAATGAAATCAATGATGATTTTCATATATTAGGGGAAGTCATTAAGCCCGGAGAGAGGCGTGAAGTCTTAATGCCAATGCCTAAACTATACGATGATTCGCCTTTATTTTCCCATATTCACGTTATCAATGGACTTAAACCTGGTCCAGTTGTTACTTTAATCTCAACTCTGCATGGAGATGAATTAAACGGCATAGAAATTATTCGAAAAATTATTAAATCAAAATACCTAAAAGAACTTTGTGGCACGTTGATTGCCATACCTATTGCTAATGTGCAAGGCTTTCTTTACCAGCAACGTTATTTAATTGACCGTCGCGACTTAAATAGATCATTTCCTGGTTCAGAGGATGGTTCTCTTGCAGCACGAATTGCTCATTTATTCTATAAAGAAGTAGTCATAAAATCATCGCATATTATAGACTTTCATACAGGGAGTTTGCATCGCAGCAATTTACCGCAGATTCGTGGTAATATTGATAATCAAGAAATTTTAGATTTAGCCAAAGTATTTAATCCACCAGTAATTTTAAATGCTAAAACACGTGATGGTACATTGAGAGAAGTTTGTAATCGCCATAATGTAAAAATTATTGTTTATGAGGCAGGTGAGGCTTTACGTTTAGATCCAGTAGCAATAAAGTTCGGTGTGATGGGTACTTTTAATGTTTTAAGCAGTCTGGGTATGATCACGCGAACATCTACAACACATGATAAGTTACCGCCGTCTTTAGTTTGTGAAAGTAGTGCTTGGATACGAGCCAAACGTAGCGGGATCTTTACTACGGTAAAAAAATTAGGCCATTCCATTAAAGCGAATGAGATTATTGGTTCTATAGCCCATCCCATGAGTTATCAAGAAGAATATATTCATACGCCCATTTCAGGAATAATATTCGGTATCAATAATAGTCCATTAGTTCATGAAGGTGCAGCTTTATTTAACATTGCTTCACCAGAAAAAATTACGAAAGAACAAATGAACTTACTAGAACTTACAGATATTGAAGAAGTTGAAACCTTATTAGATAAAGGCTAAAACTTAAAGTGAAATTGGAAGTTTAATCTTATGGATCATAATTCTAAAAATTTATCGAAAATGTTAATTGGCTGGCAGGAATGGTGCGCCTTACCAGAATTCAATGTGCCTTATATTAAAGCTAAGATTGACACTGGTGCTAAAACTTCTTCTTTACATGCTTTTAATATTAAAGAATTTCGAAAAAAAAATCAAAAATATGTAAGTTTTGAAATTCATCCCGTCCAAGATGATAATGATATCTCTCTCAAAGCAAAAGCTAAAGTTATCGATGAACGTTATATTATGAGTTCTAACGGACATAAAGAACTAAGATATGTCATCCAAACTGATTTGATTTTAGGGACGGCAGTTATTCCGATTGAATTAACTTTATCTAATCGTGATCCGTTACGGTTTAGAATGCTGTTAGGAAGAGATGCATTAAGCATAAGCAGTATAATTGATCCTGCCAAGAAAAATTGTTTAGGCAAAAAATCTAGGCGATCGGTTATTAATTTTTATAAGAAAAATAGTTGAATAATTAACCATTTAAGCCTATTTAACTTAGTTATTCAGAACGCGGATCAATCTCCGCCATTACTGGCGTTGTATTAGTAACCGGTAAGAAGTCATCATCTCGTTGCACATCGGCTTTAGCAGTTTTACGCCAGCATAAAAACAATGTAAGCATGCAAGCTAAGGTCCCAAAGTAAACAAATAGACCATCAGCGCCTAAATATTTCATAAATAATGCACCAAGCATTGGACCGATGACTGCGCCAATGCTATAGAATAATAATAACGCCTGAGTACCTGAAATGATATCTCTTTGCTTGAGTGAATCGCAAGAATGACTGATACTGACGGGATACAGAGTAAACACTAATCCGCCAAAAATAAAAGTACTGATCATAAATGACCAATAATAATTAACACTAAAAAGAATTAACGCAGCGAAAAAACCAGATAAAATAGACAAGATAATTAATACTAATCTGCGTTCAATAAAATCTGAAATCTTACCAACAGGGTACTGTAACAGCATACCGCCTAAAATAATAGTGAACATAAATACGCCGACAGAAGAATGATCTTGTGTTTTATCTATCAAAAATAATGGAAACAAGCCATAGACTGCACTCAAGATAAGACCTGAAGTAAAGCACGCTAAAACCCCAGACATTGTAGTCTTGAACATTGTAAACAAATTTAATGTTGTTGGCTCTTCTACGCATGGTGAAACAATATTTGTCATCGCTAAAGGGATAACAGATAGTGAACTACTGATACCTACTATGATAAAGGGCATTATCTGAGTAGGATCAGCTGAGCCGATAAAATACTGACTAAGCGCTTGCCCGCAATATAAGACGACCATATATATAGCAACAATTTTTCCACGATTATTAATTTTACTGATAGCAAGAAGCCAGCTTTCGACAACTACGTATAAAACAGCTGTAGCAAACCCCGTAATTAAACGCAAAAAAAGCCATAAATAGATATCAAAATAAATAGCTTGAATTAAAGCAGTAACAGTTAGCACTGAAGCAAAAGCGGAGAAAGTTCTTATGTGTCCTATGCGACGGATCATACGCTCAATTTTAAATGAACCTAACACCAGACCAAAATAAAAAACAGCAGTCATCAAACCAACTACCGTCGTACTAATAGACTCTTGATGGCACTTTAAAATAGTAAAAGTTGTCAAAAAACCATTACCGAGGGTGAATAAAAACAAGCTTAATAATGGGGTATGAATCTGTTTTAAAAGAGGCTTTATCATAATACTGTATTGTTATAACTGTTGTTAATTATCTTAGCTTATTATAGATGAAAATATAAGTTAATAGTTTTTAATTTTGTAATTCTATTTACTCAGCTGTGTAATTTTGGCTATCATGAAGGTTAATTACAGAAGTAGCGAATTCTATTCAATTATTATAAGGGACTATAAAGGACTATGATGAAAACACCATTTTTGCTTTCACTTTTATTCACAGCTTCAATCGCAGTTGCCGATGAGACTATTATAGATATTCCTTTGAAAAATTTATCAAATTTTAAACAAGAGTATGGAGATAATATTGATATATTAGGCACAGATCAGCTTAATAAAACAGTACAAATAAAGCTCAATACTAAATACTTAAACAATCTTAAATTTAATTATAAATCTATTGACCCTAATCGCTTTATAAAAGAATCGTTAGATAAATACTTGAACCCTGATAAGCTTGTGGCTGCTCTAGAATTATTGGCAGCTAATTATCCTGAACTAGCTACTTTATTTGACGTTGGTGAAACTACAGATGGTAAGAAGATTAAGGGCTTAGTTTTGACAACCAAGTCCGAAAATAATGCATTGAAACCTGTTGTTTTATTCAACGGCATGCATCATGCAAGAGAAGTCATGTCTACGGAAGTAACTTATGACATTGCTGAATATTTGTTAAAAAACTATTCATCAGATCCAGAAATACAACAATGGTTGGATGATTATCAAATCATTATAGTGCCTCAGGTTAACCCTGATGGTAACGAAAAAGTTCATGCAGGCAACAGATGGTGGCGTAAAAACACCTGGCAAGGGGAAGGGAAGGTGTACGGAGTAGATCTAAATCGTAATTACCCTTATCTATGGGACGCTTGTAATGGTTCTTCAAGCTTTCCATTTTCGCAAACATATCGCGGAACAGCGCCTGCTAGCGAACCAGAATCTAAAGCAATGATAGCTTTATCTGATCGTTATAAACCAGTGATAGATATTAGTTATCATTCTTATAGTGAGTTAATTTTATATCCGTTTGGTTGTAAAAAAGAAGTTAATGATGCTAAAAAAATATTTGATTCCATAGCTGAGACTATGAATAACAATATTATTAACGATCAAGGAGAGACAGGTAACTATGTGATCGGTAATACAGCAGAAACAATTTATGAAGCAGATGGTGGTGATATTGATTACCACTGGAAACAAAATAATGTTATTTCATATGTAATTGAGATCAACTCAGCTCAACAAGGGTTTCAGCCAGAGTATGAGGCTTGGCGTGATACAACTGTTGCAAGACAACGAGGTGGTTGGAAGTCAGCTTTAAGAAGAATGAGTAGAGGAGCGGTCAAATTACAATTAGATCCTGAAATGGCTAATGTAACTTACCGGATCAAAGAAAAAACTGTTGATAAAAAAACTAATGAAGAGTCACTACGTACTTTAGATTTTGGTTTAAATATTACAGAAAGATCACCTCGATCACAAAACATGATTTATCAATTGTTACCTAATGGTGATTATATTATTGAAATCTTAAAAAATAATGAAGTAATAGCTACTGATGAGTTTTCAATAAATGACGATTTAGTTGAACTTCACTAGATAGATCCCGGGTATTCGCTTTGCTAAACCCGGGATGAGAAATCAGGTCAATTACCAGCCAGTTTTACCTGTGCCAGAATTGTTGCCTTGTTGGCCTCCTTGATCTGGCTTACCTTGGTTTCTACCTTGCTGAGTTTGGTTTCCTTCACCTTGGCCCATATTTTTTCCATGCGGATCTCTGCCACCAATATTTTGTTTGCCACCAGCAACGCTTTTATCCATACCTTGACGTTCAGTACCAAAGTTTGTTTTTTGACCGCCTGTATTTTTACCAGTGTTAGGATTATTAGTATTAGCCATATAAAAAGCTCCTGTATAAATTAACTATAGAAAAAAGTTGTAATAAATAATTTTTATTAAAAAATACTATTTATAGTTCAATTATAGTAAAGACCTCTTTTTATGCAATAAGGCTGACTTAATAATCAGTGAGTAACGATTAGATAAGAAAATAATAATTAATGGCATATAAAAAATTATTATGCAGTCATAAATATAATAGATAGACAGTCTAGCTAAACATCCCTTGTTATCGTTCACGCCGCTTAATCTAAATAGTAAGTTATCTTCCCCTAAAGGGGAAGTGGCCACACATGAAGCGCAGCGGAATGTGTGGTCGAAGGGGTGTCTATAATATAGCACTTACTTAAAAATATATAATCTTTGGTGTCAAGCTCAAATTGTTACAAGCACAGATGTATTTTTAGATCTTGCAACGTTAGAGTAACCCCATCCCCTTCGCTTCGCTCAGGTACTTCCCTAGCCAATCCCCACAAAATAA
>CAYLXL010000037.1:0-21705 GCA_964387745.1 uncultured Gammaproteobacteria bacterium | reverse complement strand
CTCGCAAAAGCTCGGGATGACATGAGAGAAGATTCATATAAGGTGAACGCATACCTTACATTTGTTAATATAATTCACCTTCATTACAAATCGCAAGATCTGCTCCCTCTCCCAGCCCTTAATTTAAATATTTTTCTGAACTCATTCTGGGAGAGGGTTGGGGTGAGGGCGCTCTCCTTCCCGCAGTAAATTTAAATATTTTTCTGAATCCATTCTGGAAGAAGGTTGGGATGAGGTTAATCTAGTTTTAAAAAAATATTATGGTGAAAGCCAGCCTATTTCTAAATCCAAATCCCCACCGCTGCCATTAGCACAAAGCCAATAATCACATAGGTATAATTGCGTAAATTACAGCAACGTTCGACCATGACTGCCCTGTTAAGCCCATGCAAGGTTCCAATATACAAAAACGTCCCAGCAGCAAGTGATGTAAATACTGGGCCAACAACAGTGCCTGACAAAACTGTATCAATATAATTACCAAAAAATATACCAAATGGCGTCATAAGAGTGAATATAAAAAATATAACCCAATTCGTGCTATTTTTTAATCTGCTTTTGCTAACGTGAATAGCCAACGAATAACTATCAGCCCATTTATGCGCCATGATTGCTATAAACACTATGATAACTAAAGATAAATCATTGCGTATCCCTAAAGCTATACCTTCAAATAAAGAATGGACAGATAACATGGCTACGGCTAGTAAAGCAAAAATAGTGCTACCTTCGCTTGAATGGCTTGAGTGATCTTTTACTTCTTTCCCTACGTGTTCTAAAAGCAAAAGTGCTAAAAATATTATTCCGCATAATAAAGCAGCGAAGGGATAATGATAACCAAGCTCATTAAAGTCTTGTGCAGCGTCACTTAACATATGTAACAGACCTGCTCCCAAAAAAACACCAGCAGCTAAAGCCTCTCCGATCACAAATTCTGAGCTACCTAACTTGTTTTGAGCCCTATTTTTATTTGCATATGTCAGTGGAAGCAAACCAGAAAGTACACTTATTACAAAAATAATCAGAGCATAAACACTCTTAGAGAATAATAATGAATCCATTGATAAAACTCGGCCTAGTAGTTATAAATCAAAACCTCAGTAGTATATCCAAATCCTGATTAACAATCTACACTTTTGAAGAATTGCTTAATTTCTTGATTATTAGAAGTACTGCCATATACTTAAATTAATCAGAATTTTATTACATTTAGCATTAGAGATACTCATGAAAAAATCTTTAAAATCTTTAAAAGGCTTGTTCATAATTCTAACTTTGGGAGTGAGTACTGTTTCATTCGCTAATGACTTCGATTATTATCAAACTCAGTTTAATAACCCGCAAGGCAAAGCTTTTATTAAGGGTTATGCAGATTTTTATCAACCGCATGTTGATGACGCTATTGTCAATAATATTCACTTAACTATCGAAAATGCACTAGCCTCGACATTAAGAGAAGTAACTTCAAAATTATATAAAGCCGTTGTGAAAAAAACTTTAGCTGAAATTTCTGCATCGACTAATACTGCCTGGAACAGCGACCAAATCGGCTTACTCAGAACTTGTGTAGAAGATAAGGCTGACTACGCAACTATTGAAAATAAATGCGTGCCTAGAATGCTCTGGTCTGCAGGCTATGAAGAGTTTGCCTCTTGTACTGCTTATAACTTAAGAAGCGTTTTGAACTCATGTATGGGTTTGAGTGTAGCATCTTAATGCAGCATACTTAATGTATCCAAGAATCGACGTCATTAAATGATAACGGCGGTAATAACTCAGTATAAACAAACATAAACAACGCTATCGCTGTTAAGATCAGTATAGTCATGTAATTTGACATAATTTTTCTAAAGATAATCATCCCTTTTGTACCAGTAATCGGCATACTCTGATCACCTCTATTAGCCCACTTTTGAAATGGTAATCTAAATAATAAATATATTTTGAATGCTGAAGTTATAAACTGGTTAAGATACAGGATAATTGGGAAGCTCATATTCATTCTTCTACTATGGTAAAATAAACACATAGATAAACATAGACGCGAAAAAATTATCCATAACAGATATACGGTTATAAAACTACTTGAAACAATTATAGTACCTGATACCATCAAAAATGGCGCGCACATCATACTAAACATTACGATACGTTGATCAATTAAATACCACCATGCTAAAAAACCGACTTTTCTTGGACCCAGTAAAATACCACGCCAACCATTACGTAAAATATTTCCTGACCAGCGCAACATATTTTCTTTTAAACGATGGGCTGGTGAAGTGTTAGCATCTAACTCCTCAATGGTATAAACTGTTGCATCTGGAACATATAACATATCTGAGCCAATTTTAAGCAAGGCATACCAAGTACTTTTATCATCACCTGACAAGAATCGGAATCTACCCCATAACCAATGATCCAAGTGATCACGTTCAATAAGATTAAGAAAGATATCATTTAAGACCGCTTTACCTCTAAAAATAGACATTCTTCCTGTTAATGTAATAACTTTATTAGACAAGGCTATTGATTGCATGATCATTTGCCTTTGCGTGAACCGTAAACCAAACCAGTTTTGTAGCCATATTGGCGCATTCATCATAGCTTTTTCATTGGTGGTTAAGCCATTAACTTTAGGTTTCACCACAAAAATTGGTATTGATTTTAAAATACAACCAGGTGTTAATACAGTATCACCGTCCATAAATACCACAGGGTCATTATCGCCCAGACCTTTACGAGAAATACATCGTAATGCTGATCCCATCGCTGCACGCTTGCCTGGTTCAGTTTGTCTTACAATAATTATTTTTATGTACTTGGACAGATTCAACCATGACCAAATTTTTCTCACTCGTTCTTCGCCATCAAAGTCTGCAGTAGCTACATATAATTCTACTGGCCTTTTGATAATGTCAGCTTCTCTATTAACTGAGGATAACATTTTTTCTAAAACGTACTCAGTTTCATTAAACACTGTAACCATGAAAACTACTTTTTCAGGACGCCAACCTTTATCTAATAATTCTCCAGCTTGATAACGTATACGAGCAAATTTAACTTGGTTATAAAAAACTGAGCGTAAAAAGTGGAAGATCCACCAAGCATAACGCCATAAACCTAACGCACCGAATAAAATTATCCAAATTTTATAATCAGGATTCCAGATAGCATTTGGTAAATTCCAAATTAGGACAAACAATACGCCTATATACAAAAACAAATAATAAAATTGTTTACCTTGCCAAATAAATTTAGGTCTATGAACTATACAATTTTCTGAAATTTTTGGTCTATTGAAAAAACGATTTGTATTCTGATGAGTATCAGAATAACTTTTGTAAACTTTATTTTTTTGTTTATTATAATTTTTAGCGCTATTATCACTTCTAGAAGCACTTGACCGTGACCCACCGCCATTTATATCATTGGATCCGAATATATCCGTATCAAAAATTGATCGATCAAAATACGAATCATTATCGCGAGAATCATTACTCATATGAATTGTTATTAGTTACAATTTACACTATATATACTTTATAGTCTAGCATGTTAACCTTCCTAGACAAGTAACTGAATTATATCTTCTTGTAGTTTGTGTAAAACATTTGCATAAACAGACAAAAAATATTGTCACCAACTTGATTATTCAGGGTTATAACTTATAATTATAACAATTATCAAATTAAGATATGGTATGGAGTTAGTTATGACTAAATGTTTACCCAAAGCTACCAAGATATTCAATGTAGCCATGATGAGCTTATTATGTATGTTCACCTTCTCTACTTCGGCAACTAGTAACGCACAAGCAGCACCAAATGACATACTACTATATATAGTAGAATTCCCTGGGGATTGCGAAGGCGAGGCATTGCCACTTCCGGAACGTTTACCTGAAACAGTTACACCAAATAAAGACAAAAGTAATAAATTTTCTTTCAAAGAGTGTCGTACTATATGCCAGGCCATGTCAAATTGCACCGGATTTAGTTTTAGTACTGAAGCTAAAAAACATGATGCGGACAGCGCCTGTAATTTAAAAAAGGTAAAAAATAAATATTGCCCAGCTGTTGAAAGAATTGTTAACGATATGAATTATTATTCAAGAATTAATGTGCCTCCTAAAGATGGTGTCGCTCCTGCAGTAGATCTTTCTGCGCAAGCCGCTGCACCGGTTGCACCAGCACCTGATCAAACAATGCCAGCTGCGACTCCTGATGCAATACCTGCTGCGCCTGTACCCCCAGCACCTGAACAAGCAGCACCTGTAGCACCTGCACCTGATCAAGTGCCTACAGAGGCTCAACCGGCACCACAAGTTTTTCAAGATCCTGCAAACACTACCCCAGTAGCTATAGAGCCAGCTCCACTGTGATTTATAAGATTATGTAATTACCAGGAGCTAAATCTCTTGGTAATTTATAATCACCAAATCTAATCCGCATTAACCTATTAACTCTACAATCAACCGCTTCAAATAATCTTCTGACAACGCGATTCCGGCCCTCTGTTAATACAACTTTGTACCATTGATTTGAAGAAGATCTTAAATTATCAGTTTTCTGCAAAGTAATGCGTTTGAATTTAGCTAAACCGTCTTCTAAATGAATGCCAGACAACAAAGCAGCTTTTCGCTCAGCATCTAATTCACCTAAGACTCTTACCAAATATTCTCGTTCATAATTATTACTTGGGTGCATCATTTTATTGGCAAAGGCACCATCATTGGTAAACATTAATAAACCACTGGTATTGATATCAAGACGACCTATACTGATCCAGCGTCCATTTTCTATTTCAGGTAAATCTGAGAACACTGTTTCTCTGTCCTGTGGGTCATCTCTAGTACAGATTTTACCGACAGGTTTATGGTAAAGAAGTATTTTTGTTTCACTTTCTGATATCGACTTATTTGCGCTAGCAGGAATAATAAAGGGAACATTATCTATAGTAATTTTACTTGTGTGATCGACCGGACAACCAAGCTGGGCTATTTGGCCATTAACCTTGATTCGGCCATCACTGATCATCTCTTCAATCTTACGTCTAGAAGCAACGCCAAGGTTGGCTAGGAATTTTTGTATGCGCATGATAAAGCTATTGTTAGAGAATTTAGGGTATACTTTACTAGCAATTTAGATTAATTACTAGCAGCAATTAAACCTCTAACTCTTCTGCTTCTGCTACCTCAGCTGGAGCAGCTGCAACCTCTTGGCCAAATTCATAATTCTCAAGCATAAGGTTACTTTTAATTTCTTTAATATCAGCCAAAGTTGGTAAATCTTCTAATTTTTCTAGATTTAGATCAAACAAAAACTGCTGAGTTGTAGCATATATAGCTGGGCGACCTGGTAGCTCTTTGTGCCCTACTACTTTAACCCATTCTCTATCTAAAAGATTTCGAATGATTTGCGAGCTTACGGCAACCCCCCTGATATGTTCAATTTCACCACGCGTGATAGGCTGTCTGTAAGCAATAATTGCCAGAGTTTCGAGGGTAGCTTTAGAATATTTAGTCGGCTTTTCCTGCCATAGTTCCTGTACCCAAAGTGCATACTCAGGTTTAGTTTGAATCCTATAACCTGCGCCCAAAAATTTTACTTCGATTGCTCGAGAACTATAATCTTGCGTCAGTTCTTCTAAAGCTAATTTGATATATTTAGAATTGTACTTAACTTTGTCTTTAGAACGTGTGTTGGGATCTAAATTAAATTGATCAAGAACTAAAGCTAAACTCTTAATGCTCATTGGCTTGTCAGCAGCCATAAGTAATGCTTCGAGAATTAATTTTAATCTATTAGCCTGTTCTGGGTTTAACACAGCATCATCTTGAGCTGTGGTTACAGGTTTTGCCGGCTCGATATCATCTTGAGCATGTTCGGTATCTTGAACAGCTATTTCAGTCTCAGGTGTGATATCTTCTTCTGTCTCAGGGGTGAGATTGTCTTCCGTAATCATAAAACTTTTGACCTTATATAAATAGGTGTAAATTCTTGGTTTTGCATGAGTTCTATTAAAGACTCACGACACAATTCTAAAATTGCCATAAACGTGACAACAACGCCAATCTTGCCTTCTTTTAATGAGAAAAACTCTGTAAACTCAACGAAATCATTTTTATCACTTAAGATAGACAGAATATTGGCCATACGCTCACGTAAAGTCAACGGCTCTTGATGCACTAAGTGATGAGCAACATTTTCAATTCGTTGCATAACTGCAGACATCGCATGCATTAGATCTGGTAATGAAACATTAGGTAGCTCTGCGATAATCTGCACACTGTTTTTATCTAATGTACAGTCGTAAGTATCGCGGAAATGTCTAGGCAGCTCATCGATATCCATGGCTGCTTTCTTGAATCTTTCATACTCCTGTAGTCTGCGCACTAATTCAGCACGCGGATCTTCTTCTTCATCGGTTAAATCTTTTGGTTTTGGTAACAATAAACGTGATTTGATTTCTGCTAGCATAGCCGCCATTAATAAATACTCGGCAGCAAGCTCTAGCCTAAAGGCCTCCATGAGTTTAATATACTGTAAATATTGCTTAGTAATATCTGCAATAGGTATATTTAAGATATCTAAATCTTGTTTACGAATTAAATAGAGTAGCAAATCTAACGGACCCTCGAAAGCCTCTAAGATAACTTCCAGCGCATCTGGCGGTATATAAAGATCTTTAGGTACCTGCAACATTGCCTTTCCAGCAACGATGGCAATAATATCATCTTTATCGATCGTATCTATTGTATTTATTGTATCTATGGTATCTGTTGTATCTATCGTATCGATCACGAAAAACCTTACAATTTATTTAATAATTTAAGCCTATAGCAGCTCTTACTTCATTTAAAGTAATTTTAGCTACTTCTCGAGCTTTTTCAGTTCCCTGCTTGATAACTTTATTAATATACTCAGGGTTGCTTTCTAAGCTAGCAATCTTTTCTTGAATCGGAGTCAATTCTTTAGTAATAGCATTAATCACTGGCTGTTTACAATCTATACATCCAATTTTAGCACCAGTACACCCATCTTGTACCCAATTCTTGGTATCTTCATCACTATAAATTTTATGCAAACCCCAGACAGGACATTTTTCTGGCGTCCCTGGATCTGTTCTGCGTTGTCTGGCAGGATCAGTCAACATGGTCCTGATCTTATTCGCAACAATTGTCAGATCTTCGCGTAAGTTAATACTATTATTATAAGATTTTGACATCTTTTGACCATCTAAACCTGGTACTTTTGGGAACTTAGTCAATAATACTGCAGGCTCTGGTAAAATAGACTCACCTTTACCATAAATATAATTAAATCTTCTGGTAACCTCACGAGAAAACTCAATATGAGGTACTTGATCTTCGCCCACTGGAATAAAATTTGCTTTATAGATCAAAACATCTGCTGTCTGTAATAAAGGGTATCCTAAAAAACCATAAGTCGATAAGTCATATTGAGTTAATTTTTGTTGCTGATCTTTATAAGTAGGTACACGTTCTAACCAAGATACAGGCGTGATCATTGATAGTAATAAATGCAACTCGCTATGTTCTATTATTTGTGATTGAATAAATAGTGTCGATAATTCTGGATTCAAACCACAAGCCAGCCATTCAATAAGATTACCTCTTACTATCTTAGGTAAATCAGGTACATCATGATAATGAGTTGTTAAGCAATGCCAGTCAGCTGCAAAAAAGAAACATTCGTATTTATTTTGCAATTCAACCCAATTTTTTAGTACGCCATGCAAATGGCCCAAGTGTAATGGCCCGGTCGAACGCATCCCAGATACTACTCGTTGTTTTTTTACTGCACTCACAAACTGTCTCCAAGTGATGTTAATCTAATCAAAAATACTGCAATCGCCTTTGCCTTTGCGGATAATATCAATTTTATTGTCAAGTAAAGATACCACCGTTGACATTTCTGGCACACCCTCACCACCGTCTATAATAACATCGACAATATTATCGAACTTTTCTTTTATTAGATCTGGCTCAAAATAAGGATACTCATCCTCAGGTAACCATAGGGTCGAACTATACAAAGGCTCATTATATAACTTTAATAAATCTAATAAAATTTTATTCTCTGGAATTCTAATGCCAACCGTCTTGCGTTTCAAATGCAATCTTTTTGGTAGTGCGCTATTAGCGGGTAAAATAAAAGTATAAGGCCCTGGGGTAGCTTTTTTTAGTATTTTAAATGCCCAATTATTAATCTCAGCGTAATTGCTAGCTTGGGAAATATCTCCCAGTAATAAAGCTAGTCGGTTAATATGGTCATCTTTATAACCTCTAATATCTGCAATTTTAGCTTCACTGTCTTTGTCACCTATTTTACAGGCCATAACATAACAGCAATCCGTGGGCACAACTGCCACTGCTCCTGCTTTAATCTTATCAATTACTTGTAAGAGCAATCTGGGCTGGGGATTTTCGATATGTATGTTATAATGTTCGCTCATTCGATAAAATTAGTTAAAATTAGATTAAATTGAATTAAATAGTAGATTATACATCATGAAATTAGCTTTAGACTTCATATCCATCATAATCTTTTTTTTAGTGTACAACTATTATGATATATTTTACGCCACTGGCGCAATGATGGTGACATATACTCTTACTTTTATATATAGTTTATTTACCAATAAGAGCCTAGACAAAACTATCTTTAGTACATGGCTGCTCGTGATGGTTCTAGGTGGCTTAACTATATTTTTCCATAATGAAGAGTACATTAAGTTTAAACCTACATTAATTTACTGGCTATTCGCTATAGCATTCCATGTAAGCCCTTATTTTAAAGATGAGAAATCCATAATGGAGCGTATGGCTGGGCATCAAATACAATTACCTAAAAACATATGGATAAAATTAAACAGATTTTGGATGTCTGTATTTTATCTTTTGGGTTTTATCAATTTATATATAGCTTATGCTTTTACTACACAACAATGGGTATATTTTAAAACATTCGGTATTATGAGTGTTTTAATCATTGCCACAGGCGTGCAAATTGCCTACATGTCAAAGTATATGAAGAATCAACCTGAAGATAAATGATCCATAATCAGCAGCTAGAACAACTTATTTTATCTAAATTAGCAGTGCTTAATCCCCTGGCTATAAAATTAGTAGATGATAGCCACAAACATGCAGGACACGCTGGTGTTAAAGAGCGCGGTGGTCGACACTATCATTTATTTTTAACGATTGATAAGTCTGATACGTCCAATGCTTTTAATCAATTAGGCTTGCTTAAACAGCATCAGCAGATATATAGCTTGTTGGGCGATATGGTTGGGAAAGAGATTCATGCGTTGGGGATTAGTATTAAAAATAGTGAGTAATTGATCTTCCCCTTTAGGGGAAGTACCCTGAGCGTAGCGAAGAGGGATGGGGTGATTTTGTCACTGCAGAATCTTTAATAGACCATGCCAACTACAATCAACGTACGCGTTCACCGTATAGGAATTCTGCCCCTGTCATCCCGAGCTTTTGCGAGGGATCTCAGTAGCTGAAGATTAATTGAGATCCTTCGACTACGCTCAGGATGACAAATATTCGAATAGCTGAACGTTTACCACAAAACCACTATCGGTAACGCACATTCAATGTTTATCCTTGGAGCCTCAGGTAAACGAAGAACCTACTGTACCCCATAATGCTCCAACAGCGGCTCGATTCTAATTTCACCGCGACAAAAGTCACGCATCGCATCATTGATATCAATCCCACCACCCTGCGACAAAATTTTATGTAAGAACTCTAAACTCGTGTTTTGATCAAAGATACCTGTTTTTTTAAAACGATCAAAACAATTCGCCGACAAAACATCCGCCCACAAATAGCTATAATAGCCCGCAGAATAACCACCAGCAAAGATATGACTAAAGCTATGAGAGAACACATCATAATCCGCATAAGGCAAAACAGAAATTTGTTTTCTTACTTCTGATAATATATCAGTAATTTGATTCTGATCTTTATCTGGATGAAATTCCAAATGCAGACGGAAATCAAATAAACCAAAAATTAGTTGTCTTAATAAAGCTATCGCCGACTGATAATTTTTTTGCTTAATCAATTGTTCTAAAATTTTATCTGGTAAAGGTTCGCCAGTTTGATAATGCCCTGAAATATAAGCAATGCTTTCTTTTGACCAACACCAGTTCTCATGAAACTGACTTGGTAACTCGACCGCATCCCATGGCACACCATTGATACCGGAGATACTTGGGTAATCGACTTCTGTTAATAAATGATGTAAGCAATGTCCAAACTCATGAAATAAAGTAGTTACTTCTGTATAAGTCAGTAAAGCTAAACCATTTTTATCCGGTGGCGTAAAATTGCAAGTTAAGTAAGCAACAGGTATCTGTTTAATATTTTCAGTAAAACAGCGCACTCGACATTCATCCATCCATGCACCGCTTCTTTTCTTAAGTCGTGCAAACAAATCAATATAAACATAACCAATAATGTTACCGTTTTTAATAACTTTGTAACACTCGACATCAGAGTGCCAAGTATCTGCGGAATTGTGAAGCTCAAACGTTACATTATAAAGTTTTTTAACTATTGTAAAAAAACCAGTAAGAACTTTTTTCAATGGAAAGTAGACTTTAAGTTTATCTTCAGATAAAGAATAAAGTTCATTTTTTTGCAACTCAGAATAATAAGCAACATCCCAAGGTTTTAAGCTATCCAAACCATCGTGTCTTTTACTGAATAATTGTAATTCTTGCCATTCATGTTCAGCGATTTTCTTTACCTTAGTAACTAAGTTGTTCAAAAAATCTAAAACTGTCTGGGTGTCTTTTACCATTTTAGGTGCTAAAGAATATTCAGCATAGTTATTGAAACCTAACATCTTTGCTATCTGAAGCTTCTTTGATAACAAATCAAACATTATCTTTTCATTATCAAATTTTTCATTATGCGGCCCATGCAACGACGCTCTCGTGCTATAAGCATAATGAAAATTAGCACGCACCTCTCGATTCTCAGCGTATTTCATAATTGCTAAATAAGTTGGTGCATCTAAACCGAAGATCCAACCTTTTTCATTTGCTTGCCGACTACGTTCTGCCGCCAAGTTAATGATATCTTGTGGTATGCCTGCAAGAATATCAGAAGTTTTTTCTGAACTATGATCATAATCTTTTATATGATAAGTCCATTGATCCATGCAATCCATCACATTATTAGTGAACTTATTAGCTAGCGTAGAAATTTCAGTTGAGAGATCTTTAAACTGACTTTTTTTGCCATCATCTAAATCTACGCCAGATAACTTAAAATCCCTTAATTTGTTTTCTAATATTTTTTTATGTTGTTGATTTAACGAACCGCTGGTTTCTGCAATATGTTTATAGTTTTTAAATAACTCCTCATCTTGCTCGATGATTAATCCATACTCAATTAATTCTTGCAGTGTCTCTTCATAGACAGCTTTCAATTCATCGTTGGCCATCACAGAGTTTAAGTGCTTGATTGGTGCCCAAGCATTAGCTAATTCAATACTAAGCTCTTCTATGGGAATGACAAAATTTTTCCAGTCGTTGAATTTTTTAATTTCTTTTAATCTTGCTTTGTTAGCATTAATAATTTCTGTGATTGTAGGTTGAATGTCTTTTATTTTTATCTGACTAAATTGCGGTAATATCTCTTTAGAAAATAGTAAATCACTCATATAAATTTTACCCTTATGAACACAGCAATAATAAAATTGTGCACTATATTTAATTCTATAAACATTTTATATTATAAAGTGACATAGGAAAATTTTTATGGCCAAATTTAATCAAAAAGTTGAAGAATTACGTCACGAACTCGACGATATAATTATTTATCTACAAAACATTGGCCGTAACGATCATAAAATTAGGAAAGTTAGAAGTCAGCTAGACAATATTGACCCTTTCATTAGAATCAGTTCTGCGATTGCTGCTGAATCTATTATCACCAGAAATAAATTAGTTAATCTACATTGATTATATTTTTTAAATATTTTTTAAAAAATATCTTAATATCTTAATATCTTATAGAATAAAAAATTATAACTTGTTATATTCAGCAAGTTTGTAATTTTTTATTTTATTTGATTATCTGATTATTGGTCTATCATTCTATGCTTTTTCCTAACTGGCCAGCGCCGCCTAATATTAAAGCTGTTACCCTATGCCGACCAGAAGGTGTAAATACAGATAATCTTTCTAGCTTTAAACAAACTCCCCTACCCCATCAATTTGCCTGGTTAAATCAAATACACAGTAATATAGCCATTGAAGTTACTAATAGTAATATCAACAATAAATTTTCTGCTGATGCCAGTTACACAACAGAGTCGAATCTAGGCTGTGTAGTCAAAACTGCAGACTGTTTACCCATTCTGCTTGCTAGCAAAGATGGCAAATGGATATCAGCGGTGCATGCAGGTTGGCGTGGGCTAGTCAGTGGAGTTATCGAAAGCGCTTTTTCAGGTTATTCAGGTAATGCTAATAACTTGATGGCCTGGCTTGGTCCAGCTATCAGTCAAAAACATTTTGAAGTAGGCCAAGAGGTTTATGATGCTTTTGTCCAGATCAATAGAGATGATCAGCTAGCTTTTAAAGTATCGCAACTAGACCAAAATAAATATTACGCAGATTTATTCCTGCTCGCTGAGCGACGGCTACAAAGGCTTGGCGTACGGGATATATACAATAGTCAGCAGTGCACTTATAGTAACCCTGAGCTTTACTATTCGTACCGACGAGAAAGCGGCACGCCGGAACGTTTGATAACTATAATTTGGATGAATAATTAATATATGACTAGATTGAATCAGGAACAACTAAACGAATTAATTGCAGACAGCACTACATTGATTTCTAACAGCTTTGGTCCTAAAGTTCTACTGCTATCGAATAAACATTGCTTAAAGTTTTTTCGGCTCAAGAGCTGGTTCAGTTCCGCATTATTTTACCATTATGCTGATAGATTTGTTTATAACGCCAACAAGCTTGCTGCGCTTAATATTCCAAGTCTAAAAGTTATCAATGAGTACTCAATCCCAAAAGATTTTATTCAAGATTCTAAGTTAACTAAAGCTGTTGAGTATTCTTATGTCGAAGGTCATAGCTTACGAGATTTGATTATACATAATCATCTGAATAACACTCATGCGATAGAGCTAGGCAAGTTTGTAGCAAAACTGCATCATTTAGGTATATATTTTAAAGCCTGTCATTTTGGTAATATTCTTTATGATACAAAAAGCCCCAATGGTTTAAAATTTAAACTAATCGATATCGAGAATATGAAATTTTATAACAAACCATTACCTAAAAACAAAGTGATAAACAACTTTAAACATATGACCAAGTACGATATAGACAAGGGCTGGTTAACTATCTATAAAAAAGATTTTGAGACTGGTTATGGGCAAGTAATTACATTTTAGTTAAGAGGAAATAATCTGGGGGCACTGTCCCCACCCTCATGAACCTAGCAGTGATTACTTTTCTTTACTATATTTAATTAAATACAATAATTAAATCTGCAACATGATAAAAACCAAACAGTCTAAAATACTAATAATTATCTATTTTACGCTTATTTTTAGTTGCGCAAAAATAACAGCAACCGAGTTTAAACTACAGTTTCCTTTAAACTGTACTTATGGCCAAGATTGTTTTGTTCAAAATTATGTTGATATGGATGATCACGAAACTGTCGCTAACAACCCTACCAGCAAACACTACTTTGATTATAACTGTGGTTTTTTAAGTTATGACAAACATACTGGCACCGACTTAAGATTAAAAGATTTTGCAACGATGGAAGCTGGGGTGGATGTTCTAGCTGCTGCTGATGGTGTCATTTATAAAGTTGTAGATGATAATGATACTGCTTTTAATGCTTATGATGGTCAACCTATCGATGCCAATAAAGCATGTGGCAATCAAGTACAAATTAAACATACCATAGGCAGCGAAACCTACTTCACTCAATACTGCCATATGAGCAAAGAAAGCATACCCTTTACAGCTGTGGATCCTAGTAAAGGCCAAAAAGGTCCTACGATAAAAAAAGGGACTAAATTGGGACAAATCGGTATGACGGGACATACTATGTTCCCACATCTCCATATCGGGGTAGTTAAAAAAAACAAAGATGGCTTTACTAATATTGATCCTTTTAGCAATATTGCCCAGTATTTAACCTCACCGCCTACTGGCTTTGTGAATAGCCGTGCTTTGAATAATGACAACGAATATTGTGCAAAAAAGCCTAATACAGATAATACTCTTTGGGATACAAATGATACTAATGTCAAAAAAATGCTTGATTATGATACTTATAGTACTGCTGTATTAAACTTTCATGTGACAGGTAATCCCGAGTTTATCAATAAACCTATCGATCAAAAAGCAGATTTAGCAAGACGTGGTGGTTTTAGAGAAGATTACTTAGACACTAGCTCTAAAAATATATTTCTGTGGGCTGATCTAATAGGCATTAAAAAAAATGATAAATTGACTATGAAAGTTATAAATAACAACAACGAGGAAGTTTTTAGTCATAGCTCAGAAGCGCCTGGTAACAAAGTTCAATATTTTGCTTTTATGGGTAAAAGAATGTTAGCTGCTGGTGAATATACAGCTACCCTATCATTATTTAGAAATAATCAATCGTTGATAGCTCCTCAAGAAATAAACTTTGTTATTAATAACGGTAATAATACTAATCCAAATCCAGGCAATAGTTGATAATAAAAAAGGCCCGTTATGGGCCTTTGATAATAAATAAATAATTAATTATTTATTATTTTTAACCATGATGCTTCTTAAAAAATTTCACATGCGTAGTTTTGCATGGGCATGGATGCTTATGATGTTTCTTCATATTATCCATTTCTTTTTTACTAAAAGTGTTAATTGACATCACTTTTTTACATGTGTCAATATTTCTTAAGCTGTAGCAATGGCATATATTGCTTTTTACAGAAGGTCTATAACATTTTTCGCTTTTGATACCATAGTATGGATCATATTTAGCAAACAATCCCGCATAACTTGAGACCGTGAACGTAGACACTAGTGACAATATCAACAACTTTGATAACATCTTCATAATAACTCCTTAAATATTACGTAATATCAATAATATAGATAACAGATATGATAAATCTGTTACTTTTGAAGTATAGGGTTAGTTGGATAGCTTTTCAAGCGCAGATAGGGGTTTGTTTTGATTTAAAAAGCTTTTTAATAGGTATTTTTTATGACTAAGATAATTTTTTTGCGCGGACTTAGTCTTTATTAAAAGCCGCGCATAAGCTACCGTCTTATTGATTATTCTTTTACTACGTGGACAGTAACCTGTTCGGTATCACTCACAGTACCTTCACCATCGATTACTGTATAATCAATTACGGCATCTCCGACAAATCCTTTAGAGGCGATAAAAATAATCTCGCCATCAAGAATAGTCGCACAACCTGCATTACTAGGCTTAAGGTTAGAGATGCTATAAATAGAATAGATATCACCTACATCGTTATCAGAAACCACACTAAATAAATCTACATTCGTAATCTTGATCGCATTACCCTGACTTAATTTTAACTTTACATTAAAATCTGAAAGGTTTGGTGCGCTGGCGGATTTTTTAGGAGCAGTAGTGGTATCTGGCCTAGCAGATTTTATTCCACCTTCCGGTAAACCTTGAGTCTTAACCACATGTTCACCACTATGGTTTTCTGATGTAACAGCTTTAGTCGTCGTATTTGTTTGTTTAGCTGCAAAGCCTGAATTAGTTAACAAAAATAAACTGATAAACACTAACGAGCTTGCTCTGATAAAATTAAAATTCATGACAAATTTTTCCCTGTAAAATATAACAAATCATTAATATATTGATATATTTATAAGATTAGTTAGTATCGAAGCCGTGTCAACTATAATTAGATATGGGTCGATAATTAAAACAATAAGAACTACAGGATGAATTAAGTTAAATGGCTATCGAAGTACTGATCTTTTTCCGCCCATATACTATTTAACCAACTCTGAAACTCTTCTTTGTATTCTTCATAGTTCTTATTATTTCTATGCTTCTCCGTCATCCATTCAGGAATCTCAAGATATCTTATATTAACAGCAATTTTTTTTACATTCCCAGTATACATATCCCATAAATCAGCATTTCTTGGTAAAGAAACTAAAGTCACGTCAATAACGGCTTTAATTTCTCGGTGCAACTCACTCAAGGTACATGCTATACCACCTGCTTTGGGCTTTAGAAGATGCTTATAAGGTGAATCTTGTTGACTATGTTTTGCCACACTGTATCTTGTGCCCTCTACAAAGCTAACAATAGTAGATGGGACTAATTTAAATTTTTTACTTTTTTCTCTAATTTCTAATAAATCAAGTCCACTTAATTCTGGGTTTGCTTTAATTTTGTCTTTATCTACCCTTTTTAGAAAAGGGCAATCAATCGACTCCCAAATAAAACCCATTAAAGGAAAATTACGCATCTCTTCTTTGACAAAATATTTTTGGAAAGGCAGATAGTCTTTAAATAAAAACTGCAAAATAAATACGTCATTCCAGGACTGATGATTAGATATCAATAGATACCATTTATCTTGTGGCAAGTTTTGCAAATGCTCAAGCCCAGACACTTGCCATGTAATATTATTTAGCAATTTAATCGTATAATAATTAATAGTAATCCAGATATAACCTAATTTATGTAAGCAAATTAGACAATATTTCTTTACTATTGTCTGGCTTGAGTACTTTTTTAGCAAAGCAAAAGGAGCTACTAAAATAGTTATTATTACAGTATTGATAGCGATACATAAGTAGCCAAGGCAGCCTTTAATATATTTAAGCATATATTGTTTCTCTAGTTTATTGACTTTATTGAATTTGTTGAGTTTGTTTACATGAATTCGGGTATCTGGGACTGATAATATGTTATCAGTTGTTTTCTATCATGTACACCAAAGTATAGATACATATGTTAAGCTAAATTTTGCATAAACTGTATCTATCTGCAATAATATTTATTATCAATAATATTAAACAACTATTATCTATGAGCAACATAACTAACGATTCAAAAAACGTCAACATGAATGAAGATAATAAGTGGGCTACAGTTTTTCATTTAGCCGTTTTTGCTAATTTCTTAATTCCTATTTTTTTAAGCGGTGTTATCATTCTTATAGTTATCAAAGCAGTTAAAAATGATTTCAGTGAATACTTAAGCGAGCAATGGAGAGAAGCCATTAATTTTAATCTAACTATGTTAGTTCTAGGGATTTTATTTGCCCTGCTCTGCCTAGTGGTAATCGGTATACCATTATTAATTATTTTAGGCCTATATTGCTTAATTATGCCCGTGGTTGCTGCGATCAAAACGTTAGACGGCCAAAATTATAAATACCCTTATATTATCAGAATTATTTAACAGTCAGCAGTTTTATGGCTAAGTTATACTTTTATTATTCTGCGATGAATGCTGGCAAAAGCACTATGCTTTTGCAATCAGCATATAATTACAAAGAGCGGAATCTAGATACTCTTATTTTAGTTCCTAAAATAGGTATTAAAAGTAAAAAAAAAAATGAACACATACATTCACGAATCGGTTTATCTACCTCTGCAATCGTAGTCTGCCAAGAAGATAATATTTTTGACTTAATTAAATCGGCAAAAATTGCTAATCCAAATATAGCCTGCATCTTGATAGATGAAGCACAGTTTCTAACAAAAAAACAAGTTTTTGGACTAGCAAAAGCTGTTGATCAACTTAACCTACCTGCTTTAACCTACGGAATCCGTTCTGATTTTCAAGCCGAGCCATTTGAAGGTAGCATTTATTTACTAGCTTTAGCTGATCATTTAGTTGAACTCAAAACTATTTGTCATTGTGGTAGCAAAGCCACTATGAATCTTCGTATCGATGACGAAGGTAACGCCATCAAACAAGGTCAGCAGATTTTGATTGGTGGTAACGAACACTATATAGCTACATGCAGAAAACATTTTAACTTGAACGACCCAGGTAAAAGCTTCAAACTATCCCAAAAAGACTATTCTTCAGTGACTTGTAGCTAATATTTTTTACTTGCCAAAGTATCAATAATTATATAATACTATTAATAACTTACTAGTTTGATATTAATTCATTCCACACTAAATAAAGTATAATTATATACATATATATAGGGTATAAACATGACAATTCAGGGATATGCAGCTTTAGCTTCAAAAGAAAAATTAGTACCTTTCACCTACAGTAACGAAAAATTACAAGATCACGAAGTCAATATTAAAATTAGCCATTGCGGTATTTGCCATAGCGATGTTCACTTAATTGACGATGATTGGGGATTAGGTGGCTACCCGCTGCTCCCTGGACATGAGGTCGTTGGCACGATCACTGAAAAAGGCAGTAAAGTCGCGCATCTTGAAATTGGCCAAAGAGTAGGCATTGGCTGGCAATGTAGCTGTTGTTATGAATGTCATTCTTGTACAACTGGCGATGAACAATTATGTGTTAAAAGCACAGCAACAGCTGTTGGTCACTATGGCGGCTTTGCAAATTACACTAGGTCTGATGCACGATTTGCCATTCCGATTCCTGATAGTCTACCATCTGAACAAGCCGCTCCACTATTATGTGGCGGGATTACTGTCTATAACCCTTTAAGGAATTATGATATCAGACCAGACATGAAAGTTGCTGTAGTAGGCATTGGAGGCTTGGGTCATTTAGCATTACAATTCTATCGTGCTTATGGCTGCGAGGTCACTGCCATCTCCCACTCGGACAATAAAAAAGAAGCAGCATTAGAGTTTGGTGCACATAAGTTTTATAGTGGTAAAGACTATAAAGAATTGCAAAACAGTTTTGATTTTATCTTAACGACTCCACATGTAGACTTAAACTGGCTAGGTTTAGTCAATGCTTTAAAACCTAAAGGTAGAATATGTCTAGTTGGTGTAGCCAAAAATATGACGATCCCTCTTCAACCACTTATTTTAGGCCAGAAATCAATTGTAACTAGTTTAATCGGGAGCCCTGCTCGTATCCATGAAATGTTAGAATTTGCAGCTCGCCAGCGTATACTAGCCCAAACAGAATTATTTAAATTAAGTCAAGTCAATGAAGCGATTCAAAAAGTAAGAGATAATACAGTAAGGTATCGCGCTGTTTTGGATTGCGGGTAACTATGCGAAATTATAATAACTTCATATATTCGATAGCAATTTTATGTGCTGTTTTGGCTAGTAAAAGTTATGCGCTAGCTTCTAATGTTACTAGTGTCGATCAGTCTATACACGAAACAAAACAGCGTTTTCATGCTCAAATCGGCACTAAAGGTGCCGTGGCTACGCAAGAAACCAATGCGACCAAAGTTGGTTTAGATATCCTACAACAAGGCGGTAATGCTATCGATGCTGCTGTAGCTATTGGCTATACCTTAGCTGTCACTTTACCACGTGCGGGTAATCTAGGTGGCGGCGGTTTTATGACCATTTGGCTAAATAAACAACAAAAAGCTTATGTTATTAATTATCGTGAGACAACACCAGCGAGTATTAATATCAAAAAAGTAACCGAGATTTATAAAACAGATCGAAACAAATTTATTTATAGTTATAAGTCAAGCGGTGTTCCAGGGACTGTCGCTGGCTTGAATCTAGCAGCTAGAGAATTTGGTAACTTAGGAAAAGCTAATCTAAAAGCCCTTGTCTCACCGGCCATACAGTTAGCTGAAAATGGTTTTAATCTTAGTCACCCTTTTTTAAAGAGCATAAAGTCATCCGAAGATTATTTAAAACTTGATCCCGCTGCTAAAAAAATATTTTTTGAAGACAATAGTCTAGTTCCTCCTGTAAACAAAAAAAACTCCTCTATTTTTCTGCATAGTCTTGGCTATAAACTAAAACAACCTGATTTAGCTAAGACTTTAAAGTTAATTGCTGATAACAACGATGATGGTTTTTATAGGGGACAAACCGCAGATCTTATCGTAACTGCCATGAAACAAATGGGCGGTTATATTTCCAAACAAGACTTAGAAAACTACAAAGCTCAAATTACAAGCCCTATTATTATAAACTATAAAGATCATAAAATAATCGCACCACCGCCACCATCTGCAGGCGGGGTCATTCTGGCCGAACAATTGAATATGCTTACTGCCTTAAAAAAAGATTTCAGTAAGCTTGATAATAACACTGCTAAGTATTTCCATTATTTAACTGAAGTAATGAACATTAGTTACAAAGACCGAAACTATAAACTAGGTGATCCGCGTTTTGTTAATTTTAATTTAGAGCAGTTAACTTCTCAAACGTATGCAGATACACTCGCAGAAAAAGTAAATATAAACTCACATACAGCGAGCGAAGAAATCTTAAAATGGCCCGAGGGCAACAATACAACACACTATGTAGTTATAGATAAAGATCTTAACGTGGTGAGCAATACTTATACTCTTAATACTGAATTCGGTAATAATAAAGTTATCCCGGGAGCTGGTTTCTTTATGAACAATCAATTAGATGACTTTGCTATAGATATAAATAAACCAAACGCTTATGGCCTAGTACAAGGCGAAAATAATCTTATTAAACCAAACAAACAGCCATTAAGCTCCATGACCCCTGTTATTGTTTTAGATGAAGATGATCTACCTTTACTTGCAACTGGTTCTCCAGGTGGCAGTCAAATTACCACAACGGTATTACAGGTTTTGCTAAATACAATTGATCATAAATACGACATTGCTACAGCGGTTGCAATGCCTAGAATTCATAGCCAGCTTGTTCCTGACATTCTTTATTATGAAGATGGTATCAGCCAAGACAGCATAGATAAGTTAATTTTGATGGGACACACGACTCAGAAATCCAAGGCTATTGGATCCGCTCAATCAGCTTATTATGATAAGATCGCAAGCTTATTCCACAGCACAGCCGATCCTAGACGATCAGGAGCTGGGGCAATGGCTTACTAAGTTAATAAGTAATTTTCACACTCTTTAAGTTGCACGGATTAACTCTTCCCCTTGGGGCATAGGCGTCAACTTTAATGTTGGTTGGCTTTCATTTTATTCAAAGCTTGGAACCCCCTTAAGCAATATTCCCCCCAAGTTTCTCCAGTTTCTCTGTACCATTCCGGTATTGGTGGTGGTGGTAGTGGTGGTGGTACTGAGTGACTCGGTGCCTGTTGTTTTTTAAATTTTTCAAAAGAAGGATGAAAACTAACTCTAGTACCTGGCACAACTGTTCGAGCATCTGATTCAGCACGCGCATCTACAAATGAATCATGCCCGCTGCCTCGAACCACCTTATGATGACCACTGAGTTGCTGTTCAGAGACACCTCTTAGTGTGCACATAGGTGTAGTTACGGCTTCTGCTTGTGCTGCTGCTTTTGCTAAATTCGCTGCAGTAAGAGGAGAGTAACAGCTTGGGTGACTCGCTGGAGGACGAGGACTAAATCTTCCAGTGCCTGGCGCATTTACACCACCTTGAGCATCTGATTCAGCACGCGCATCCGCAAAGTAATCATGCCCGCTGCGTCGAACCACCTTATGATAACCACTGAGTTGCTGCTCAGAGACACCTCTTAGTGTGCACATAGGTGTAGTTACGGCTTCTGCTTGTGCTG
>CAYLXL010000036.1:2589-22715 GCA_964387745.1 uncultured Gammaproteobacteria bacterium | reverse complement strand
GTAAAGATATCCAAGAAGCAGAGCAAAGACTAAAGACAGCGCAAGAAGGCAGTAACGATTTATTTCAACATTTGAATCAGTTGAGCAAGAGTCTACATTTTAATAGCGCTGCCGTAACCGGGAGTGAAACAAATGCTGGTGCTGGTGTATATGCGGCAATTATAGCCTTTAATGATTATTATGGGTCATTAAGTGAAGCTGATAAGAGGAGAATTCCAGCTCCTGTGCAAGAGCAAATAAACTTAATTAGAGATTACGCATCAGACTCAAGTATCAATGCTGATGCAACCCAGACGTTAGGAACATGCCTTGCCACTAGAAGAAATGTCCTTATTACAGCCATGCAAGGACAGGAAGAGATTTTAAGAAGTATTGGGCAAGGTGATACAGCCAAGGCAGAGCTTATTGCCCGAAGAGAGCGTGAGCTAGCTTTTGCTAGAAATGATTTAAAACAAGCTGTAACACCAGATGGTAGTGCAGGAGGTGGGGCTGCTGCTGATTCTTCTACAAGGCAAGCTTATAGTGGCACTGACAATTTAAATTTAACCAATAACTTGCTTCAAGGATTTAACATACCTGTAACAGTAGCAAGTATTGATGACTTAAATGTACTTTTAATGCTAGAGGCAAGCGAATTTGTAGGTATAATAAATCAGTCAGATGCACTTAAACAAAATATTGTAACCACAATAAGCAATGTAGTAACGCTAATTATTTTAAGCATAGAGCTACCAGATGAAAAGCTAAGAGCTTTACTTGGTGTGCTTGCAGATAGACTATGCGTAGAAAATGGCATTATAAGTAATTCAAACGATTTGGCTGCATTGCTACAAAGCTTACCTATATCAAAAGTTAGAATCGTTATAGAATGTTTAATGCCGCAAATGGCGGCTAACAGGTTAAACCCAGATGTTGGCAATGTCTTAAGGCATTTAACCCCCGAGCAATGTGTAGAAATTATAGAAGTTATAATACGCCAGCCTGGAACTATGATTCAAAATGGTAACCATCTTTATAGTTTATTAAGACTTACGCGAGAGCAATTAAGTACCGAGCAGCGCACGCAGATTTGGCAGGCCATAGAAGGCCAGCTTGGAACTATGATTCAAAATGGTGATCAGCTTTTTAGTTTATTAAGTCTTACGCCAGAGCAATTAAATGCTGTGCAGCGCACGCAGATTTGGCAGGCCATAGAAGGCCAGCTTGGAACTATGATTCAAAATGGTTACCAGCTTAAAAGTTTATTAAGCCTTACGCCAGAGCAATTAAATGCGGAGCAGCGCACACAGATTTGGCGGGCCGTAGAACGCCAGCTTGGAACTATGATTCGAACTAGTAACGAGCTTTCTAGTTTATTAAGACTTAGCTTAGAGCAATTAAGTACCGAACAGCGCACTTTTATTTTTCAAGCTGTTATTCAAAATATTGACCAGCTTTATAGATTATTAATTCTAACGCCAGAGCAATTAAGTACCGAGCAGCGCACGCAGATTTGGCAGGCCATAGAAGGCCAGCTTGCTACTATTATTCAAAATGGTGACCAGCTTTGTAGCTTATTAAGACTTACGCGAGAGCAATTAAGTACCGAGCAGCGCACGCAGATTTGGCAGGCCATAGAAGGCCAGCTTGCTACTATTATTCAAAATGGTGACCAGCTTTGTAGCTTATTAAGACTTACGCCAGAGCAATTAAGTACTGAGCAGCGCACACAGATTTGGCAGGCCATACAAGGCCAGCTTGGGACTATTATTCAATACAGTAACCAGCTTATTCGTTTATTTAGACTTAGCTTAGAGCAATTAAGTACTGAGCAGCGCACGCAGATTTTGCAGGCTATAGAAGGCCAGCTTGGTGCTATAATTCAAGATGGTTACCAGCTTGTAAGATTATTAAGACTTACGCCAGAGCAATTAAATGCTGAGCAGCGTACGCAGATACTACAAGCCATACAAGGCCAGCTTGGTATTATGATTGAAAATGGTGCCCAGCTTGAAAGTTTATTAAGCCTTACGCCAGAGCAATTAAATGCTGTGCAGCGCACGCAGATTTGGCAGGCTATAGAAGGCCAGCTTGGTGCTATGATTCAAAATCGTGTCCTGCTTTTTAGTTTATTACGTCTTACGCCAGAGCAATTAAATGCTGGGCAGCGCACGCAGATTTGGCAGGCCATAGAAGGCCAGCTTGGTACTATGATTCAAAATGGTGATCAGCTTAAAAGTTTATTAAGACTTACGCCAGAGCAATTAAATACTGCGCAGAGGATGCAGATTTTAGAGGCTATACAAGACAAGCATTGGAACCAGAAAAGAACAGTTTTACATCTTGCTGTAGCAGAAGGTGAGATACAGGTAGTCGAAGCCTTATTACAGGATAAAAAGATTAACATTAATGCTAAAGATAAAGATGGTAAAACAGCATTACAAATTGCTGAAGAACGAGGTTTAACAGAAGTAGTTAGAGTTATCAAAGCTAGCGAAGCCTTTAAGCTTGCAGAGTTAAATATAAATATAAATATAATAAAAGTAGGTGCAGTATTGATAGGTGTAGTAAGTATTGCAGGGGTAGTAGCGTTACTGATTTCGCCAGCGAGTATAGTAGCTGTAGGAGCATTGGGGGCTAGTCTTTTAGGCTCAGCAGGCGGTAGTATAGCTAGTTTAGTTGGTGTTCAATTAACAAATACAGCAGCGATAGGGTTAGGTGGATTATTATGCTCTGCTGTAGCAGGAGCGGGATTATATGGTCTGTACAAAGGAGCACAAGCGTTTGTGACAAGGGATTGTAGTAAAGATAGACCGGCGCCATAAAATTATAATAGAACCGGTTCAAACTTCAGAGCCATACTATTTCGCCATTTATGATAACCATAAAAAACTATTGGCAAATAGATAAGGTTTAAAACAAAATGAGCATTCAATTGTTTATTTAAACACACTACAGCAAAAATACAGTCAACAATAAACCATACAGCCCAGGATTCAATATACTTTCTACTAGTTAACCATTGGCCCATCAGGCTTAAGGTTAGTACGATAGCGTCTAAATGCGGTACAGTAGAATTAGTATAGGTGATTAAAATAAAAGTAGTAACATGATAACTAACTATAGCTAATAATAATAAAATATAAGCTTCTAGCATGGGTAGGTTTGTAACGGTTAGTCTTTGTTTATTGTAACCGCCATAAAGCCAATTAAATAGGCCATAAAAAGCTAAGAACATATAAAGTACTTGTAGAGCTGCTTCGCCATAGATGCCAGTTTTGCAATATAAATACAGACTAATAATATTAGTAACAATAGTCACTGGCCAGCTATAAAGACTGTTACGTGCACATAGTACAGTCGCCACTAAAGCTAATAGAGACCCTAGGTAATCAGCAAAGAATATAGAAAAACTCATGCTATTACTCCGCCACCTAAGCAAATGTCACCTTGGTAATATACAATAGATTGACCCGGTGTTATGGCCCGCTGAGGGTCGTTAAAATGAACAAAAATCTCGTTATTGTCGAGAATGATTCTGGCTGGTACGTCTACTTGTCTATATCTAGCTTTAACAGTTACTTCTAATGTATTGTTAAGCTTAAGTTTTTCATGCCTGATAGGGTCTATAAAATGATTATTAATGACGCGGGTAGAAGCTTTTAATAAAAGTGGGTGGTTACTGCCCTGAACTACCAACAGGGTATTATTAGATGTATTCTTATCAGCTACGTACCATGGCAATTCTGAATAGTTTTTTAGGCCGCCTAGGTTTAATCCCTGGCGCTGGCCTATAGTGTAATACATTAAGCCATCATGTTTGCCAATGATATTATTGTTTTGATCAACTATATTGCCTGGCTGGGCAGGTAGATAACGGCTTAAAAAGTTTTTAAATCTGACCTCACCAATAAAACATATGCCTGTAGAGTCTTTTTTATCATGAGTAACTAAATCTAGATTCTTAGCAAGCTCGCGTATCTGGGGTTTGGTTAGTTCTCCTAAAGGGAACATAGTTTTAGATAGTTGATGTTGATCTAAAGCATGTAAGAAATAGCTTTGGTCTTTATTGCTATCTTTGGCTTTTAATAGCTGAAAGCTGCCATCAATCTTAGCTACTCGGGCATAATGGCCGGTAGCTATATAATCAGCTTTAAGATTAGTAATCGCGTGGTCTAAGAAAGCTTTAAATTTAATTTCTTTATTACACAAGATATCAGGATTGGGGGTGCGGTTATTTCTGTATTCAGCTAAAAAGTAGGTAAAGACTTGATCCCAATATTCTGTGGCAAAGTTGATAATGTCGAGCTGAATGCCTAATTTATCACAAACCGCTTGAGCGTCTCTAATGTCCTCGGCGGCATTACAAAAGCTATTGGTATCGTCTTGCTCCCAGTTTTTCATAAAGACAGCGGAGATGTCATATCCTTGGCTTTTGAGCAGATAAGCGGCAACCGATGAGTCTACACCACCAGAGAGGGCCAGAACGACTTTAGTATTTTTAGGGTCCATATATATTCCAAACTGAGATTCCTCGCAAAGCTCGGAATGACAGATCTTTAAACCCCATATTATATACCAAAATTTAATTTGACCATATGGCTTAACTATTTTATTATAAGTCACTAATATTAATCATAAATCATCCTAACCACTAACCAATTAACTAAGGTCACTTAAGTCTATGAGTTATCAGCATATTAAAGTGCCAGCTGGCGAAACTATAACAGTTAATAAAGATTTTTCTTTAAATGTACCAAATAATCCTATTTTGCCATTCATTGAAGGCGATGGTATCGGGGTAGACGTTACTCCTGCTATGCGTACCGTTGTAGATGGTGCCGTCCTAAAAGCTTATAAAGGTGCTAAAAAGATAGCTTGGATGGAAGTGTATGCTGGTGAAAAAGCTAATAAAACCTATGGCAATGACCAGTGGTTGCCGGAAGAGACGCTTGATGCTTTACGTAAATACGTAGTATCAATTAAAGGCCCATTAACCACGCCTGTTGGGGGTGGAATTCGCTCACTGAATGTAGCTATAAGACAGGTTCTGGATCTTTATACTTGCTTACGCCCTGTTAGATATTACAAAGGCACGCCGAGTCCTGTTATTTATCCTGAAAAAACAGATATGGTTATCTTCCGTGAAAATTCTGAAGATATCTATGCTGGTGTGGAATGGGAAGCTGACAGTAGCGACGCTAAAAAATTATTGAATTTCTTACAGACAGAAATGAACGTAAAAAAGATAAGATTTACTGAGCATTGCGGGGTAGGGATTAAGCCGATTTCTAAAGAAGGTACAGAAAGATTAGTTAGAGCGGCCATTCAATATGCTATTGATAATGATCGCAAAACAGTGACGTTTGTCCATAAAGGCAACATCATGAAGTTTACGGAAGGTGCTTTCAAAAACTGGGGTTACCAAATAGCTCGTGAAGAATTTGGTGCGACCGAGTATGAAGGCGGACCATGGCATGCTTTAAAGAATCCTAAAACTGGTAAGCAAATTGTGATTAATGACATTATTGCTGATGCTTTTTTACAGCAAATTTTATTACGTCCTGAAGATTATGATGTGATTGCAACAATGAATCTTAATGGCGACTATATTTCTGATGCATTAGCTGCAATGGTTGGCGGTATTGGTATCGCTCCAGGTGCTAATTTGAGTGACACTGTTGCGGTGTTTGAGGCAACGCATGGTACTGCGCCTAAATACGCTGGACTAAATAAAGTAAACCCAGGTTCGTTAATTTTATCTGCTGAAATGATGTTGCGTCATATGGGTTGGATAGAAGCTGCTGATTTAATAATTAAGGGCATGGAAAGTGCTATTAGTAGTGGTCATGTTACTTATGATTTAGCACGTATGAAAAAAGATGCAACAGAAGTTAGCTGTTCTGCGTTTGCGGATAAAGTAGTTGCAGGGATGTAACATTCAAGTGAGTAATTGATCTTCCCCTTTAGGGGAAGTACCTTTTGCGCAGCAAAAGGGGAAGGGGTTGCTCTAATGTTGCAAGATCTAAAAATGTAGATATGCTTGTAACGATTTGAGCCTGACACCAAATAGTATGTATTTTTAAATATCTGCCGGATTACATAAACCCCTTCGACCACACATTCCGCTGCGCTCCATGTGTAGCCACTTCCCCCTCAGCCCTGAAGGGGAAGATCATTTACATCCGGTGAACGACCTAAGCCTCAACAGCCTCTCTAGTAGTAGTAGATGCAGTTTCTGCTCCCTCAGAGGTTTTGATAAGCGCAGCGTGTAGCCCTTTTGGACCTTTATTCACTTCATAAAAAACTTTTTGTCCAGCCTTTAAACTTTTGTATCCTTCCATTTCAATAGAAGAGAAATGTACAAAAATATCTTCGCCACCTTCAATCGGGCAAATAAAACCATAGCCTTTTGAATTGTTAAACCATTTTACTGTTCCAATAGCCATACTACTGTCCTTATCATTTCTGTTGCGGTTAATAAACTTGTAAGCTATGTACCCCGTTTTAGCGGTCATTACATTGCCTAAACTATAAGTATATCTATGATATAACTTCTATATTTCAGTCAACCAATTATGTCCGTTTTTTCACTATTTTTTATTAATGCAGAAAATGCTTACACGAATAGAAGATATATTCTGATCTAAACCGCATAGTTAAAAAAAATTAATTATCGCAACTTTTAGTTCTATGTACTAGAATTTAGTTAATAGCAAAATCATTGTTAGTTGGTAATAGAAGAAAAAAAATAAAATAATAATAACAAACCCGACTAATATTAAGTTGTAATGCTAAATTGGGGGAGATTACTTTGCTAAATAAAGAACTAGAATTCACCTTAAATGTAGCTTTTAAACAGGCGCATGAGCAGCATCATGAGTTTATGACAGTGGAGCATTTGCTCTTAGCTTTACTTGATAATGCTTCTGCGGTCAATGTACTGCTTGGCTGTGGCTTGGATGTTAATGGTCTTAAAGCAGAGTTAAAGGCCTTTATTACTGAAACCACCCCAATAATTAAAACAGATAAAGATGAGCGGGATACGCAACCTACTTTAGGTTTTCAACGAGTTTTACAAAGAGCTGTATTTCATGTGCAATCCTCAGGTAGAAATGAAGTAACAGGTGCTAATGTATTAGCGGCTATATTTAGTGAACAAGAAAGCCAAGCAGTCTATTTTTTAAAACGAGAAAATATTACTCGTCTGGATGTCATTAATTTTATTTCTAATAACAATAATAATATTAATCACGGTTCGCTTGATCTTAAAAATAATTTTGAAAAGTTTGGTCAGTTTAACCATGGACATGATCCATTACAGAGTGGTGATGATTTCAACAAGGGGCCGGATGATTTCTTTGAAAGTAGTAATAATGACAATGTTGCTAAAAGTCCTTTAGATAGTTATGCGATTAATCTTAACAATCAAGCACAAATGGGTTATATCGATCCCTTGATTGGTCGAGAAAAAGAAGTACAGCATGTGATCCAAATATTATGCCGCCGCCGTAAGAATAACCCATTATTAGTCGGTGAAGCTGGGGTAGGTAAAACTGCCATAGCAGAAGGTTTAGCTAAAATGATTGTTGATGGCAAAACCCCAGAGGTATTAAGCAAAGCAAAAATTTATGCTTTGGACTTAGGCGCTTTATTAGCCGGTACCAAGTATCGTGGTGATTTCGAAAAAAGATTTAAAGCCTTGTTGACGCAACTTTCTAAAGAACAAGGTGCTATTTTATTTATAGACGAAATACATACTATTATTGGCGCAGGCGCAGCGTCTGGTGGCGTTATGGATGCTTCTAATCTTATTAAGCCGCTACTAGCCTCTGGTAAGCTTAAATGCATGGGTTCTACAACATTTAAAGAATACCGCGGAATCTTCGAAAAAGATCATGCCTTGACTCGCCGTTTTCAAAAAATAGATGTGTCAGAGCCATCCAAAGAAGAAACTTATAATATTTTAGTTGGCTTAAAATCAAGATTAGAAGATCATCATCATTTGAAGTATGAAGATAATGCTTTAAAATTAGCTGTTGAATTAGCAGAACGATTCATTACTGATAGATTCTTACCTGATAAAGCTATAGATATCGTCGATGAAGCTGGTGCTTTTGAGCAATTACAGCCAGCCGATAAACGCAAACAAACTATTACTACAGTAGAAATAGAAGAGATAGTTTCTAAACTTGCTCGCATACCAACACAACAGATATCTAAATCAGAAAAAGACATGCTTAATAATCTTGAGCGTGATTTAAAATTATTAATTTATGGGCAAGATGCAGCTATTCGTAGTTTGGTAGATGCTATAACTATAGCTCGTTCAGGCTTGCATGATCATTCAAAACCAGTAGGGTCTTTCTTATTTGCAGGTCCAACAGGGGTGGGTAAAACAGAAGTTACGAAGCAATTAGCGAAATTATTGGGTTTAGAATTAATTAGATTTGATATGTCAGAGTATATGGAACGTCATACGGTATCACGTTTGATTGGAGCTCCTCCTGGCTATGTTGGCTTTGATCAGGGTGGTTTATTGACAGAAGCGATTACCCAAAAGCCCCACTCAGTATTGTTATTAGATGAGCTAGAAAAAGCGCATGTCGATGTCTATAACCTATTATTACAAGTCATGGATCACGGTACGTTAACTGATAATAATGGCCGTAAGGCAGACTTTAGACATGTTATTATAGTGATGACGACGAATGCCGGAGCTCAAGAATTAACACGTCCTTCGATGGGATTCAAGAAACAAGAGCATTCAAAAGAAAACTCAGCAATACTTGAAAAAACATTCCCACCAGAGTTTAGAAATAGGTTAGATGCAATTATTAACTTTAATTCTCTAACTGAAGAAAATATTATCAACGTCGTTGATAAATTTATAACAGAATTAGAAGTAAAACTGCAGGAAAAGAATATTATTATTTCTATGAGTCATTCAGCCAAGAAATTATTAATTAGGGACGGCTTTAGTCATACTTTGGGAGCACGTCCTATGGTAAGATTGATTTCGGAGAAAATAAAGAAACCGCTTGCGCATGAAGTTTTATTCGGAAAGCTGATGAATGGCGGTACAGTTGAGATCTCTGAGAAAGATGGTGAGCTTGTTCTGGATATCGTTGCCCATAAAGTTAATAAAAATAAAGCTACGAATCAAGATTTGGTTGATTGATCAGCGCGAGGCTCAGATCTATAAATATTCCTTCATTTCCATATTTCATTGTTTTGCATTAAGCTATTATAATATAATCTGATTTAATATACGTTATAAAAATTTCCCTAACTAAAGTTAGAAATCAAGATATACTATAATGCGTTTAAAAAAAATTAAGCTATCTGGCTTCAAGTCATTCGTTGATACAGCAACAGTTCCCGTAGATAAAAATCTCGTAGGTATAGTCGGTCCTAACGGCTGTGGTAAGTCAAACGTCATCGATGCTGTGCGTTGGGTGATGGGCGAAAGTTCGGCTAAGAATTTACGTGGTGACTCTATGACCGATGTTATTTTCAACGGTTCTAGCGGTCGTAAACCAGTAGGCCAAGCTTCGATAGAGCTTGTCTTCGATAATACCCATAATCCTTTAGTGGGAGAGATGGCCAATTACAGTGAAATTGCCATCAAAAGAATTATTAACCGTGAAGGTCAATCTAACTATTACTTAAATAATACTCGTTGCCGTAGAAAAGATTTAGCCGATGTATTTTTAGGTACAGGGCTTGGTCCAAGAAGTTATTCGATTATTGAGCAGGGTATGATTTCTCGAGTGATAGAAGCCAGACCTGAAGATTTACGTTTGTATCTAGAAGAAGCTGCTGGTATCTCTAAGTATAAAGAACGCAGACGTGAAACAGAAATTAGAATTAAACACACTCGCGAGAATCTCGATCGCGTTAATGACATAAGACTAGAGCTTACTAAGCAATTAGAAAAATTAGCCAATCAAGCTGAAGTTGCTAAGCAATACAAAGAATTAAAGCAAGAATACGCTATTCAAGAGAAATTTGATTTGGGTTTACAGTATAAAAAACTGCACGAAGATCACGTCCAAGTAACTAGTGAAGTGAATCAAGAAAACATTAATCTTGAAGCCTTGAATGCTAAATCACAAAGTTTTAATACAGAATTAGAGCATAAGAAAATTGCTGTTAGTAAATTGCATCATGAACAACAAAATGAGCAGGCCAAGTTTTTCAAGATTGAGCAATTGATTAACACTTCTGAGCAAGAGATTAAGCACTTAGAATCAGAGCAAGCTCATTGTGTTAATAATATTAACAATTTAGAAAAGCAATTAGTCGCTTGTAAAAACAATATTGTTAATAAAAATACTACTCTTGAGCAAGTAAATGCTGACTTGGTTAAAATTGATCCTGAACATGATCAATTAATGACCACACGAACAGAAGTTCTTAGCCAGCAAAAAAATATAGAACATCAGTTTAATAGCTGGGAGGAAGCTTGGCGTGAGCAGTTAGATCTGGACCAGGCTAATAGTAAAATTATTAACCAGAGTCAAGCTATAATAGAAAAGCATGATACCCTAATTTTACGGACGCAAGCGCGCATCGAAAGCTTGCAAACAGAGCAAAAGCAATTAAAACAGCAGAATAACGATCAAGAAATTGCTAGCTTAAAACAAAAGCATCAAGAAATTATAGCGCTTAATCAGCAAAAGCAAGCAGAATTAGATGCTAGTATTACGCAAGCAAAAGAAATAGAAGTTTTAATTACAGAACTACAAACGCAATTGAATAACGCTAATCGTGAGCATCAAGTTTTAAAGGGACGTTTATCTTCTTTAGAAACTTTACAAGAGCAAGCATTAGGAAAAGATCAAAAGATTTTTAATCAGTGGCTTGAGAAAAATCATTTAAATAAAGCTAAACGATTAGGTGAAATTATTGAAATCGAATCAGGCTGGGAGTTGGCTTTAGAGACTATTATACGTGATTATATCAAAGCAGTCGTAGTATCAGGCGATCTCAAAGATCAGTTTGATAGCAAGAAACTTGATTCAAATGATTTAGCTTTAATAGCTAAATTTAATCCTGCTTTTATTAATTTTGAAGCCAGTGCAATTCATACTAAAGCAAATAGTTCAGGTAATAAGGTTTTATTGCGTGATAAAATTACGGCGCCTATAGAAATAGGGCATCTTTTGAATAATATTTATTGTGCTAATGATGTACAAGAAGCACAAGTCATGCTCAGTGATCTAGGACCGAATGATTCTATTATTACTAAAGACGGCAGGTGGTTAAATAATGCTTGGTTTACAGTCAATAATGTCAATCTAGATAATGACCATAAAAACAGTATTCTTAGCCGTGAAAATCTTATTAAAGAATTAAAGGCTGAATTACAGGCTACTGAAAGCAATATTGCTAGTTTAACGACAAAACTTAATGAACAAAAAGAAATAGCCAAACAATTTGTGGTAACGCGTAATGAGATTGATCAAGCAATACGCGCTAATTTAGCTAAGCAATCTGAAATAAAAAGCGAATTATCACGCCAAGAGTCTAAGTCTGAACAGCAGCGTAACCGCTTGTTTCAAATTGATCAAGATTTAGTCCAGGCCATAAGACATGTTGATGCTGATAGTAGTGCTGTAAAGCAAGAGCGTGCTAAGCTACAAAAAACCATGATTGTCATGGAAGAGATTAATACACGCAAGATAGAGTTACAAACGACAGGAGATAGCCTTAAGATTGAACTTAAAGAGATTCGTGCCAAGGCTGATGCGCTTAAAGACAAGATTCACAAATCTGAATTGCAAATCCAGCAATTACAACAACAACGTAAGCATTTACTAGAAGATTTAAACAGGCTAGAAAAGCAGCAAGAAAAACTTAATGCTGATCAACTAGAGTTGACCACTAAAAACGCGGGTTTTGCTGAGCCTATAGAGAAATTAAGATCACAGCTTAATAGTCATTTAGACAATAAGCAAACACAAGCTCAGGTCCTAGCTTCTAAGAATCAAGATTATAATCTTGCAACCCAAGACTTGACTACAATAGAGAAAACTATAGCTGACATTCGTAATGAATATGATCAATTACGCGATAAAATCCAAGCAGCGAAGTTGAAACAGCAAGAGATGACTACAAAAATTGCTAATATTTCAGAAATACTGCAAGAAAAAGGTTTAGCAATAAATGATATATTAGAAGCAATAGACAATATAATTAACTCTGCTAATGCTGAATCATTAAGCTTAACTAATGTAAAAAACAAATTGAAGCAGTTAAAACAAGCTATAGATAATTTAGGAGCAGTAAATTTAACAGCTATTGATGAGTATCAAGTTGAGTTTCAGCGTAAAGGATTCTTAGATACGCAAGAAGCAGATTTACAAGAGGCTTTAACTGCCCTTGAAGTTGCTATTGCGCAAATTGATGAAGAAACCAAACAACGCTTTAAAGATACTTTTGATTTTGTTAATGAACAATTTCAATATTTATTTCCAAAAGTTTTTGGTGGTGGTAAGGCGAGTTTGGAGCTATCAGGCACTGATTTATTAGATACTGGTGTAACTGTTATGGCGCAACCACCAGGAAAACGTAATGCTACTATTCACTTGCTTTCAGGTGGTGAAAAGGCATTAACCGCAATAGCATTAGTATTTTCTATATTTAGACTGAATCCTGCACCGTTTTGTATGCTAGATGAGGTTGATGCTCCGCTAGATGACGCTAACGTAAGCCGTTATTGTAATCTGGTAAAAGAAATGTCTAAAGATGTGCAGTTTATTTTCATAACGCACAACAAAGTAACCATGACTATGGCTGAGCATTTAATCGGTGTTACAATGCACGAGCCTGGGGTATCCAGATTAGTATCAGTAGACGTAGATCAAGCGGTAGAGATGGTACAAAGTTAAAAAATAAATAAGATTTAAGCGAAGTCAGCTGTATATTAAAGCAGTGATTTAAATATATAAGGATAAAAAATGAAATTAAGATTATTTTTACTAGTAATTGCTGTATTGGTTATCGCTTGGATTGTTTGGGATCATAATCGTAAAAACGTTAAAGCCAATAAATATGTAGGTAAGCCATCGTTTAAAGATGCTTTTCTTAATTATATTGCCAATATTAATTTAAGCAAACCGAAGAAAAATAGAAAAACTTACTCTACCCCTGGTTCAAATTATTCTCCAAATTATTCTAATAGAAATAACGAGGCTGATTATTTGGATTTTGATACTGAGTATGAACTAGCTAAGAATTACGATGGTTTTGAGGTTATTCCTAAAGATAAGAAAACTCCTGTTTCAAGCAATTATAATAGCGAGTATGACTACGATGATTATGATACGGAAAACACTGATGAGTTTAAGTATCATATTGATAAGGCTAAAAAGTATCACTCTAATGCTCAAGCATATAAGAAATCTGAAATGTTTTTAGTTACTCTACATATCAAAGCATTAAACAAAAAGAAAATTTATGGTGATGCTTTATTGCAGGCCTTGATTTCTGTTGGTTGTCGTTTTGGTGAGATGAGTATATTCCATCGCCATGAGAAAACTAGCGGCCAAGGTCAAATTTTATTTAGTATTGCGTCGATGATCAAACCAGGTACATTTGATATTGAGAATATGCAAAGTTTTAGTACGCCTGGGATTACATTATTTTTCAGCACACCTAATCACAGCTTTAATCCTGTCATGGTCTATGATGTAATGCTGAAAACAGCCTATAAATTAGCGAAGTTATTAGATGCAGAAATTTTAGATGATGAAAGAGAGCCATTGACTGCAGCTAAAACTGCCGAAATCAAAGAAATATTAGAGCATTATGTGGAAGAAGAAGTGTAATAGTCTCACTTTAACCTTGTTAGAATGAGAATAGAAATCCCTTACCCCAACCCTCTCCCAGAATGGGGTTAGAAAAGTATTTAAATTACGGGCTGGGAGAGGGTTGGGGTGAGGGTGTTTTTCTCCCAGCCCGTAACATGAACTTGTATAGAAATCTTGTTCTGGGAGAGGGTTAGGGTGAGGGAAATCTTACAACCTCTTCGGATCCCTAGGAGGAGATAAATCAAGAAGGCGCAGCACCATGACCAACAAAACTCAGATCCAACAACAAATCAATACCCTCAAAAAAACCCTTGAAGAGCATAATTATAATTATTACATTCTAGATGCTCCAACTATTACGGATCATGAGTATGATCAATTATTCCAAAAACTTGTTAAATTAGAAGCAGAATATCCTGAATACGCAACTCAAGACTCTCCAACTAAACGTGTTGGTTCAAAACCTTTAGAAAAATTTGCCAATATTACCCATGCTGTCCCAATGTTATCATTAGATAATATTTTTTCTTACGAAGAATTTGCTAAATTTGATGAACGTATTAAAGAGCGCTTAAAAAACTCTCAATTAGAGTATGTTTGTGAGCCAAAAATAGATGGTCTGGCGGTGAGTATTGTTTATCTTAATGGTGTACTACATTCTGCAGCCACACGCGGCGACGGCTATGTAGGCGAAGATATAACCCAAAATATTAAAACCATTCGATCGCTGCCGTTGAATCTGAATAACTTGCTCAATTCTAAAGATGTATCTATCCCTCAAAAATTAGAAGTGAGAGGTGAAGTCTACATGAGCAGAAAGACTTTTGATAAAATTAATATGTCGTTACAACAGCGTGGAGAAAAATTGTTTGTTAGCCCTAGAAATGCCGCTGCGGGTAGTTTGCGTCAATTAGATTCGCGAATAACTAGTCAACGCGAGTTAGAAATTTTTTGTTATGGCCTGGAAACTAATGAGCCGACGTTATCACACTATCAAAATTTAGAAACTCTACGCTTATTAGGTTTTCGCGTCAATAATTTAATCAAAGTGGTAGATAATATAAACGACGCGCAACAATATTATGACAACTTAGCAGTACAAAGAAAAACTTTAGCTTATGACATCGATGGTGTTGTTTATAAAATTAATGATAAACGTATGCAAGAGACGTTAGGCTTTGTTGCTCGTGCGCCGCGCTGGGCTGCTGCATATAAGTTTCCAGCAGAAGAGGTAACTTCTTATTTGAAAGCTGTAGACTTTAATGTAGGCCGCACGGGAGCTGTCACACCTATTGCTCGTATAGAGCCAGTCTTCGTAGGCGGTGCTACAGTATCAAACGTAACTTTACACAACATAGAAGAAATTGAGCGAAAAGATATCAGAATAGGTGATAAAGTTATTGTCCGTCGCGCAGGTGATGTTATACCAGAGATAGTAGCGTCTATACCATCTGAAAGAATAAACAATAAAACAACCATTGTAGAGTTGCCAAAAAGCTGCCCCGTTTGTGGTTCGGAGGTTATTAAAACAATAGACTTTGCAGTCGCCCGTTGTACAGCGGGGCTTTATTGTCCTGCCCAGCGTAAAGAGGCGATTATTCATTTTGCCTCACGCAAGGCTTTATATATAGACGGCCTTGGTACAAAATTAATTGAACAATTGGTAGATTTAGATTTAATTCAATCGCCTGCAGACTTATATGACTTAACGCTAGAGCAATTAGCCAATTTAGATCGTATGGCGACTAAATCAGCACAAAACATTATTACAGCCTTAGAAACCAGCAAAAAAACAACACTCGCTAAATTTATTTATGCCCTGGGTATAAAAGAAGTAGGCGAACAAACAGCAAAGCAATTAGCCAAATCGTTTGGTGCTTTAAATAATTTAATGAGCGCTACTTATGAAAAATTACTTGATGTACCAGATATAGGTGAAGTTGCTGCTACAAGCGTACGTTCTTTTTTTAAAGAACAACATAATTTGGCTGTAATTAATAAGTTAATTAAACATGGTGTCCATTGGCCAGAGTCAGAAGTTAACACAGCTATCAATTCAGAATATACAGGTAAAACATTTGTATTAACAGGTACACTAGAAAAGCTCTCACGAGAGGAGGCTAAAGAGAAATTAGAAGCTCTGGGTGCAAAGGTGAGTGGCAGTGTTTCAAAAAATACTTATGCTGTTATAGCAGGTAGTAATGCAGGGAGTAAATTAGATAAAGCTCAGGAATTAAAGATACCGGTATGGGATGAGAATAGGTTGATTGAGGTGTTGTTTTTATGAGAGTTTGTCTCTAAACTCAAGCATCCCATTAAATATAGATGATGCTAGTTGATGATTGAATTTTTTTGGTATCTCGTTTTTTACTAAATTGATAACCTCATCAACTTGAGCTAACATCTCCTCTAATGAATTTTCTGCTGATTTAATAGAGTAGCCGCAATATTTTGCGGTATCAATAAAATAGGATCGTTTGCACTGAAACCATTGATAGTGGTTGTTTTTTCCTCGTAAAGCCATAGCCATTTTTATTTTTCGCTCGGAGAGTCGTTTATTGTTGATTAATGGGAAGGCAGATATGATGTCATAAAGAGGTGTTAGTTCAAAGCGACCCTCAGGTTTAATAAAAATACTAAAGTTTTTTGCATGACCATCTATTGCACCCAAAAGCCAAAATAATATTTGTGTTTTAAAAAACATATCCCGAGCATGGCTAGGCTCTTCAGATCCTAATAAAACATTCATAATCTCTTTTATTCCTGGGCCGCCGTCGGACTGATACTTTAAATTTGATGAATAACCTAAAGCCTGACACAGATCTTCTTGAGGCAAACGCATAATCCAAGATTTATCTGTACTAGTTTTTCGGTCGAATCGTTTAACAATAAGTACCTTTATATCTTCAAAATTATGGATTACACTCTCAGCAACTGGAAAACCAAAATGTTTAGCTATTCTGGTGCACAGCCATTCATTTTCACAGCTATCAGCTAAATCTAATTGTTGATGCGGTATAAATCCTATGGGTAATTTAAAAATATGAGTAGTTGGTGTTTGTCCGATGGGTATGCACCATTTTTTATTATGATATAAAAAAGCAGATTTTTCTTGTGCTCCGGCTAGTGAGAGTCTAAAGTCATTGTTATCTTCTGACATTCCTAATGGAGCGGTTTCATAGTTTTTTAATATGTTAGCAATTTTTTTTTCATTTGCAGGTTTATAAATTATAGATTGCTCAAATACACTATTTTCATTATCACTTATCTGCAGAGCGCCTACACAATCTTTGCCTACACATTTCAGCAAATCAAATGGATGATTTGATTGAGCTTTAAATTTTGCTTGTATTCTTTGTCGAATATTAGGATTATCTGGGAGGAGATTGTCGAAAAAATTATAGACTTTGTCGCCAGAATACTTTATGTCAACTAATGGTAACGATAAAGATATTGGTCTTGCACTAGGCGTATTTAACCAAGATTCTGAATAATTAAAAAATAATGCGCCGGTTTTAGTTTTTTCTAATTTACCGATATCTATACCATTCATAGAAATATTTAATAGTTTGGAACCTATACTTTTTACCATTCCTGTGTCCAAAGCTTATCTTTTTTATTGGGTGACTTTTTGTTTTCTAATAGTAAATCCACATCAAGGGCTGACAAAATTAACAACGCTGTAGATAACATGACCTTTTCAGGATTGTTTTCAAAAGCCGAGATGGTTTTTTGGTGTAAACCTACTTTATCGGCTACTTCTGCTTGAGTGAGCCCCAAGCTTTTACGCCTACTTACAGCAAAAAGTGCTAACTGTTGCGAGGTGGATATATTCATTCTTTATACCTTATAAGGGATATATATGATTATATACCCTGCGGGGTATATTGTCAAAATATACCTTGTAAGGTATATCGTGGCGGGCGGATCATTATGTCGCCTGGTTAAAATCATTACATAGCCTGGTCAGGATCATTATAAGAAAAGATATAGAAATCATCTGATTAGGATGTTGTGTGCATAACGTGAGGATCTTTATTCGGATCGTTACGGAGCCTGGCCCTGATCGTTAGGGCATAAGAAATCTGAGATGGTAATTTTCTATCAGGATCGTTACGGAGCCTGGCCTGATCGTTAGAGCGAACAGCCGTTCGCCCAATTGCGAAATCGTTACATATATGCGTCGGGAGCAATATGAGCTCGTTACGCAGCAGCTTGATGATGCTTGCGCTATCGGTTAGACCCAGGCCTTGAATCTTTATCAGGACCTTTGTTTATTGCTGTTTTACACTCGTCTAAAAGACCATTAGCAGCACTGGCTAGCTCTAGCATTGGTTTTACTGATCGTCTTGAATCAGAATGTACTTCTGCTCTTATCTGTCTAATTGCTTTTTCAGCTTTTTGTACACAAGCTTCATCATTTGGTTTTATGTTTAAAATACTTAAAGCTTCTTCATAACTGACTGTTGTTTGTTTATCGTGCGCTTTAATCAATACAGCTTTCGCACCATAGCTTAGATCCTTAGGTAGGCCAATTTCTTTACTACGTTGCTCAATGTTAAGCGGTTGAGTTTGTGACTGATTTCTAGGTGGCTCGGTAGTATGCTGATAGCGTGCGATTACCAATTTTTTGACCGATTCGTGTTGATTAGTTTGCTCCTCTGGGCCATAACCTGTCTGGGTTGTCTGTTTTAGTTGTTTTCCAACAGATGGTCCATTTAATAAATTATCAATATTACCCAAATATTGCGGAGCGACATATTTGGTTACCTGTTCTCTTAATTCTTGCCCTTGCATTAATTGGAATGTTATTTTGTCAGCTGAAGCTATCCTAAATGCTTTGGTAGCTTCTGGGGTATTAAATCTTGCACTTTGTAGTTCAAAGTATTGACGCAATTCTTTGTAAGCTTCAAAGCGTTCTTCACCAGATGGTCTAAAACTTTGTTCATAATATGTGCGGGATAATCTTGTTGCAGAATCATCTTTATAGATAACTCCGGCGTCATCATTAAATTTAATCGGGTAACCTTTTTCCTCGAACATTTGCGCAAGAGCATAGTACATGCTTTGCATTTTTCGATCACTACAATTAAGTGGATATATTGTTGGTTTACCTTTAGTATGATCTTGGTTGAAATAACAAACTAGAAATGCTTGTAGTACAGTTTCGTATTGTTGCTGTTTATTCAGCCGTTCAGGATTGTTAATTGTAGCTTGAGGTTTACCATCAACATTAGTTATCGTGAACGTATTTTCTTCTGCCTCTTCGTGTTCTAGTTCAAGAGCTGAGCCGACAGATTCTAAATCAGCTTTATCTGAAACGTTTGATTCTAAATCGGAACGGTCATCATCTGCCCGAGCAGGTCTATATTCACCCGATCTGATTTCTGCTTGCTCTCTTTCTTCACGAGCATTTGGTGATTCAGAACCTGGTTGGGAAACTTCAGATGTAACTTTTAGGCCTTGCTCTAAGTCGTTGCCTGGTTCTTTCTTATTAGTGCGAGACGTTAAGTTGCTTATAGCGCCTTTGATGCTTTTATAAAGACCTATAGCACCTGCGCTTATTCCAGCGAATAAGCCTGAAACAGTGCCTGCTATTGCTAGACCGCAAACAGCTGCAACAGATGATACCAATGCAAGGGCGCTAAACCAAACTGCACCGACTGCTGCAAACGCGCCAAGAAATACGCCTGAAACAGCAAGATTTGTTATAGCAGACTTTCTATCTTTTGTGGCTTTCTTAGTAAATTCTTCTTTTTGTTCTAGAGAAAGTTGTTCAGTACCAGGGGTTTTATCAATCTGTTCGGAGATAGATTTTTTAACAGAATTAGCTTTTACTAGTGCCCAGATGTGAATGCCTACACCTAGTCCTGCAGAAACTAAACCCACGCCAACAGCAGCAAGAAGTATTGGAAGAGCAGCAGGTGGGAAAATAAAGAATACCGCGAGTGAAGCTGCAGCTAAAACACCTGCAACTGCGAGCCCTGCATAAACACCGACTTTAGTATTTCTGTACCATCGTTGATTTGATGGAAGTTCTTTGTTTTTTTCGTCGGCGAATTTTTTGATTTCTGCGTGGCAGTCGGGTAGTTCTTGAGGTTTTTTTTCTACATAAGGTCTTTTTTCGTGTTTATTCTTAACTTGCTCAGCTCGAATTCTAGGCGGGATTAAATCATCATCATTATCGTCTGGTTGATCTAAGCGATCTAAATCAAGTTGAATATTGGATGCACGGGGCTCGGTTAATTCCTCAGGTTTTTTGGGGTCATAAGGTTTTTTTTCGTGTTTATTCTTAACTTGCTCAGCTCGAATTCTAGGCGGGATTAAATC